>CAIVRI010000154.1 GCA_903908265.1 uncultured Pseudomonadota bacterium
ACTGAGCTGGTCCCGGTTGTCTGAACAGATTCTCCGCGTCGATAAGTGGAGCCTCTGCCGGGGTTAGGCTGCCATGCGGATTGGCAGCAGGTTGAAGTAGGCTTGATCTGGTGTCTTGTCGTCAAGGCTCGAATGCGGCCGGCGGCCATTATAGAAGTCCAGGTAGCGGCCGATCGATGCGCGGGCTTCGCTGACGTTGTCGTAGGCTTTGAGATAGACCTCCTCGTATTTGACGCTGCGCCACAGCCGCTCGACGAACACGTTGTCCCGCCAAGCCCCTTTGCCGTCCATGCTGATCGCAATGCCGTTGTTGGCGAGTACGCCGGTGAAGGCTGAGCCCGTGAACTGCGAACCCTGGTCGGTGTTGAAGATGTCTGGCTTGCCGTGGCGAGCCAAGGCGTCCTCCAGCGTCTCGACGCAGAATGCCGCCTCCATAGTGATCGACAGCCGCCACGACAGCACGCGGCGGGTTGCCCAGTCGAGCACGACAGCCAGATAGACGAAGCCACGGGCCATCGGGATGTAGGTGATGTCCATCGCCCACACATGGTTCGGCCGCGTGATTGTCATCCCACGAAGTAGATACGGATAGATCTTGTGGCCGGGCTCGGGCTTCGTCGTGCGCGGCCGGCGATAGAGCGCCTCTATCCCCATCCGCTTCATGAGCGTCTTCACATGCCGGCGCCCGACCTTGCACCCCTCGGCGGCCAGCAGACCTCGCAACATCCGCGAACCGGCGAAGGGGAACTCCAGATGCAGCCGGTCGAGGCGACGCATGATCGCAAGGTCGGCTTCCGGCACCGGACGTGGCAGGTAGTAGACGCTGCCACGGCTGATGTTGAGAACTTCCGCCTGTTTCGTGATCGGGAGATCGTGCGCACGGTCGATCATCGTTTTGCGCTCAGCAATCCCGCCTTGGTGAGCGCACCCTCTAAAAAATCATTCTCCAGCGTCAGCTCTCCAATCTTGGCGTGCAGCGACTTCACGTCGATGGCAGGCGGCGTCGCTCCATTGCCGCTGCCTGGACCGAAAACATCGGCAGCCCCGCCCTCAAGCTGAGCCTTCCACGTCGTGATCTGATTGGGGTGAACGTCGAACTGTTCCGCAAGCTCAATCAGCGTTCGATCGCCCTTGATGGCGGCAAGCGCTACCTTAGCCTTGAAGCCCGGTGTGTGGTTCCGGCGCGGTCGTCTTGTCATGGTCTCTCCTGATTCGCGGGGCACAGCGTGCCCGCCGTCAGGCAGAAATTCCACTTATCGCCCTGTGCAGTTTTCTGGGACCGGCTCTGACTGAGCACGACCGGAAATCTTGCCTTGTTCGTTCAACACGCCCCGTTCAACGGGACCGTTCGCGTCGTTAAACTGTACGGGATTGGCGAAGTCGAGATAGCTCTCGGGCTCTATCAAAGCCAAAAACATGCCGGAAGCGGAAGGGTCAGGAATTACGCGCTGAACTTTTGCGACGGCGAAATAACCACGAGTCTCTGCGACCTTTCTCGGTTCGTAGTAGACAATCCAATCGCCAACGCATGCCTCAACACGACCTAGATACTGACTGGGAAATTGATAACGCTCGGCCGGACTGTCGTCGTAAATCGAATCTGAGCGATGAATAAAGACACCAAATCCCATGACCGCAACTAATGCCTCTTCATCGAGATCGTATTCGCCTCAACACTGACTTCTCACTCCCA
>CAIVRI010000155.1 GCA_903908265.1 uncultured Pseudomonadota bacterium
ATATTCCACGCGGCGCGATCTGCGCGAGAAAGTGTGGCGCATGTTCGTGCAGCGCGGCGACAACGGTGATACCCATGACACCAACGCGACCATCACCCAAATTCTCGCGCTGCGCGCAGAACGCGCCAAGTTACTCGGCTATCCGACCCACGCCCACTGGCGGGTCGAAGACACCATGGCCAAGACGCCGGAGCACGCTCTCGATCTGATGGAGCGCGTATGGCCGGCTGCGGTCGCACGGGTACACGAAGAAGTGGCGGACATGCAAGCGATTGCAGATCGGCAAGCGGATGCGGCCGGACAGCCGCACATTCGGATCGCACCTTGGGACTATCGCTATTACGCCGAGATCGTGCGACAGGAGAAGTACGACCTCGATGCCAACGTCGTCAAACCCTATCTACAGTTGGAAAAACTACGCGAAGGTATGTTCTGGGTCGCGGGACAGTTGTTCGGGTTTACCTTCAGCCCCGTCCCCGCCGGCAGCGTCCCTGTTGCGCAACCCGATGTGCAGGTCTTTGAGGTCAAACGGGACGGGCAGCATGTAGGACTTTGGTATTTCGATCCCTATGCGCGCACCGGCAAGCACTCCGGTGCGTGGATGAACGAGTACCGTTTGCAGGAACGATTCGATGGCAACATCACCACCATCGTCTCCAACAATGCCAACTTCATCCACGGTGAAGGCACCGAGCCGACGCTGATCAGTTGGGAAGATGCGGTCACTCTGTTCCACGAGTTTGGTCATGCCCTGCACGGCCTCAATTCCAGCGTCACTTACCCGACCTTATCGGGCACGTCAGTGGCGCGTGACTACGTTGAATTCCCCTCTCAATTGCTCGAGCACTGGTTATCGACGCCCGAGGTATTGCAGCGTTTTGCCCTGCACTACCAGACCGGCGCGCCGATTCCGCCGGCGCTCGTTGCCAAAATTCACAGCGCAGAGACTTTTAATCAGGGCTTCAAGACGGTCGAGTATCTTTCCAGCGCACTGATCGACATGAAGTTGCATTTGCTCGGCGAGACCAAGGTGGACCCCCGCGCATTCGAACACGACACGCTCGCCGCTTTAGGGATGCCAGAGGAGATCGTCATGCGCCATCGCACGCCGCAATTTGCGCATGTGTTTGCAGGCGACGATTATTCTGCCGGTTACTACAGCTACCTGTGGTCCGACACCCTCTCAGCCGATGCCTGGGAAGCCTTTACCGAAGCGGGCGGCGCCTATGACCCGACGGTTGCTGCGCGCTTGCGCAAGGAAGTACTTGCCGTCGGCAACACCGTCGATCCGGCCGATGCGTACCGCGCGTTTCGTGGTCGCGACCCCGGCATTGCCGCCCTGATGCGCAAGCGCGGGTTCCCGATCCCTACAGACACGCACTGATTTAGCGATACCGCAGGTGCGGCGCCATTTCCTGCACCCAAGCACTCTCATCGATACGCGCTAACGCTTCGAGATCGCCGACTTGGGCCGTAGGGTCGTCCACCCAATCGCGCAGCAACGACGAACCGTTGATGACATCGATGGCCAGCCGACCGGTTTCGTATTCGTACGGAAAATCGCGCCACAGCGGGTAGTCAGGGTGCAGGCGACGGATCGCCTTAAAAGCCGCTGCGATCAAGCGCCACGGACGAAAGGCGACCGGGTCATAGCGCGGGTCATCCAGATGAATCTGGAACCCGCCGCAGAGCTGGCCGACATGTTTGTGGAAGGTGGGCTCAAACCAGCACGGTCGCAAGCGACAGCCGCGCAACCAGTCCGGCGCCAAGCGATGCATCTCCGTCAAGAGCGCGGTGCCATCCAGCCCAGGGGCTCCCAAACCCTCGAGCGGCCGCGTCGTCCCCCGACCTTCCGACAGGGTAGTGCCTTCGAGCAGCACCGTGCCCGCATACGCGCGCGCCATCGACAAACTCGCCGCATTGGGACTGGGGTTGACCCAACTGCGCGCGCCGACGGGCCACCCGTAACCGGGCGCAGCATCCGGTTGCCAGCCGGTCATGGGGATGACGTCATAGTCGACGTCGAGTTGCAATTCTCGCCGGAACCAGTCACCGGCCTCGCCCAGCGTCAGTCCATGGCGCATGGGGAAGCGGCCGGCGCCAACGAAGCTTTCCTGACCGGGTCGCAGCGCCAGCCCTTCCACGGGCCGGCCGGCCGGATTTGGCCGGTCCAGCACCCACACGGTTTTGCCCGTGCGGGCGGCCGCTTCGAGCACGTAACGGAGCGTGGTCAGGAAGGTATAGATGCGACAGCCCAGATCCTGCAAGTCCACGAGCAATACATCAAAGGTCTCCAGCATCGCCGCGGTCGGATGACGCACCTCGCCATACAGACTGAAGACGGGAATGCCATGCGCCGCATCACGGTCATCGGCGGTCTCTTTCATGTTGTCTTGCTGGTCGCCCTTTAAACCATGCTGCGGCCCGAACGCTGCACTGAGCGCAACACCCGGCAGGGTGGCCAGCACATCCAAGGAATGGGTCAGTTGCGCGTCAACCGACGCGGGGTGCCCGAGCAAAGCCACCCGTCGACCCCGGAGACGGTCTGACCAAACGGACTCACTGGCGAGTCGATCGATTCCAAATTGGATCATGCGCATTCATTTACTCACTAAGACGCCGAGCGCAGCCTGTCGTGCACGCGCGTCGTGAAAATCAGGCACGTCGCGCGGGTGGGCGAGCGCATGGTAGGACAAACCGCCCGCTGGGAGCGCCAACACCGCCGACAGGCCGATCGTCAGCGACCCACGCGTGAAGCGCTGCGGCCACAGCGCGCGATCGAAGAGGGCCCGGACGAGCAGGTCATCGCCGTCCCAATCCGCGCTA
>CAIVRI010000156.1 GCA_903908265.1 uncultured Pseudomonadota bacterium
AAGAAAGGCCGTCGCCGGCGTCTCCGTGACGTGTTGACTCTTCGCCATATCCTAGACTGCCGTCGCCAAATTAAGGGCCAGTATCGCGCTCTTCTAGCCCCTCGTCAGCCCGGATCGAGCCGCGTTGCGGCCACCGGACCAGGGCCTGACGCTGCAGCGTTTGCGTTCCGGCGATGACGGGCATTAAATGTCGGCGCCCTCTCGCTTGGAGCCCCCATGAAGCACCACTACGCACTGACCGCACTGCTGGCCCTGACCCTGACGGCCGCAGCCGCGCCGCCACAAGATACGCCCGAGGGCATCGCTCGATTCCGCTCGCTCTATAAAGAACTGGTGGAAACCAACACCACCTACTCGGGTGGCAGCTGCACGGCCGCTGCCGAGAAAATGGCGGCCCGCCTCGAACGCGCGGGCATCGCAAAATCCGACTTACATCTGTTCAGTGACCCCGCCTACCCCAAAGACGGTGGACTGGTCGCGATCTACCCGGGCGCCAATCCGAGCCGCAAGGCCATTCTGCTGCTCGCGCATATTGATGTGGTCGAAGCTAAGCGCGAGGACTGGACCCGCGATCCGTTCACGCTCATCGAAGAGAACGGCAACTTCTATGCCCGCGGCGCCATGGACGACAAGGCCGAGGCTGCCATCTGGACTGACCTGTTCGTGCGCTTGAAGGCGGAGCATTACGTCCCTGCCCGCACTCTGAAACTGGCGCTGACCTGTGGTGAGGAAGGCGGCGGACAGTTGAACGGTGCACAGTGGCTCAGCCAGCATGCGCCAGAGTTGATCGCCGCCGAGTTTGCGCTCAATGAAGGCGCGTTCGGCGAACTCGATGCCAGCGGCCATCGGGTTGCACTCGAAGTCGAGGCGGCCGAAAAATTACCAGTGAACTATCAACTCGAAGTGACCAACTCGGGTGGCCATAGCTCCCGACCCCGCAAGGACAATGCGATCTACACACTGGCCGCGGCGTTGAGCAAAATCGGTCAATACGAATTTCCCGCGCAATTTGGCGATGCCAACCGTGGCTACTTTGCGTCCATGGCCGACATCAGCGCGGCGAAAGGGGATACCCACATCGCGCAAGCGATGCGGGCCTTCCTGAAAGACCCCAACGACACCAAGGCCATCGCGATCGTCTCCGACGCGGACGTCTCCTGGAGCGCCATGTTGCGCACCACCTGCGTAGCTACGATGCTCTCTGCCGGTCACGCGCCCAACGCCTTGCCCCAGCGCGCACGCGCCACCGTCAACTGCCGCATTTATCCGGGCACCTCGCCCGAAGCGGTACGGCAGACGCTCGAACAAGTCATCGGCAATGCCGCTGTCGCCGTCACCATACCGACAGAACGAGGCAACGATCGCGTCGCGACCGGCTCAGCAGCCGCCGCGGCCCCACCGCTCAGCCGCTCAATCCTGCAGCCCATCGAAGCACTGGCCGCAGAATTTTGGCCCGGCCTGCCAGTACTGCCCATGCTGCAACCCGGCGCGACCGATGGCGCGTTCTTGAACGCTGTGGGCATTCCCACCTACGGCGTGGAGCCGGTCTTTGTGGGCCCAGACCTCGGCCATATCCACGGCCTGAATGAATACCTCTCGGTCCAGTCGTTGATGGAAGGCCGCGAATTCCTGTACCGCCTCGTCAAACGTTACGTGGAGGCGCCGTGAATATAGAACTTGCGCCCGAGGACCTCGCTTTCCGGGATCATATTCGGGCGTTTGTGGCCGAACAATTGCCCGCGGCCATGGCCCAGCGCCTGCTCAACGGCGGCAAGATCGAACCGTCCGATATCCGTACCTGGCAGGGGATTCTGTATAAAGCAGGCTTAGGGGCCATCTATTGGCCCGCCGCTTTTGGTGGCCAAGATGCCGCGCCGGTGCGCCAGTATCTGTTTGAACTGGAGTGCGCGCTAGCCGGTGCGCCACCGCAACTGTCCTTCGGCGTGCGTATGCTCGCGCCCGTATTGATGCGCTTTGGCACAACCGAGCAACAGCGCACTTTTCTCCCTAGCATCCTCACCGGCGAGACGTGGTGGTGCCAGGGCTACTCGGAGCCCGGCGCAGGCTCCGACCTCGCCTCGTTACGGACCGCAGCGGTACTCGACGGTGATCACTACGTCATCAATGGACAGAAGTGTTGGAACACACTCGGCCAGTATGCCGACTGGATCTTCTGTCTTGTGCGCACAGACTTTACCGTGAAGGCGCAGCGCGGTATCTCCCTCGTGCTGATCGACATGAAGACGCCGGGCATTACGGTACGGCCAACCGTGCTGCTCGATGGCACCCCGGAAGTCAACGACATCTACTTCGACAACGTCCGCGTACCGGTCAGCCAACGCGTTGGCGCTGAAAACGAAGGCTGGACGATCGCTAAGTTTCTGTTGGTCCACGAACGCACCAATATTGCCGGCGTGCCTTGGTCCAAGCGCGACTTCGCCCGACTGTTAGGAATTGCACAGGCAGCGACACGCGACGGCCGTCCGCTCATGGAGGACGCGAGCTTTCGTGCCAAGTTGGCCCGCCTGGAGATCGACCTCGAGGTCCTCGAGCACACCAATTTACGCATGTTGTCGGCCGCCAAACCCGACATGACCACGCCCTCGATACTCAAAATCCGAGGCTCAGAAGTACGCCAAGCCATCAGCGCACTCACCATGGAGGCGCTCGGGCGGCAGGCGTTACCCCTGGTCGTGGGGCCGGGCGATGCCGCGCTGACCGAGGATGCGCTCACGCGCGGTGTCACGGCGAGCTACCTGAACTTACGCAAGCTGTCGATCTTCGGGGGCTCCAACGAAATTCAACGCAACATCGTCGCGCAGTCGATGATTGGGCTCTGAGGACACGCAAATGAATTTCGACTTCACCGAAGAACAGACCTTGCTGGCCGATGCGCTGCATCGCTGCCTGAGCGAGCAAGCAGACTTCGCCACCCGCAAGCGCACCCTGCACTCCGACACCGGTTGGTCGCGTGCACTATGGACCGTGTTGGCGGAACTGGGCGTGCCGGCCACCATGCTGGCCGATACCGACGGCGGCCTCGGCGGCGGGGCCATTGAACTGGCACTGATCGCGCGTGCCACCGGTGCGGCCCTGTGCCTGGAGCCCATCGGCAGCAGTTTGGTGGCCAATTTGACGCTCGCGCGTCTCGCCCCAGCCGGGCTGCGCACCCGCCTCGCGCCGTCTCTGGCCGCCGGCACCCGCATCGCCGTACCGACATTCGAGTCCCCCTACACCGTCCTCCAGGCAACGCGCCACGATGCCGCGTACCGGCTCTCGGGAACGGCGCGTGTGGTCTACCACGCGCCGTGCGCGGATCAATTCTTGTTGGCGGCCTGCACCGCGGGCAGTACGATTGCGGATACTCTTTTTCTGATTCCCGCGAATGCTGCGGGGCTCTTGGCCGTGCCCTGCACCAGCGTGGACGGACAACGTGCAGCAGATCTGCACTTGACGGATGTACAGGCGACGACCGCGGACACTCTGATTAGCCACGACGCGGCAGCCGTGCAATGGTCCGTGGATGTCGGCATCCTCGCGCTAGCCGCCGAGACACTCGGCAGCGTGGAGCGCAGTATCGCCTTGACGATCGACTATCTGAAAACCCGCAACCAGTTCGGTGGTCCGATCGGTCGCTTCCAAGCGCTTCAGCATCGGGTCGTCGGGTGTCTGGCTAAAGTCGAAGAACTGCACACCATGGTGTTTGTTGCTGCCGCCCGTCTCGACGGGGAGCCGATGCTCCGGCGCACGACGATCGCTGCACTAAAAGTGATCGCCTGTGAGACGGCGCAACATGTGGGCGAGGAAGTAGTGCAACTGCATGGCGGTATGGGCGTCACGGAGGAGATGGAGATCAGCCACCACTTCCGCCGCCTCGTCGCGGCCGGCATCCGCTTCGGCAGCCGCGACCAGCATCTGGCCGCGTACACGGCACTGCGCTTCCCACCATCGCAAAGCGCCTAGAGCAAGAAGATCTCGGCCGGGCTCCACGCCAGAATCACCCCGTTACCGGGCGTCTCTTCCAGATCAATGCGGCACAGCGCAGGCAACAACGGCGCGGTGCGTGCCTGAATCCAGCCCGCCAGATCGGCTGTGCTCTGCGAGGGCAGCCCGTCGAGTTCGCTCATCGCATGATGATCGAGCACGTCATAGAGCGGCGCAAACAGTAGCTGCACGTCCGCAAAGTCCATCGCCCAGCCGAGGACCGCATCGAGTGGTGCACTCAAATGCAGTCGTAGCCGATAGGTGTGGCCGTGGGTGCGCCGCCGCACATCGCCAGCCGGCAGTCCCGGCAACTGCACCGCGGCATCAAAGGTCAATGCCCGCCAGATCGCATGACGCTCCCCATCATAGGTCGCGCCACACCGGCCGGTCTCATACACTGTGACACTCGCCAACGTCGGCACCTGTGTCCGCAAGCGCTCCCACAGCCAATGGGCGAGACACTCACTGGTGGGATTGGAGAGACCGTCGAGATCGTTGAGACAGTAATGCGAAAGGCAGTCGCCAAGCGGCGCCCAAGCCTGATCCAACGCACCGGCGCTAGCGCCCCGGGCCCGCAGCAGGACCTCAAAAGAGTGGCCATGCATGCGACCACATTTGTGACCGGGCGGCACGTGAGGCAAGAAGTGCGCAGCTTCGAACGCATAGCGGCGCACCACCCACAGGCGACTGGCCGGCTCGCACTCCAAGCGCAAGGTCGGGGTGGGGCTGACCACGATCCGCTCCACGTCTATTCCCGCCAGCGCCGTACTGAGGTACCGCGCGATGCCCACATCCGAGGGATCGTCTAAGACCTGGTCGAGATCCGCATAATCCAAGGGCGCCACGGCCTGCTGCAGGGCCGCTGACAAAAAGCCCACCGGCTCGATTGGATGGGTCTTGGCCGCGGGCGCCAGTCGTGCCGACACGTCCACCACAAAACCATGCCCGTGGCGCCGCGCCAGGCGGGGATCCCCGGCGTTCGGGATCGTGCGAGCAGCTTCAAAGCGTGCTCTGGCGGTCATCAAAATCGTGGTCAATGTGCGCTCCAGTCGGGGGCGCACCTTACCGGAGCGCGCGGCGCAACGCACGGGCGGATCGCCCAGCCGAGGCCTTGAAAGCCGCGGGGCGCCCGTCGCCGGCGCCCCCCCGTCCATAACTACCGGCCCCGCCGCCGAGAACAGGACGCCGCCCATCCGGCAGCGACGCCCGCAGGCTCGTTGCGGCCTATCGGCTTAGAGGCGCAGTAACGCACATAGTTTGTTGCCATCCGGATCGCGCAGGTAGGCCAAATACATCTTGCCCACACTACCCTCACGCACCCCCGGAGGCCCCTCACACGTCGTACCACCCGCCGCGATGCCGGCTGTGTGCCACGCATCGGCCATCTCGGCCGAGGTCACGGCAAACCCGAGGGTCCCGCCGTTGGCCGCCGTAGCCGGCTCGCCGTTAATCGGCTTGGTGACACAAAAAACCCCGGTCGGACTGCGGTAAAAAATCCGGTTTCCATCGAGGTGGGCCGGGCCAATGCCTAGCGCACCCAGGGTGGCGTCATAAAACGCCCTGGCGCGATCCAGATCATTTGTGCCGATCATCACGTGCGAAAACATGAGTGCTCCTTGATAAGGTAAGAACGGACGCCGCGCGCCCGTTGCGTGCGACGGAACTATAACGAACTGGCAGCGCCGGCGCGGGGTCCCTTGCACATAAAAGACCTGAACAGGCCCCTTTGCCCCCCTCAGATCGACCCTCCGTACCCGCGTATGGGTCGCGCTCGATTGCGCGGGGTCTTATAGAATATCCCGAAGCACGCCGCCGGCGTGGCCGGTTCTGCTGCTGCGCCGAGGCACTTATGGCATCCACCAAGAAGCGTTCCCGATCCCTTGCCCTGTCGATCGGTGCAACCGACCTCGATCTGGCGACCCTGCGACAGGTCTACCGCCATCCGGTGCGTCTGACCCTGACGCCGAACGCCATCGCGGCGATCAAACGCAGCGTCAAAGTTGTCGACAAGGTCATCGCCAGCGGTGAGACCGCGTATGGCATCAATACCGGCTTTGGCCTGTTGGCCCAGACGCGTATTCCCGACAGCGACCTGCGCAAGCTACAACGCAATATTGTGCTATCGCATGCCGCCGGCACCGGTCCACTGCTCGCCGATGAAGTCGTGCGTCTGATCATGGTGTTAAAGATCGCCAGCCTCGCACAGGGCTACTCGGGCATACGCCTTGAGACCTTGCAGGCACTAATGACCTTGCTAGAGCACGAAATCTATCCGTGCATCCCCGGCCAAGGCTCCGTTGGCGCTTCGGGCGATCTGGCCCCACTCGCCCACCTAGTGGCGGTGCTCTTGGGCTACGGCCATGCGCGCATCAGTGGAAAAGTCGTCAGCGCGAAAACCGCGCTTGCGCAAGCGGGCTTGGCGCCCGTAGAACTCGGACCAAAAGAAGGCTTAGCGCTGTTGAACGGCACCCAAGTCTCCACCGCCTTGGCTCTGGTCGGCCTGTTGAAGATTGAAGACGTGTATGCCGCCGCAGTGGTCGCCGGCGCGATGTCGATCGATGCCCTCAAAGGCTCCGACACGCCCTTTGATGCGCGCATCCATCTGCTGCGTCGCCAGCCGGGACAATCGGACATCGCAGCCATTTACCGCCGCCTTATGGCCGGCAGTGCGATTCGGGCCAGTCACAGCGATTGCGATCGCGTACAGGATCCCTATTCGCTACGCTGCCAACCGCAGGTCATGGGCGCGTGCCTCGACGTGATGCGTGTCGTCGCCACCACGCTCGTCCGGGAAGCCAATGCGGTCACGGACAATCCGTTGATCTTCCCGAACGAAGGCGATGTCCTCTCGGGTGGCAACTTTCATGCTGAACCGGTGGCGTTTGCGGCCGACTATTTGGCACTCGCAGTGTGCGAAATGGCCTCCCTCTCGGAACGCCGCATCGCGATCCTCGTTGACCCCAAAATGAGTGGCCTGCCGGCTTTTTTGGTCGAAAACAGCGGACTGAACTCTGGCTTCATGCTTGCGCAAGTCACGGCCGCGGCCCTCGTCTCCGAGAACAAAGCGTTGGCCCACCCCAGCAGCGTTGATTCCATTCCAACCAGCGCGAACCAGGAAGACCATGTATCGATGGCGACCTACGCCGCCCGTCGCCTCACCCCAATGGCAGAGAACGCCGCGGCGGTCATCGCCATCGAACTGCTGGCAGCGGCGCAAGGCATCGGGTTTCATGCACCACAGAAGAGTTCCGAAGTGCTCGAAGCCAGCCGTGCACTCGTGCGCGCACGGGTGCCGGCCTATGACGAAGATCGCTATTTCGCGCCCGACATTGAAGCCATCAAACAACTAGTGCTCGATGGCACGTTCGTGCCGGCAATCGGCGCAATTGGTCTGAGCGCTTGAGCGCCGGCGCCCTGTCCGCATAAAGTAAACGCAAACAGAGGTCGTGATGAGCATCAACCGACGCCACGTGCTGCAAGGCGGCGCTGCCCTCACGCTCGCCGGCACCAGTCCCTTCACCGTGGCGGGACCGATTGACGCCGCCGCAGTATCCGGTTGGCCCTCCGCTGAGATCATCCGTCTCTGGCCAGACGCAGCGCCTGGCCACGCGGGGTTCCACACTCCGACGTTGCCGGCGGATTGGCCAGTAGTCTTTCTACGTGGCGTCGAGATCCCCACCTTGCATGTATACAGGCCGGAACGACCGGATGGACGCGCGCTGTTGGTGTGCCCAGGTGGCAGCTACGTATTCGTCTCCATCGCCAACGAAGGAGTGGATGTGGCCAAGGCATTCACTCCTTACGGCTTCACCGTATTCGTCCTCGTCTACCGCCTACCCGGCGAGGGCTGGCAAGCACGCAGCGACGTGCCACTGCAGGATGCGCAGCGCGCGTTACGCTTAATCCGAGATCGGGCCCAGGCCTTACAAATCAATCCTACGCAAATCGGCGTGATGGGCTTCTCCGCAGGCGGCCATCTGGCCGCTAGCCTCCTGACAGGTTGGCAGGAAACCGTCTACTCGCCCATCGATGCGGCCGATGACATCTCGGCGCGTCCCGATTACGCAGCGCTGCTCTATCCGGTAGTGACCCTGAGCGACCCATATACGCACCACGACAGTCGGCGTTGTCTGCTTGGCGACACCCCGTCCCCTGCGCTGATTGCGCAACGTTCCCCAGAGCAACATGTTACCTCTACCAACCCGCCCTGTTTTATTGCCCACGCGGCGGATGATGAGACAGTACCCGTCGATAATGCGGTGCTGTTATACACAGCGCTACGACAAGCGCAGGTCCCCGCCGAACTGCACCTTTTTGAACGCGGCAATCATGCCTTCGGCATCGGTATTCCCGGCCTGCCCTGTGGGGCTTGGACGACAATGCTAGAACAGTGGACCCAACGACATACCAAGAACGTCTGAATGAACTAGGCAACACAACAAGCGCGGCGACGCAGGCCACTGTGAGGCGCTGACCCAATTCGCCTCGCAGCGCCCTCTGCAGCATCTTCAACAGAAACGACACTTCGCCCGTCACAGGGTCTACCGATGCCGCCTTACTGCCAAACCGAATCCTTCTGCCAGGAGCCAGATTCACCCCACCTCAATCCACGTTTTCGTTTCGCCCTACATCTCAACTAGTAGTGGCGTGCCAAACGAGCGCAGTATGCGCACGCAACCGCGGACTAACCGGCACGAGCAGCCTTTTCCCGTCTAAGAAATTTCAAATGAGAGCATGAAGCCTATGCGCGGCACTTCGCAACCGGCACCTCGCCAATCATCACAAGTGGGCCTGGTTTCGGGCGTTGCGCTGAGCCTCAGCGGCATGATGGGCTCTGGCCTATTTTCCATTCTCGGCCACGCCTACCTCGTCGATGGCACCCGCTTCCCGCTTGCATTCATGTTGGCGAGTGTCGCGATCCTGTTTAGTGTTTACGCAATTTCCAAGCTAGCGGCGCGCTTCCCCGGGCCCGGTGGACCAGCCCGCTTCGCTCTCGTCTGCTTCGGACCGGGGCTCTTGTCGGGATGGATCAATCTTTTTTTATATCTTTGCTTTCTTTTGGCCACAGCGCTTTATGCGGCGGGGTTCTCTGCTTACATCGGTGTCCTGACAGGCCCCATGCTCACGGCTGAGCAGCTGAAAGTCTTGGGCGCCACACTCGTGGTGCTGTGCACGCTCGTCAATCTGCTAGGCGCCAATCGGGTTGGACGCGTCGCCAGCGTACTCATCACACTAGTCTTCTGCGCACTCCTGTGGTTCAGCGCCACTGGCATTGCGCAAATTAATCCGCTAATGCCGAGCCTCTCTGGAGTCAAATGGCGCGGCGTCTTAATCGCTACCGCGATGCTTTACATAAATTTTCAAGGTTTCGGCATGGTCGTGAGCGCCTCACAATCCATGGCTAACCCAGCGAAAACTGTTCCACGGGCGATGTTCATTGCCATCGCCGTCATTAGCGCGCTCTACTTTGTCGTGAGCTGGGTGGCGATTCAAGTCTTGCCGCCTGACGCATTAGCAGCCAACGCCGACAACATGCTAGGGGCTGCTGCGCAGGTGATCGCAGGCAGCGTCGGCGCCAAAGTGATCGCCATCGCAGCCTTGCTAGCGTGTGCGGCCGCTGTGAATGCCTCTGTTTTCACAGCGTCCCGAGTTCTCACCTTAGTCATCAGTGCACATCCCTCTGCACGACTCTCACGTCTTGCACTGGAGCAGAAACCGCATCGGCCACTGCTGATTTCTGCTGTGTTTGTAATTCTTCTGATTCTCTATTTTCCCTTGGTAGCAGTGGGGAAAATGGCCAGCATGGCATTTCTGCTGTTCTTCAGTGCCATCATGCTCGGCCATTTGCGCATATCTCAGCAGACCAGCGCACGAGCGTGGATGCTCTGGCTCGGCGCGCTCATCAATCTGTCACTGTTCTTGTTTTTAGTTATGGATGGGCTCAGCGCCGCACCCGAAACCGTCATCTTCCTGCTCATTGCTCTGGGTGGCGCACTAATCTTCGAAACCGGTTATCGCTTGGAAACCAGAAATCGTTGATGTTCGCCTGCAAGCAAATGCGGTCAGCGCCATAAATAATCCGCGACGCCGTGCACTATTTTGCGCACATCACCGCTGATCTAAAACTTTCGCGGCTTCAGTATTCTACGAAATCGTTTTATCAGAGCCCAGGGGCGTTTCGCTCCGACACGTTCGGCAATACGGAACTAAATTTCCCTTCATTCAGACGACAGCCCAGAACGCTCTACCTTTCGCGTTGCAGATATTCGTCGTTCACTGGATTTAAATTTTTACGTTTGATGTGTCCTGTACATCATCACGCGAATAAATTTTTAATCATTAAAACATCAGAAAAAAACCGTGATATGTTTCACGCCGTGAATATCTTTATGCAATTGATATTCACTTTTACATAATAGGTATTCGTCCTGTACACCATGAAAAAAAATTTAAATTTCATACTTCAACACGCATTGGGCATTGCTCTGTTTTATGGATCAGCCGTCACTGCATTAGCGCAGACGGTGTTGGTGCCGATGGATCCGGTGGCCGCGCGAGTGCCGAAGTACGTTATACCGCTGATGATCCCTCCGGAAATGCCGCGCAGTGGAGCACCCTCGGACTGCCTTGGCACTACCTGCCCAAAGACCGACTACAACATCGCCGTTCGACAGTTCCAACAGCAGATCCTGCCCGGCGGGCTATGGAATTCCTTCAATGGCCGCAACGATGCGTTCGCGCCGACGACGGTGTGGGGCTACGGATTAGCCACTGACCCCATCCCCAATGGTTACTCGGCCGGCGGGAGGTTGGTGCAACCGGTTGGGGTAGCACCGGTACCCGTCACGCAGTCCTCCTACAACTATCCGTCCAACACCTTTGAGGTCGCCTCGCAGACGACCACATCCGTGCGTTGGATCAACGAACTCGTGACGATTAACGCGGCCACAGGCAAGCCCTGGCCTCAGCTCAGCCCCAATCGCAAGGCGCTGCCGCATTTGCTGGCGGTGGATCGCACCCTGCACTTCGCCAACCCGGAACGTTTGCCCTGTATCAATGAGGCAACCGGTGTGCTGATCAGCAACAGCACCGACTGCACCCCTTACGCCGATCCGGTCAAGCCGAATCCGCTACTCGCCAAACCCTATGACGGCCCGGTACCGATGGTCGTGCACGTCCACGGCAGTGAAGCAGATCCGTACAGTGATGGCTTCGCGGAATCTTGGTGGCTGCCGTCGGGTAGAACCGCAAAAGGCGGCTTCGTGGCGACGAGCTACGCCAGCCGTGGATCCCATTACGATCAGGCGCCGACACTGCGCTCGAACCTGTACCCAGGATCCGCCGCGTACGCGTATCAAAACATCCAGCCCGCGACCACCGCTTGGTACCACGACCACACCCTTGGCATGACGGCAAACAACGTCTATGCCGGACCCGTCGGATTTTATCTGCTGCGCGGTAGCTTTAAACGCGCGGACGGTGTTGTGGTGGCGGACAAGCCGGTCTCCGGTGTGCTCCCGGGCGCGAGCAGCCCGCTCGCTCGCCCCACCCACCCGATCCAGAAGTACAAACTCGCCAACGGCAAGAGCCAAGCCGGTTGCGATCCCAACTTCGATGCCGTGTGTCGCGCGAACATCCGAGAGATCCCCCTCGCACTGCAGGACCGGTCCTTCAATGCCGACGGCTCCTTGTTCTACCCAACGACCCGCGCCTATTTCGACGGCTTTACGGCACCCTATCTACCCGCGCCAGGCTCGGACGTGCCGCCGATTCACAATCCGGAGTTTTTTGGCAACGCCATCGTTGTCAATGGCGCCGTCTGGCCCTCGTTGAACGTGGTGCCACAGCGGTACCGTTTGCGCGTACTGGCCGGGGCAGACTCACGTTTCTTCAACTTGTCGCTGTGGGCGCTGCCACCGGGCACGGCGCTCGATGATCTGGCGCCCGATTATGCGGATCGCGTTCGCGCCTTGGGGCGGGAGATTCCCTTCTACCAGATTGGGGCCGAGCAAGGCTTCTTACCAAAGGTCGCGAAAATCCAAACCGGTGTCAGCGTGGCGCTGCCTGGCAATGGCACCAATCCTGCAGTGACCTGCGCGCCCGGCGCCGATCCGGCGGATCCGGCGTGTGAGCGAGGACTGCTCATGGCGCCGGCCGAGCGCGCCGATGTGATCGTTGATTTCACGGGCCTGCCCCCGGGCACGCTCGTGCAGATGCTCAACATCGCGCCGGACGTCCCATTCAACTCGTTCCCGCTGGCAACCGCAGATCTAGCCAATCCCGCATCCACAATGCAGGTCATGCGTTTTGTCGTCACGGCCCCGACGCCCAGCACACCGAAGGACCCAAGCACCCCCGTAGCCTCGCTCCAGTTGTCGTCCGAGCCAGGCCCCGTGGGAGCACCACTACGGACTTTGCGCACGGCGCTCGCGGAAGAAGACTCGGCCCAGGTGTGCGTGCAAGTCGACCTGACGGGCGCGATCACCGGCACGAGTACGTTCCCACAGCGCCAACCGGACCCGATGGCGGCCTGTGCCACCCGAGACGCAGTTCCCTTCGGACCGACCGTCACCATCATGGGCACGGTCGATCCGCAGTCGGGTGCCCCCGTGCGCGAGATGTGGGCCGACCCCGTCACGTTGGCGCCAGTGATCGGTGAAGACAATCTCTACGAGATCGTCAACTACACCGTTGACTCGCACCCGATGCACTTGCACGGCACGCGTTTCAAGGTCGTGGAGCGCCAAGCATTGGCGACCAATCCGGACGGATCCGTTGCGCTGCCACTGACGCCGGTAGGATCACCGGTGCCGCCCGCTGTGAATGAAGCAGGTTTCAAAGACACCGTAAACGCACCCCCGGCGATGGTCACCCGCATTCGCGCCGCGTTCGCGCAACCCGGCCTGTACCAATTCCACTGTCATATTGTGGAGCACGAGGACAACGAGATGATGATCCCGGTGTGCGCCAAGGCCACTGCGAGCGACACGGCCTGCACGGCGACACCAGGTGGCGTGCCATGGCCCATCGTGAACAACGGCGCGGGCGTACCGTGAGCGGAAAGCGCCCGGCGGCACTAGTCGGTTGGCGGTGCGTCGCCCTGATCGGCGCACTGCTGCCAGCAATCGCTTTCGGGGCCCTGCGCTATGGCCACACGCTGCCCCTCGACGGCAGTTATCTCGACCTGTTCCGCCAGCGTCCGGGCGTTATCGCACACGACTCGGGTGTGCTCTACGAAGTACTGGAGGAAGGACTCGGTGGGCAGCCACTGCCCAATGACCACGTGCGGGTACGTTATCGGGGCACGCTGGTAACGGGCGAAGCCTTTGGGCAAAGCGGCGGCAACGCAGACTTTGCCACCGCGGTGGAGTTTCCGATGCAGCGCCTGATCCCGGGTCTGCAGGCGGTGCTACCGCTCATGCGCCGGGGCGCACATTGGCTGATCGTAGTGCCGGGCTCACTGGGGTTCCCGTCCGGCAATCCGCTCTTTCGGCGCACCACCGTCTACGACCTGACACTCGAGGACTTCCATCCCGACCTGTAACGTCACTTACGGGTGACGGCTACGCAAACTGCGCCGACTGGTTGGTTGTGGCGGCTTTGCAAGGACGACGGCATCGCGGGGTAATTCCAAGGACCCACTGCCTGCGTTGGAGAAGGGAATAACCCCCGCAATGCCGTCGGTCAGGCGCGTCAATCGAACGCGATCGGCCTCCACGCTATCGACGCGCCACAGACCTTCCAGGACACCGCCCAGGGCCACCGAAAAGGACTGGTCGGCCCGTGTGAATAGATACTGCGTACCACCGGCCTCGTCTCCAATAGCACCGACAAAGCCGTATTGGGCAACAACCGTTGTACCATCACGCGCAACAGGCGGTCGCTGATCCACCACGCGAGGCCGCACCGGTGCAGACGGGATCCCCAACGCAGCAGAAGCAGGACGCTCCAATGGTGCAATGGTGGGCACAACGCGCTGCTGCCTGGTCGGTGTACTGATCCACCAAAACACAGCGATCCCGAAAAGAACACCCAGCAACAGCAACGAGCGACGCTTGCACATACGCACACTTTAGACCATTGACGCACCCATTGGCTGCGCGAATCCACGCTCGTCCATTGGGTGAGGGCGCCGGAACACTGGCCCAGCCTTTGCGTGCGTCTGCGACTATCCGCATCGAGGGGGGATTCCATGCCACTGCCTGCTTGCGGCACACTGTCGCTATGGCTGCGGTTTCTTGATCAATGGTGTCGCGAATCAAGGACCCGGCCGCAAGGACTGGTGCCACCTGAAACGCTATGACCACATTATTGTCGGCGCAGGCTCGGCTGGCTGCGTGCTCGCGCACCGCCTGAGTGCCGACCCCCGCCGTCGCGTACTGCTGCTCGAGGCCGGCGGCCCAGATACCAACCCATTCATCCATATACCAGCCGGCCTCGCACAGCTAGTACGCAACCCTCGCATCGATTGGGACTATCACACCGATCCCGTGCCCGGACTCGACGGGCGACGCTTGTGGTGGCCGCGCGGTCGGGTGCTCGGCGGCTCCAGCTCCATGAACGCGATGTGCTACGTGCGAGGGCAGGCAGAGGATTACGACCACTGGAATCAAGTCGCGCCCGGCTGGAGCTATCGCGATGTACTGCCCGCCTTCCGCAAAGCGGAGGACCAGGCTCACGGCGCGGACGCCTACCACGGCGTCGGTGGACCACTGACGGTCAGTGACCTTCGCTTTACCAACGAACTGTCAGCGGCATTCATCGAGGCCGGTGTGACTCTTGGGCTGTCGCGCACTGCGGATTTCAACGGCGCGCAGCAGGCCGGCATCGGCTACTACCAAGTCACGCAGCGGCGCGGACGGCGTGCGAGCACCGCAAGGGCCTATCTTGCGCCGGCGATGGCCCGCCCGAATCTGACAGTCCGAACGGGCGTGCTGGTCACCCGCGTGCTGATCCAGTACGGTCGCGCCACCGGTGTCGAACTATCCGCAAACGGCGCAACCGAGCGCATCGCCGCAGAGGCCGTCACGCTGTGCGGTGGCGCGATCAACTCGCCGCAGCTGCTGATGCTCTCCGGTATCGGGCCGGCTAGTGATCTGGAGACCCTAGGCATCGACGTCGTGGCCAACCTGCCCGGTGTAGGCGCCAATCTGCACGATCATCTCGACTACACGATCGTGGTCCGTTCTAAAAAACCGATCACCTACGACTTCAACCAATGGCAGCAACTGCAGGCTGCGGTCCGCTATCTGCTCACGCGCAGTGGTCCGGCAAGCTCCAACATTGCCGAAGCGGGCGCATTTGTTGCCTCATCGCTCGCCACCGATCGCAGACCCGACCTGCAATACCACTTCGCACCCGTACAACTGGATAATCACGGTCGCAACCGCCTGCCCGGACACGGCTACAGCATCCACTGCACGCCGCTGCGGCCGTTAAGCCGTGGCCGTCTGACGCTCTCCTCGCGCGATCCTGGCACGGCACCGAACCTACAACCGAACTATCTGAGCGATCCGCGCGATCTGCCGCTGCTGATCGAGGCAGTCCGCACGGGCCGGCGCATCGCGGCCGCCACCCCGTTCGAGCCGTATCGGGGTGCCGAGATTTATCCGGGGCCTGACACTGAAGACACCGAGCGGCTCGCCGCCGCGATCCGACGCAAGGCCGAAACGCTGTACCACCCGGTCGGCACCTGTCGGATGGGGCTCGACCCCGACGCGGTGGTCGACCCGACGCTCGCTGTGCATGGAGTGGCTGGCCTGCGAGTCGTTGACGCCGCCGTGATGCCGTCGATCCCCAGCGGCAACACGAATGCGCCAACAATCATGATCGCGGAACGTGCGGCCGACTGGATCGCCGACTGACGGCAACCAGAGGCGTCCACCAATCCTCGCGCCGCCGACGCGGCCACCGACCGCTACGGATACCGGTCCGCGGTCTCCGGGAATCCGTCCTGTACAAGTGAGAGGATTATCGCTGCACCCGTTTTCTGCTTGACCGGACCGCGGGACGCCTCCTGCCGCTACGGGAACACGTTAAACTGACCCCTTGAACACTGCCTCAGCTAAAGCGAGATATGCGATGACATTTAAAGTAGCCCTACTTGCGATCGCCGGACTGCTCGCCGTTCACGGCGAATCCACCGCAGCCACTGCAGCGCCCCTCCCAAGCGCACCGGCCTGCTCAGCGTATCTGAACCAGGATTTTAGAAAGCTGCACTCGTCCCAGAGCGTCAACCTGTGCACTGCCTTCGCCGGCAAGCCGCTACTGATCATCAATACGGCAAGTCACTGTGGTTACACGCCGCAGTTCAAGGGTCTCGAAGCCGTTTACCAAAAATACAAAGACCGCGGTCTGGTTGTCGTCGGGTTTGCATCCGATGACTTCGCTCAAGAAGCCAAGGATGAAGCGGAAGCGGCTGATACCTGCTTTTTGAACTACGGGGTCACCTTCACGATGCTGGCGCCGCAGCCAGTCAAGGGGGCCAAGGCCAATGTAGTATTCAAGGAACTGGCTCGGCAAACGCAAGCCCCTAGCTGGAACTTCAACAAGTACCTGGTGCGGCCCAACGGCACGGTGCAGCAACACTTCGGCAGCGCAGTGACCCCAACTGACCCGGCTTTCGACGCGGCAATTCAGGAGTTACTGAAGTAACACCCCCGTCTAGAGTGCTTTTAAATATTCGATCGAATATTCATGGAAGAAGGCTATTTGCGGTTAACCAACTAACACATGCATTGACTAGTCACTTAGTCCGTATCTAGCGTCACGCAATTTGGGGTCGCAACCGGCACCCGGTTTGCGACCGGTCGGTGCTAATTTTATATCGGAGAGCACAGTTCACTGTTTGTCGCACCCAACGACCGCAGAGCGACGATCAGCAGTTTCGGCAAGTCCACGGTAGACCCCTACCGCGTCGCCTGCCTTATCACTAGCCTCCAAACATCAGCAGTATCGCATCCGACTTCCGATCGCACGCGAAGGCCACTCACCGCGCACTATCCTCTGCATCCAAACGCGGTTCCTTCGATAACCCACGATGCCTGACCTACCCGATTGCGCGTATCCCAACGTATCGATCATGCCAACAAGTATTTCCCACGCCCGAAAAATCGATCGAACTGATCATTGCCTGCCTTTTTGAACATGGCGATATCCTCGGGCAGGAAACGCTCCCCCGCTTCGATACCGGCCCTCACTGCAGGACGCGCAGTTACCCGCTGCAGCCAACGCCCCAATGACGGATAATCGGCAAGCACCCTCCCTTCGCCGTCCGCCTGCAGCCAAGGGTACATAGTGCTTGCTAACCGGATCCAAGGCACGGTAGCCATATCGGCAATTGAGTAGCCATCTGAGAGGTACTCCTGATCGCTCAACCTCTCATCCAAAACTTTTAGCAGGCGTCTGACTTCACTGCGATAGCGCGCTAACGAATAGTCGTTCCCTTCCGGGGCGTAGCGGCTGAAATGGGTAAGCTGACCAAACATTGGTCCGATACCGGTGAGCTGTAGCATCAGCCACTGCATCTGTCGGGAGCGCGCCAACGGCTTAGACGCCAACCCAACTCCTGTCTTTTCAGCTAGGTACAGGAGAATCGCACCACTCTCAAACACGGTATGCGAGGCGCCGGCGGGCCCTCCATGATCGACTAAAACCGGGACTTTACTATTCGGATTAAGCGCCTTAAAAGTCGGGAGGAACTGGTCTCCCTCAAAGACGCCCACATGATGCAGTTGATAGGGCAGCGCAGCCTCGTGCAACATAATTGTAATTTTAAGGACGTTTGGACTGCTCATCCCATACAACTCAATCATTTTTTCCTTCCCTGCACATAGTCCCTGCTTCGCCGCTCGCCCGCCAACCGCGCTAGCCTGAGCGTACATGAAAAGAGGCGCCCGACTGATAAATGCATCGGCCACGCAAAAAATCCGTATAGCCGCTGAAGCGCTCGGAATATCAGCCATGCTGCTGCTTACCCAAGCGCCCTGTGCCGCGTTTGAGCAAACACCGTCGAGGTCACGGGACCGATGATGGCGCAACTGCACGCTCATCACGGCCCCTCAGGTGTCACCTACCCGCGCATACGCAATCCCTTGGGATCGTAAAGTGGCTCACCCGACACCTGCGCCGACCGCATCTGCCCGTCGATCTCCACGAAGAGGCGCTGGCCTGCGCCAGCGTAGGCAAGATCGACATACCCGAACGCCACCGATACGCCGCTGTGATGGGCATAGCCACCGGACGTGACGTGTCCAACGCTCGCACTGCCGCAAAGAATAGCTTCGTCGCCCACGACATCTTGCCCGTCCACGTCAACAATCATGGTCACGAGCCGCTTCGCTGGGCCCTTCTCGCGCTCCTTGATTGCCGCGTCCCGACCGATGAATGCACGCGTCCAGTCGATAAATGGATCCAGTCCGCTTTCGGCTGCTGTGAAGTCAGGGCGGTAATCAAGGGTCCACACCCCCCACTGCTTTTCCAATCGCAAGCTCATCAATGCCCGTGCACCATACAGCGTCAGTTTTAAGTCTGCGCCATGCAGTTCGAGCTGTTCCCACAGTGCTAGGTGAAACTGCGGCTCACAGTAGATCTCATAGCCGAGTTCTCCAGAGAACGAGATGCGTAACAGATAGACCGGCACGCCACCCACGAAGGTACGCCGCACATCGCGGAACTGCAGCGCCTGCGCCGAGACGTCTTCGCGGGTGACGCGACGCAAGAGCGCCCGCGACTGGGGGCCGGAAATAGCAAAACCATGGAGCCGGTCCGAGATGTTTGCGTAGTCGACCTGTGCATTCCCGAGCTGGGATTCAAACCAGCGCCGGTGCATCTCCTGCGCCGCGCCCGATCCGAGCAGCAAGTAGTGCTCATCGGTCAGTGCGGTGACCGTCAGGTCCCCGTACAGCTTGCCGTTCGGTAGCAACATCGGGCTCAAGGAGACTCGGCCTGGCGCTGGCAAGCGGCCAGCGAGCAGGCGGCCGAGCCAAGCGCGGGCGTCGGGACCTTTCACTTCATGTTTGCCGAAGTTCGCTATTTCAATCGCACCAACGCCACTGCGGACCGCCGCCACCTCCCGCGCGACATAGTCGTGGCTCCGATTGCGTGAGAAGGTAGGCTCTTCAAACGCATCCTCGCGATCCTTCGCAAACCACAGTGCGTGCTCCAACCCGAACGAGGTTCCCATAACGGCACCCCGTTGCACGAAGCGATCATACAAACTAGTCGTTTTCTGGCGTCGGCCCTTGGGCAGCGTCTCATTCGGGAAGGTCATCACGAAGCGACGTTCATAGTTCTCAGAGGACTTGACGGTGCCCCAATCGGGACTTGCAAAATTGCCAAAGCGGGCGATATCCATCGCCCACACGTCGATCGAGGGCGCGCCGTGGATCATCCACTCGGCCAGACACAGACCGACGCCACCGGCCTGACAAAAACCGGCCATCACGCCCACCGCAGCCCAATAGTTGGTCATACCGGGCACCGGGCCGATCATCGGATTGCCGTCGGGCCCGAACGTGAAGGGCCCATTGACGACGGTTTTGATGCCGGCATCCGCCAGTGCGGGAATCCTCTCGAAGGCCAGTGCCAGACGGTCCGCAATACGATCGAGGTCTGGTGTCAGAAGTTCATGACCGAAATCCGCCGGCGTACCGCCGACCTTCCACGGTGTCGAACGCGGCTCGTAGGTGCCCAGCAGCATGCCGTTGCGTTCCTGGCGGAAGTAAATGTTTGCCTCGTAGTCGATACCGGCCGGCAGACGCTCACCGGATTGCATCCGCTCCGTGATCAGCGGGATATCCTCGGTGATGAGGTAGTGGTGTTCCATCGGCTGCACCGGTAGATGTACCCCGGCCATGCGGCCGGCCTCGCGCGCCCAAAGACCTGCTGCATTGACCACCATTTCGGCGTGGATGGTGCCGCGGGGTGTGCCGACGTCCCAACTGCCGTCGCTGCGCTGACGCGTCCAGAGCGCCGGCGTGTGCGTGTAATACTGCGCGCCGAGCGCGCGGGCAGATTTGGCATAGGCATAGACAACACCTGACGGATCGATGTCCCCATCGATCGGATCCCAGAGTGCGGCGATATAGTGACGGGGATTGATCAGCGGATGGCGACGTGCGACTTCCTCCACACTGATGAACTCCTGATCCAGCCCCATCGTGCGCGCCTTGGAACGCTCGCGCTTTAAGTAGTCGTACCAAATACGGTTGGATGCAAGGTAAAACCCACCGGTGGAGTGCAGCCCGATGTGATGCCCAGACAGGGCCTCGATTTCTTTGTACAGATTGATGGTGTAGCCCTGCAGGCGGCTGATGTTCGGATCAGAGCTGATCGTGTGGATCTGCCCGGCTGCATGCCAGCTAGAGCCGCTGGTGAGCTCTGCGCGTTCGAGTAGAACCACGTCTTTCCAGCCAAGCTTTGCGAGATGGAACAAGATCGAGCAACCGACAACGCCGCCACCGATGACGACAACGCGGGCTTGGGTGGGTAATGGTGTGGTCTGTGTTGCGGTATTCATGCAAGCTCCAATTCAATACCAGGCATCGGGCAGTTCGCTTTTGCGCCGCGCAACGTAATCTTCAAGCGACTCGCGTACGGCACTGTCCAGCGGCGGCGGCGTATATTCCTCCAGAAGCTGATTCCAACGGTCGTACGCACGGCGAGCCGCATCCTTCGAGCCCTGCTCTTCCCACTGTTCGACGCTATTGGAATCCGACAGCGGTGCTTCATAAAAAGCCGTGCGGTAATGCGACAGGGTGTGCGCACTGCCGAGGAAGTGGCCACCAGGCTCCACATCGGCATAGGCATCGAGGCCAAGTGCGTCATCGTCGGTGGCAAAGCCGCGCAGCACGGTCTCGTAAGCACCGAGCCGGTCGGCATCCAGAACGAGTTTCTCGTAGCCCGTCGCTAGGCCCCCTTCGAGCCAGCCGGCCGCATGCAGGATAAAGTTCGCGCCACCCAGCACGGTCGAGAGCATTGAGTCGGCACTCTCGGCCGCCGCTTGGGCATCCGGCACTTTAGAAGCCGTAAGTGCCCCGCCGCAGCGCAGCGGCAGATTGAGACGGCGTGACAACTGACCAATGGCCAGATTGGACATCAGCGGCTCCGGCATGCCGAAGGTCGGTGCACCCGAACGCAGGTTCATCGAGGAGAGAAAATTGCCCAACACGAAGGGTGCGCTAGGCCGGACCAGCTGCGTATAGGCGCCGACGATCATCGCCTCGGCGAGCGCCTGCGCGATCGCGCCGGCGGTAGTCACGGGCCCCATCGCACCCGAGAGAATGAAGGGCACCACCACCAATCCTTGGCCCGCGCCGCAGTACACCTGCGCGGCATCGGTGACCACTTTGTCAACCAACAACGGTGAGTTGGTGTTGACGTTGCCCATGATGACGCAGTGCTGCTCCACCACCGCCTCCCCATGCAGCAGACGCGCCATCGCAATGCTGTCTTCGGCACGACTCCTTTCGGTGATCGCGCCCAAATGCGGTTTGTCGGTGAGCGTCATATGGGCGAGCAACATGTCGAGATGCCGCTTGGACACCGGGATATCGCACGGCTCGCAGGTGACAAATCCCGAGTGATGCAACGGCGCCAACTGGTGGGTGAGTTTGATCAGTCGCTGCAGATCTGCGAGGGTGCCATAGCGTCGCCCACCCTCCAGATCGCGCACAAAGGGCGAACCATAGACAGGTGCGAACACCTGATGCGGACCTCCAATGCGAACGCTGCGCGCTGCATTGCGCGCGACCTGGGTAAATTCCGCCGGTGCGGTGGCGAGGAGCGCGCGCACCAGCGCGCGATCCGCGCGTACGCGAGTGCCGGCAACGCTCGCACCCGCCAAGCGCCAGCGCTCGAGGGCATCGGGCGCCTCGCGAAATTCAATGCCCACCGTCTCCAGTACGTGGAAGGCCTGATTCTCGATTCGTACGAGAGCCTCCTCGTCCAAAAACGCGTAATAGGGAATCCGCCGCGTCACATAAGCCGGACCACTGTCTAAAACCGCCGGGGTCGCGCGGCTGCGGCGCCCAGTGAGTTCTCTTTTGCTCA
>CAIVRI010000157.1 GCA_903908265.1 uncultured Pseudomonadota bacterium
ATAGCCGTCCTCTCCCCAGTTTCTTTGTCAGTTGCCGGCCAGCAAAATAGAGGCCGGACGCTCCACGTAGCCGCCGGCACCATCCGACACCAGCTCCACGACGTTAATGCGTGCGTCTGTAATCGCGGTCACGCGGCCCTCATTCTGGCCCACATGGTTCCCGGGCAGGATGCGATGCACTAGACCGTCTTTGGTTTGAATCAACCCGTAGGTACGCCCACCCTGACGCAACGTGCCCACCAGTTTCAAACTATCTAGGGGATAGTTCTCGAGAAACTCACGACTGCGGTGCGAGTCCGGCCGAGGACCCGCGCTGCCACTAGCCGCAACCGAAACACTGGGCTGAAATGGCGAGCGCAGACCCGCCGGATCGTATTGAAAACTTTCGTAAGTTTTTATCTGCGGCAGTGGCTCGATGTAGGAACCTTGGCGCTTGCGGCGCTCATCCAGTTCTTTCTTAAGCTCAGCAGTGCCGCCGCTGCAACCGGCAAGCACGGACACGAGCGCGATCGCAACCGCCAATCGGCCGAGTTGGTCGCTGTTCACGGTTTGCCCCCAGCCGGTGGATTGATAGCCGGCCTGTGTTCGCCAGGCGCCATCTCTGCCTCGTCAAGGTAGCGATAGGTCTTCGCTATCACATCGAGGGTCAGGTGGTTGCCGCCGGCATCTTTACCCTCCGGCACGATAGAAATGTCATGCAAGGTCACAATACGGGGCAGAGAAGCAATCCCGCTGACGAAGCTGCCGAACTGATGGTACGAGCCCGACAGACGAATCTTGATCGGCAACTCAGCATAAAAATCTTTACGAATTTCCGGCGCCGGTTGGAAGAGTTTCTCCTGCAAGCCGGCAGCAAGCCCAGTCTGTGAGATATCGACCAACAGACTCGGCACTTCCGTTCGGCCGGGGAGCTGCCGCAACATCGCGCCGAAGGAGCGCTGCATAGCGGTGAGCTGTACTTTATAGGCGTCTAAGTTCGCTGCCTTCAGCTGCCGTTCGTCAAACGTCTTGAGCAATTGTGCCTCTTCGGCGCGAGCGCGGTCCAGATCAGGCATCTGGTTATTGATTGGCAGCAGATACACAAAGATTCCGGCCAGAACCAAAAAGACAATGCTGACGGCAAGCGCTCTAAACAACGCAGGCCAGCGGCCGACGTCCTTAGGATCGAGTTGACGAAACTCGTCGAGTAACTTCATTTCTTGACGCCCACGTGGGGTCCGCGATGTACGACATCCACCTCGGTGTCCGGCTCCATACTTTTTTGCGTTGCGAACAGGACAAACTCAGAACCTGCACCAACCTTGGCTGTTTCAATTACCTGTAGCTCAGGATTGGTAAGCCAAGCTGAGGCTTCTATATTGCGCATGAATGTGGAGACGCGCGTCGATGACTGCGCAACACCATGCAATTCAATGCGCTTATCAGTCTGCTTGACTTGGGTGAGATGCACGCCGTCCGGCAAGGTGCGTACCAATTGGTCAACGACATGGACAATCTCGGGCCGACTACGTTGCAACTTGGAAATGATGTCCATACGCGCAACCAGACGGCGCTTCTGGGTTTCGAGATCCAAAATTTCCTTGATCTGCGTATCCAACTGCGCAATTTCGCGCTTCAGCAACGCGTTGCGCTCGTTCTGCCGATCAACCGCCGCGGTAATGGTCCAACTGATTAACAACGTGACGGCACCGGCAGCGAGCACCGCACCGACCACGGCCAGGCCAAACTCGCGCTGTCGTTGTGCGCGTTCCTGCTGGCGCCACGGCAGTAGATTAATCCGCGGCATCAGTCAAAGCTCCGCAACGCCAGACCGCAAGCTGTTAACAAGGCCGTTGCATCCTTACGGACGCCCTGCGCTTTCGCCGTTGAAGAAATCTTCATCTGCCCGAGGGGATCGCCGCGCTCGGCTGCAATACCCACGCGACTGGCGATGACGTCGGCGACGCCGGGTATGTTGGCGCAACCACCACACACCAAAATTAGTTCCGGCGTTTCGCGGCCGCTACCAGAGGCCAAATAAAACTGCAGGCTACGCGTGACTTGCTGGGTCATGTCATCGATGAACGGGTCCAAGACTTCGGGCTGGTAATTGGAAGGCAATCCGCCCTCCTTTTTCGCGCGACCCGCTTCCTCTAGCGTAAGCCCATACGTACGCATGATCTCTTCGGTTAACTGTGTGCCACCGAAGGCGAAGTCGCGGGTATAGATCACGATCAGGTTCCGCAGCACGCTGAATGTAGTGGTGCTGGCGCCAAAATCGACAACCGCGATGGTCCCTTGGCCACGGCTCGGCATCTGATGCGTCATCAGGTGACAGGCATTTTGGAGTGCATACGCCTCTACATCGACGATACGGGGCACGAGCCCTGCCGCGACAACAGCCGCTTGGCGCTGTTCCACGTTTTCGGTGCGCGTCGCGACGAGCAGTACATCAAGAAGTTCGGGGTCTTTTTCGGAAGGCCCGACGACCTCGAAGTCATAACTGACCTCGTCCATTGGATAAGGAATGTACTGGTCGGCCTGCAAATCAATCTGCAATTCCAAATCGTGCGCCGACAGGCTGCGCGGCATCTGGATCAGCTTGGTAATAACTGCATCACCGGAAATGGCGACAGCGGCCTCGCGCGCGCGCGCGCCCGCCCGCTTGGCGGCCCGACGAATCGCCTCTCCCACGGCGTCCGCGTCCACGATCGCTTTTTCGTTAATGGCACTGGGGGGGGTGGCTTCCGCAGCGTAGGCTTCCACGCGGTAAAAACCGCCCGATTGGGACAGCTCAATCAGCTTGATTGAGGAAGTCGTGATGTCGAGCCCGATCAGTGGACGGGAAGACTTGCCAAAGGGCAAACTCAGCTTGGGCAGCGAGAATTTCATAATTCCTTGATTAACAAGACTTTATCGGGTCTTGTCGCCGCCTTTAACGGGGACTCCGGAGGAACTTTATAGCAACAAACTGTTAAATGGAACGTGATTGACGTCACGCTTGGCTCCAGAGACTGAAATCAGGTCCCCATTTGGGCCTGTTCTTCGGCTCTGCGCGCAGCGGCCGTCACCGCTACTATGCGCAGTCCAAACCGTCGAGGTCCACTCTTGGCATCGTTTCTACGTACGCCCGCACAACGCCGGTACGCCGTCCTGGTCGGCGGCGGCCTAATTGGCTTGATCGCGTCCATTTTCCTAATCGGGATAGGCACTTATTACTATTTGGCGCCGAGCCTGCCGGATGTGGCCACGCTGCGGGATATTCGGATGCAAGTCCCGCTGCGGATCTATTCCCGCGATGGCCGCCTGTTGGCACAGATCGGTGATCAGCGTCGCACCCCCGTACGGTACGAGGACATCCCCAGGTCGATGGTCAATGCCTTCCTAGCTGCCGAGGATGATCGTTTCTTCTCGCACGGGGGCATCGATAGCTTCGGGCTGGTACGGGCAGCTCTGGTCTCAACGCTCACGGGAACGGCCCGTCAGGGGGGCAGCACTATCACGATGCAGCTGGCACGGAATGTATTCCTGACACCAGAGAAGAATTTACGCCGCAAACTGCGCGAAATTTTCCTCGCCGTTCGTATGGAGCAGGAATTTTCCAAGCAAGAGATTCTGACCCTCTACCTGAATAAGATTTTCTTAGGTGAACGGGCTTATGGGGTCGGTGCCGCCGCCGAGGTCTACTACGGCAAGCCCCTGCGAGAACTGAGTCTCGGGGAAGTCGCTACCATCGCCGGCCTACCCAAAGCGCCTTCCACTCTGAATCCCGTCAGTCACCCAGAGCGTGCCCAACAGCGGCGCAGTTATGTACTGCGCCGCATGCTCGAAAAGCGGTTTATTACCCGCGCCGAACACGACGCGGCCAATGCCGAGCCCATTGATGCGTATGAACACGGCCTGCGGATCGAGGTCGATGCCCCCTATGTGGCCGAGATGGTACGCGCCCAATTAGCCGATCAGTACGGTGAAGACCTCTACACCGCGGGGTATCGAATTTTTACGTCCGTCGATAGCCGCCTGCAGCGGACCGCGGACTGGGCCGTGCGCGCGGCGTTGCTGGAATACGACCGCCGCCATGGCTGGCGTGGCGCTACCGGGCATACCGAGCACCCCCCGCTTTCAGCAGGGGAAGCGATGCAAATGCTGGATGCGTTTCCGGGCGTCGGCGGACTAGTTCCGGCCGTGGTCATCGCGGCCGTGGGACGCTCGGCCACCGTCTTCAGTCGCGAAGGCAAGCAGTTCTCGCTGCCCTGGGACACGGGACTGGCCTGGGCACGCCGCAATGGGGTCGCGCCGCACCAGGCTTCCGATATTCTCAACGTGGGCGACGTCGTCTACGTGCTGCCCACGCGCGACGGCACCGCCTTACTCGCGCAAGTACCGCAAGCGCAGGGCGCATTTGTCGCGCTGGATCCCCAGGACGGGGCGATCAGCGCCTTAGTCGGGGGGTTCGACTATTACGCCAGCAAGTTCAACCGCGTCGTACAGGCCCGTCGCCAGCCGGGGTCGAGTTTTAAGCCGTTCATTTACTCCGGCGCGTTGGAACAGGGATTTACACCGGCGACCATGGTGCTCGATGCCCCGATCGTGATCGAAGGCTCGGGACTGGAGGGGCTGTGGCGACCCGAGAACGACTCGCATCATTTTTACGGCCCCACGCGGCTGCGCGACGCATTGGCGCGATCGCGCAATCTCGTCTCCATCCGTATTCTCAGAGCCTTAGGCGTCGACTATGCAATCGACTACGCGCAGCGCTTTGGCTTCGAGCCCGCGGAACTGCCGCATAACCTGACCGTGGCACTGGGTACCGCGCAGTTGACGCCGTTGGAGATGGTGCGCGGCTATGCCGTTTTTGCTAACGGCGGATTTCGGGTAACTCCCTACCTGATCGATCGGGTTGAGGACGCCTACGGCAAGGTGCTCATGGCCGCCCATCCCGGGGTTGCCTGTCCGGACTGCGGTTTGGCAGTGGAGCCACCACTGCCACCGGGAACCAGTGCACCGGAGCCCGATGCCAGCGCCGCACCCGCGGCGCCCCCCACACCGCCCAACCAGGCATTGCGCACCCTGGCGCCGCGTGTCATCAGCCCGGCGAATGCGTTCCTGATGACGGACTTGATGCGGGATGTCATTCGCAAAGGCACGGGGCGGCGGGCATTAGCGCTCAAGCGCGACGACATCGCCGGCAAGACGGGCACCACCAACGATCGCCGCGACACCTGGTTCTCTGGCTTCAATGCCGACATTGTGGCAACCGCGTGGGTCGGGTTCGATCAGGAGCGCTCGCTCGGCGCCAACGAAGAGGGTGGACATACTGCGCTACCGATCTGGGTGTACTTCATGGGTGAGGCGCTGGCTGGCAAGCCGGAGCACCGCCTGGCGCAACCCGAAGGCATCGTCACGATGCGTATCTCCCCGACGACCGGTGCGGCCGCGCGCCCGAATGATCCGGAGGGTGTCTTCGAATTCTTCCTCAGCGGCCGACTACCGGGGGCTGGGGGCCTGGCCGGCGACGGCGCCGGCGTTGCCGTCGGTAAGCCAGGTGCCGCCGGCGGCGAAGAATCCATATTCTAAGGTCTCGCCGAGACGGTTGGCCCAATGCTAGAGTCACGGTGTCTGGCTGAAGAGTGATCACATGACCCGTCCCCGCTCTATTCGAGGCGACGACCTGCGTGTTGCCCTCTCGCAGGAAGCTGCGCGGATCATGTTCGAAAACGGCATCGAAGATTATGGTTTTGCCAAACGCAAAGCGGCCGAACGACTTGGCGCTAGTGACTATGCCGTACTGCCGAAAAATGCGGAAATCGATGCAGCACTCGCGGAATATCAACGATTGTTTGCAGCCGAAACCCATGACGACACGTTAGCAATGCAGCGCCAAGCGGCGGTCGCAGCCATGGAGTTTTTGATCGAATTCGAACCACGACTGGTCGGTCCAGTACTGACCGGAACCGCGACACCCTACCAGACCGTCTCTCTGCACCTGTTCTGCGACTTTCCGGAATCGATTAGCATGCGTCTGATTGACCAAAGAGTGCCCTATAACGTGGGCGAGCAGCGTGTTCGTATGAATTCGGAACGCTTTCTGTTGCTACCCACCATCGAATTCGATGTCAACGACATACCTTTCGAAGCGATCGTTTTCCCGCGCGACGGCATTCGCCAAGCGCCCTTATCAGCCAGCGACGGCAAGCCGGCCCGACGCGCTTCTCTCAGCGACGTACGCGCGCTAGTGGAAACGATGGAGCGTTTTAGCCCTTGTGCGTAAAACGTGCGATGCCAGCACGGGCATCGGCGAAAGTCGCGTTGCAGGCCATCACGTCGCCGGCCATCCCATAAGCCTGCTCGATACCGGACTCAATCTGGCGATAGAACAACGATTTTCCGGCTGCAACCGCTTCACGCGACTTCGCCGCAATGGAGACTGCCAATGTACGAACCTCTTCGTCCAATCGGTCGAGCGGCACGACCCGATTGATCAGTCCTTTTTCTTTGGCCGTCGCCGCATCGATGAACTCTCCAGTCAGCAACATCTCGAATGCTTCTTTGCGCGAGAGATTCCGCGATAACGCAACGGACGGCGTCGAGCAAAAAAGTCCGAGGTTGATTCCTGATACGGCAAAGCGCGCTGTTTCGGTGGCGACTGCGAGATCGCACATCGCCACCAATTGACAACCGGCAGCCGTCGCGACGCCTTGTACGCGGGCAATCACCGGTTGCGGCTGACGCTGAATCGTCAGCATCAGTGCTGTGCAGCGCGCGAACAACTCTCGCAATTGATCAACCGATTTATCCGCGCCCATTTCGTTCAAATCGTGCCCCGCACAAAACGCCTTGCCTTCAGCGCCTAGCACAATCACTCGTACAGCCAGGTCGTCTGCCGCAACGTCCAACCGGGTCCGTAATCGAGCAATCATCGCATCCGACAACACGTTGTACTTGGTCGGGCGATTCAATGTCAGATAGAGAACGCCTGCATCGAAACGCTCAAGTATGTACGGCATGTCTTCGTCTTGCGTAGTCATCAAGTCTTACTCCTGATTGCTTTAGGCAACTGCCGCGAACAGTCGTCTCGATACCGCTGATTATCCGCAGGTATTGCGAGCTGCACATACACGGCACGGCGCAGTTCAAAAAGACATGCAAGCATGTCAGGTGATCTCGCTGCGCGGTCCCGGGAAATCTTCTTCCCAAAATTCAGCGGCGCGCCGTTCGCTCAAGTCCTCTCGCACCAGTTCGGCCTGTCGCAATTCTACACGCCGAATCTTCCCTGAAATGGTTTTGGGCAACACCGCAAACTCCAGTCGACGCACCCGTTTGTAAGGCGAGACCCGAGATTGGATATGCGCGAAGATCGAGCGTGCAGTTTCCGCGTTGCTCGCGCTACCGACCGCCAGTGCAATGAACGCTTTCGGCACCGACAAGCGCAGCGGATCGGGACTCGGGACTACGGCGGCTTCCGCAACCGCCGGGTGCTCGATCAAGAGACTTTCTAATTCAAAGGGACTGATGCGGTAGTCGGACGATTTGAACACGTCATCCGTGCGACCGATGTAGGTGATATAGCCATCGGCGTCACGACGTGCGACATCGCCAGTGTGATAGTGGCCGTCGCGCATGGCCTCATCATTCTTATCCGCGTCTCCTAAGTAACCGATCATGAGTCCAGCCGGCCGGGTTGCCAGCGGAAGGCACAATTCGCCCTCGTCGGCGGGTTGGCCGTCCGGGTTCAACAGGACAACTGCATACCCGGGCAAGGGCAGACCCATGGAGCCTGGTTTTACCGGCATGCCCGGCGGATTACCCACCTGTGCGGTCGTTTCGGTCTGGCCGAAGCCATCACGCAGCGTAATTCCCCATGCGGCATGGACCTGCTGGATAACCTCCGGATTGAGCGGCTCGCCAGCGCCAACGAGTTCGCGGATCGCGGTCTTCCACGCCGCGAGGGGTTCTTGGATCAACATTCGCCAGACGGTCGGTGGCGCACAGAACGTTGTCACGCCCGTACGGACCAGCACATCGAGTAGGGCAGACGCGGTAAAGCGCTCATATTGATACGCGACGATGGTGGCGCCCGCATTCCACGGTGCGAAAAAACAAGACCAAGCGTGTTTCGCCCAGCCAGGTGAGCTCAGATTTAGGTGGATGTCCTGCGGCTTTAGCCCAATCCAGTACATTGTCGACAAGTGTCCGACTGGATAACTCGTCTGGCTATGTCCGACCAACTTCGGCCGAGCAGTAGTGCCAGAGGTGAAGTAGAGAAGCATCAAGTCCTCGGCACGCGTCGGCTGCGTCGGCCTATAGGGGACCGCCGCCTGCTCGCTGTCGGAATACGTGGACCAGCCATCCGCCGTCCCGTTCACGGCAATCCGGACCGGGGCGCCGACCAATCCCGCAAAGCGACCCGCGAGCGTCGCGTCAGCGACCACCGCCTTCACTCGGCCACGCTCGAAGCGATCCATGAGGTCGTCACGCTGCAATAACGTCGTCGCGGGAATCATCACCGCACCCAAGCGAATCACTGCCAGCATCGTTTCCCATAGCGGTAAGACGTTACCCAGCATGATCAGCACGCGGTCGCCCGGTTCCACACCCAAGGCTGCAAGATAATTGGCGACCTGATGCGAGCGACGCGCAAGACAGGCGAAACTGTAGGAGTCATCGGTGCCTGCGTCGTCCACCACGCGGAGCGCCGTACTGTCATTGCCCTCTGCGAGTCGATCGAAGTAGTCGCGCACCCAGTTGAAATGCACCGGCTGTTGCCATTGGAAGGCTCGATGGGCGGCGGAGAGATCCGAGCCGACCGTTAGTAACTTGTCGCGCAAGGCCAGAAAACGATCAGCGGCGTCCATTCCCACTCCTTCAATGCGCTCCGGCACCGCCGGACGCGTTACCGAATACCGGTGCGATGTGCGTCATACACGAGGTACAGGCCACCCAGCACGACGATCAGGCCACCGACAAAGACATGTACTGCGGGGAGTTTCGCGAAGAACACCAGGTCGATGCCTACTGCCCAGGGCAAAGCCGTGTATTCAAAAGGGGCGATCACGGATGCGGGAGCTCGACGGAATGCGGCAGTGATTAGGTGTTGCGCCAAGGCGCCAGCCGCACCGATGATGGCAATGACCGACCAATGGGCCGGCGCAATCGGCTTCCAGTTTGGCAAGGCGATGGCTACAGATGCTATAAAAATTAGTGCCATGTACCACAGGACCAAGGCGTGCGCGGAATCGGTCCGGCTCAACACCCGGATCAACAGCACACCGCCTGCGTAACAGGCTGCACTAGTGAGTGCACCCAGCCCGCCCAACGAGGCGAAACCGTGCAGCGATGGACGTAGCGCAATCAAGACGCCGACGAAGCCCACCGAAATGGCGATCCATCGCGCCAGTGGCACCCGTTCATGCAGCAGCAAGCTTGAGAGCACCGCGACCATCAAGGGCGCGCTCATGAATTCGGCATAAGATTCTGTCAGCGGTTGTAGCGAGACCGAGTAGATAAAACTTGCCAGCATGAGCACGCCTAAGGCGGAACGGGCCACATAAATCCAGGGTTTGGCGACCGACAACTGTCGCCAAGCCCCCGCCCAGGCAACGGAGGCGAGCATGAACGGCAAAGACGCTGCGGCACGTAGCGTCGTCACTTCCATCGGTGGATATTCAGTCGATAGTGTCTTGAGCCCCCAGTCCATGACCGAGAAGACGCCGACCGCCGAGATCATGATGCCGACCGCTTTGAGGTGGCTCGTGCGCAACGGCAGGACCCCGAGTGCTGTGCGCCGATGCAAGGGCGCGCCGCTCAATCAGCGCGACGAGATATCGAGGTAATCGCGCGCCGTAGTCCCCGTATAAAGCTGCCGTGGTCGGCCAATCTTCATGCCCGGATCTGCAATCATTTCTTGCCAGTGAGCGACCCAACCCGCGGTACGTGCGATTGCGAACATCACCGTGAACATTGAACGCGGAATGCCGATCGCGCTGTAAATAATGCCGGAGTAGAAATCGACGTTCGGGTACAACTTACGGGAAACGAAATATTCATCCTTGAGCGCCACTTCTTCAAGTCGCAAGGCAAGCTCAAATAGCGGGTTATCGGAGCGCCCCATGTTTTTGAGCACCTGATGACAGGTTTCACGAATGATCTTGGCGCGCGGATCAAAATGCTTATAGACGCGATGACCGAAGCCCATGAGCTTCGTGTGATCCTGCTTGTCCTTCACCTTGGTAAGAAACTTCGGAATCGCATCTGCGGTACCGATCTCCTCCAACATCTGCAAAACCGCCTCATTGGCGCCGCCGTGCGAGGGGCCCCACAGCGCCGCTATACCGGATGAGATTGCCGAGTACGGGTTGGTTCCGGTACTGCCCGCAAGCCGAACTGTCGAGGTCGAGGCGTTCTGTTCATGATCAGCGTGGAGGATCAGCAGCAGATCGAGTGCTCGCGCAGCGATTGGATCGACTTCGAATGGCTCACACGGTACGGAAAAGAACATGCTCAGTAGATTGGAGCAATAATCGAGGTCATTACGCGGATAGATGAACGGCTGACCGAGCATATGCTTGTAGGCGGCCGCCGAAATGGTCGGCATTTTCGCAATGACCCGGTGCGCGAAGATCTCGCGATGGCGCGGGTTATAGATGTCGAGCGAGTCGTGGTAGAAACCCGCCATCGAGGCCACCACGGCAGATAACTGCGCCATGGGGTGGGCATCGTAGTGAAACCCATTGTAAAAGCGCAGCAACGACTCGTTGATCATGGTGTGCCGGCCAATGCTGCGGCTAAATTCAGCCAACTGCGTAGCCGTTGGCAGATCACCGTAGATCAGCAGATACGACACTTCCAGAAAAGAGCTTTTGGCGGCCAATTGCTCAACCGGATAGCCACGATAAAGAAGCACGCCCTTTTCACCATCGATGTAGGTGATCTTGGACTCACAGGCGGCAGTCGACATGAAGCCCGGGTCAAACGTATAAACCCCATGGTCACGCGCCATCGGTGCAATGTTCAGAACATCGGGCCCGACTGTGGGCGAGAGCACGTCAAGGCTGGTCGACTTACCCGTAGCATCATCCGTTAGCGTGAACTTTCTAGTCGCCATATCGCCGTCCCTTGTAACCGCGAAAGCGTCTCACGCTGCAGCGCAATAATCAAGGCAAAGGGCGCCCTGCAGAGGGCAACAAGTCGCGGTGATCAGCGGTTATTGCTAGGTATTTTCAGGCGTTCGCAACGCAAAACGCCCGGCACGGCCGGGCGCTCGTTTCACTGCCACTCGAGGCGGCAGGCGATATAATTAGCGGGCGGCGTACTTCTTGCGGAAGCGGTCCACACGGCCACCCGTGTCAACGGTCTTTTGCTTGCCGGTATAGAAGGGGTGGCACGCCGAGCAGACTTCAATCTGCAGGTCGGAACCGAGGGTTGAGCCCGTCTCAAACGTGTTGCCGCAGCTGCAGGTCACGGTGATGCTCTTGTAGTCCGGGTGGATCGCAGCTTTCATCGCAGGCTCACTCAGTTTAAAGGGTCGCAAAAAGGGCGCGAAGTATAGGGCGGCATCCTTCTAGGTGCAAGACACCGTTTCCAGACCAA
>CAIVRI010000158.1 GCA_903908265.1 uncultured Pseudomonadota bacterium
GAGGGTCTCAAGCGTCGCGGCTTTGATGCGCAGGCAATCACCCGCATTAAGAATGCCTATCGTGTGTTGTATCGGACGGGGTTAAAACTAGCGGAGGCTACGGAGCAGTTGCATCTGCTCGCAACGACGCAGCCGGAAGTGCAACTGCTCGTCGAATTTTTGCCGCGGGTCACCCGCAGCCTGATCCGTTAGGCTCGGGTAAGCGGATCGTGACCGAGCGCGTCGTCATTGTGGCTGGCGAGACGTCCGGGGATAACCTCGCTGCTGGACTCATTCGGGCACTGCGTGTGCAACGTCCCGGCCTAGAGTTCGAAGGCGTAGCGGGTCCCGCGATGATCGCGGAGGGTTGCGTCGCTTGGGCGCCGTCTGAAGCGCTGGCCGTGATGGGCCTGTTTGAGGTCATTCCCCATTTGGCGCGGATGATCCGGCTGCGCCGGGATGTCGTGCGCCGAGCCTTGGCGTACGCGCCGCGGGTCTTCATTGGCGTGGATGCGCCTTCGTTTAATTTGGGCTTGGCCGCGCAGTTACATACGGTGGGTATTGCGACTGTGCAGTATGTCAGTCCCCAGGTATGGGCGTGGCGTCAGGGCCGCGTCCGCACCATGGCGAAGACGCTTGATCTGGTGCTCTGTTTGCTGCCGTTTGAAAAGCCGTTCTATGAAGGACGGGGGCTTACTGCTGAATTTGTCGGTCATCCGCTGGCGGATCGGCTGCCGTTGGTCCCTGATCGAGCGGCGGCGCGTCTCGCTCTGGGCTTGCCCGCACACGGGGAGGTGGTTGCGATCTTGCCCGGGAGTCGCCGCGGTGAAGTGGCTCGACTGGCGCAGGATTTTATTGCGGCCGCGCAAATCTTGGCCGCACGGCGTCCCGGCATTCGCTTTGTTGCGCCAATGGCCAGTAGCGGTGTTCGGGTCTTGTTCGAGGCAGCATTGGCGCAGGCAGGCGGGATTGCGATTGACGTCATTGATGGGCGCTCGTCGCAGGCCTTGACGGCTGCCGATTGCGTGCTCGTCGCCTCCGGTACGGCCACGCTGGAAACGCTGCTGTGCAAGCGGGCAATGGTCGTGGCCTATCGGGTCGGCGGGCCGACCGCCTGGATCGTCCGGCGGCTGATGCGAGCGCCGTTTTTTTCCCACCCCAACCTGTTGGCCGGTCGGGAAGTGGTGCCGGAACTCATGCAGGCGGCAGTAACGCCGACGGCGCTTGCCGATGCGCTTACGCGCTGGCTGGATGATCCGGCTCTGCGCTGCGAAACCGAAGCGCTGTTTACAACCCTCCACGCGCAACTGCAACAGGGCGCCAACGAGCGCGCGGCCGAGGCGGTATTGGCACTGCTGGATCGGGCGCGGCGTTGACTGCGGCCTGGCCGAGCCAGCCTGGGATCGCTGGGGTCGATGAGGCGGGGCGGGGGCCGCTTGCAGGGCCTGTAGTAGCCGCGGCGGTGATTCTGCCCTTAGAACCGCTCATTCAAGGCTTAAACGACTCAAAAAAACTCTCCTCCGCGCAGCGAGACACTCTGGAAGCCGAGATCTACCAGCACGCCGTGGCCTGGGGCCTCGGTTGGGCCTCGCCGGCGGAAATCGATGCGGTCAATATCCTGCAGGCGACCTTCCTAGCGATGCGTAGAGCCCTCCAGGGGCTCAAGGTAGCGCCCGCGCAGGTTCTGGTGGATGGAAATCGTCTCCCGCCACAAGAGGGTCTGGGATTTATCGCCTCGTGGGAGGCCGTGGTGCGGGGGGATTCCCGGGAGGCGGCCATTGCGGCGGCCTCGATTCTCGCGAAAACCGCCCGCGATCGGTACATGCAGGGAGCCGAACAGAGGTACCCCGGATACGGCTTTGCGGTGCACAAGGGCTATGGTACCGCCCGGCATATGTCAGCTTTAAGGCGTTTGGGCGTCACTCCGCTACATCGACGGACCTTCGAGCCGGTAAAATCAATGGTCCTGCTGTTGCCGTCAGAGTCGTAACTGCCCGTGACCTCTTTCGTTCATCTCCGACTGCACACCGAGTACTCCCTGGTCGATGGGGTTGTGCGCATCGACGAGCTCGCCTCGAGCGCTGCAGCGGCAGGCATGCCTGCCGTGGCCGTGACCGATCAGGGCAACCTGTTCGCGATGGTGAAGTTCTATAAGGCAGCGCAGTCAGCGGGCGTGAAGCCCATCGTTGGCGTCGATTTGCTAGTGCGTGAATTGGGTGAACGCGCCGAACCGTCACGCCTGACTCTCTTGTGCATGAATTCGAAGGGCTATGGCAATCTGACTCGCTTGGTGACGAAGAGCTATCTAGAGGGGCAGCGGCGCGACGGCATTCCAATGATTGAGCGTGAATGGCTCGAACCGGAAACGGTGGATGGCTTGATTGCATTGTCGGGTGCTGGCGATGGCGATGTGGGTCGCTACATCGGCAATGGCAAGATGGCCGAGGCGCATCGCGCAGCGCGTACCTGGCGCGCGCTGTTTGGTGATCGCTACTATCTTGAACTCACGCGCACCGGAAAGCCCGATGACGATGTGATTGTCGACGGTATGCTGGGCTTGGTCGCTGAGCTGAACCTACCCGCAGTGGCCACCAATGACGTGCGATTTTTGCAGCGCGCAGACTTTGAAGCGCACGAGGCGCGGGTCTGCATCCATGACGGTGAGCAGTTGGCGAATCCGAATCGGCCGCGCCGCTATACGGATGAGCAATATCTAAAATTGCCTGCAGAAATGGCAGCTCTGTGGGCCGATGTGCCTGGTGTGATCGAGCAGTCGGTTGAGATTGCTCGGCGTTGTTCGCTGGAACTGAAACTAGGTACGCCGATGTTGCCGGAGTATCCGGTGCCAGAGGGTCAAACCACTAGTCAGTTCTTGCGCGACGAGGCAGCGCGCGGATTGGCGGGACGCATTCAAGCGATTACCGATGGACTGCCAGCCTTTCGGGTGGTGCCGCCCGAGGAGTACGACGCGCGCTTGGCGCGTGAGCTCGACGTCATCATTGGTATGGGCTTTGAGGGGTACTTCCTCATCGTGGCGGATTTTATTCACTGGGCAAAGAACAATGGTGTGCCGGTTGGCCCAGGCCGGGGTTCCGGCGCCGGTTCGCTCGTGGCCTATGTGCTCGGCATTACGGATATCGACCCGCTGCAACACGACTTGCTATTTGAGCGGTTCTTGAATCCAGAACGCATCTCGATGCCCGATTTTGATATCGATTTTTGTACCAATGGCCGTGATCGTGTGATCGATTATGTCGGGCAAAAATACGGTCGGGATCGAGTATCTCAGATCATTACCTACGGCACCATGGCGGCGAAGGCCGTCGTGCGTGACGCGGGACGTGTGCTTGGATTTGGCTACGGCACTGCCGACCGGGTCGCAAAGCTGATTCCCTTCGAAGTCGGAATTACCTTAAAAGATGCGCTCAAAAAGGAAGAGGAACTACGGCGCGCCTACGAAGGGGAGGAAGACGTTCGGACTATCATTGATCTGGGTCTGTCGCTCGAAGGTTTGACGCGCAATGCTGGCATGCACGCCGGTGGCGTGGTGATCGCGCCGTCCGTGTTGACCGACTTCGCACCGCTCTTTGTTGAAGAGGGTGGGACCGGGGTTGTCACACAGTTCGATAAGGACGACATTGAGGCGGCAGGCCTCGTGAAGTTCGACTTCCTCGGCTTGCGTACGCTTACTGTCATTGAGTTGGCGGTGAAAATCATCAATGCAGCGCGTGCTGCGGTGAATGAGCCACCGCTGGATATGGCGCAGTTGCCATTTAACGACCCCAAGACCTTCGCCCTGTTAAAAGGCTGTCGAACAACCGGTGTCTTTCAGCTCGAATCCCGTGGTATGCGGGACTTGCTGCGTCGGCTGCAGCCGGACTGCTTCGAGGATATTGTGGCACTCGTCGCGCTATTCCGACCCGGTCCGCTGGAATCGGGCATGGTCGATGACTTCATCGATCGAAAGCATGCGCCGCGCGGTCAGAAAATTGATTACCTGCACCCTGAGCTCGAGCCGGTGCTGTTACAGACCTATGGCGTCATCCTCTATCAAGAGCAGGTGATGCAAATTGCCCAGGTCCTTGCCGGCTATACCTTGGGGGGTGCGGATCTGTTGCGCCGGGCGATGGGTAAGAAGAAAGCGGAGGAGATGGCCGAGCAACGCGTCGTGTTTACAACCGGTGCCACGGGGCGCGGTGTGCCAGAGGGGCAGGCGACCCACATTTTTGACTTGATGGAGAAGTTTGCCGGTTACGGTTTCAACAAGTCGCATTCGGCCGCCTACGCGGTGTTGACCTATCACACCGCCTGGATCAAGGCGCATTACACGGCGGCATTTGAAGCGGCCGTGTTGTCCTGCGATATGGATAAGACCGATAAGGTCGTTGTCGGTGTCGAGGACTGCAAGGAGATGGGGATTGTCGTCCTGCCGCCGGATGTGAACACCTCAAGCCTGCAATTCGAAGTCGCCAGCGAGAAGTCGCTGCGCTACGGGTTGGGGGCGATCAAGGGCGTCGGTGCGGCGGCGGTGCAGTCGATTGTCGAGGCGCGCAATGCGGGCGGCGCCTTCAAAGACCTGATGGATCTGTGCATGCGGATCCAGTTGGGTGCGGTCAATCGCCGCTGTTTCGAAGCGCTGATCAAATCGGGCGCGATGGATGCGCTGGGTCTGAATCGGGCAACGCTGATGGCGCAATTGCCGGCAGCAGTACAGGCTGGTGAACAGCGTAGTCACGCCGCCAAGACCGGCCAGGAGGACCTGTTCGGGTTGGAGGCGCCGGTGACGGCCGTGGCATCCCGTACCGACTTGGGACCGATGGTTCCGGAATGGCCGATCGGCGTTCGGTTGGCCCACGAGCGCGAAACGCTCGGTTTTTATCTGTCCGGCCATCCCATGGACGAGTTCCGGGGTGACTTGAAGTACATCGCGCCGGCCACCATTGCCGACGTCGGCGGCGCGAAGCCGGCCGGTGGTGGTGGTTGGGGCGCGCCGCAGCGCCAGGTGACCGTTGCAGGTCTCGTGCAGGAGGTGAAGAAAATTAAAAATCGCACCATCCTGGTTCTCGACGACGGCACGGCGCGACTCGAGGTGGTGCTGTTCGATGAGATGGTGCAAGCCCATCGCGAACTCGTCGCCAAAGACGCGTTGATCGTTGTGGAAGGCGGGCTGAAGTGGGACGACTACGCTGAGGGTTGGCGTTTGACGGCCAAAAAGCTGACCGGCTTGATTGCGGCGCGAGAGAAGTCGGTACGGCGGCTGCTACTGCGCTGGCCGGCGGGGGGGGATGACGGTGACGTGATGGGCAAGCTCGAAGCGCTGTTACGGCCCGCGCGGGGCGGGCAGTGTTCGGTCGCCCTGTATTACCCCGGCGGCGCGGCGCGGGCCTTGCTGGAATTTGCCGGAGATTGGAATGTCCGCCCATCAAAAAACCTGATCGAAGAACTTATCGGTGTTTTCGGCGAGGATGGTATCCAGTTGTCGTATCATCCGCGGGATCAGGAGGCCTGCCTGCGGCGCTGGGGAGCCCGTGGTGTGGTCGAACGACTACCGGTCGCCTTGGACAAATAACGCTCCCTCTTGACGGCACGGCCCGGGTCTGTGAACTTGCCGCACCCATGGACCTGAACTTCCTAGATTTCGAACAACCGATCGCCGAGCTAGAGGCGAAGATCGACGAACTGAAGTATCTCGGTGAGGACAACTCCGAGATCAACATCGTCGAGGAGATCGCTCGCCTGCGCAGCAAATGTGCAACGCTGACGAAGAGTCTGTTTGCCAATTTGACTCCGTGGCAGGTAGCGCAACTCGCACGGCATCCGCAGCGGCCCTATACGCTCGACTACATTCCGTTGGTGTTCACCGACTTTGAGGAACTGCACGGCGATCGCATGTATGCCGATGATTCGGCAATCGTCGGCGGTCCGGCTCGGCTGAACGGTCGGCCGATCATGCTGATTGGCCAACAGAAAGGGCGCGATACCAAGGAGCGAGTGCGTCGTAACTACGGCATGCCCAAGCCCGAGGGCTACCGTAAGGCGTTGCGCCTGATGCGGTTGGCAGAGCGATTTAACCTGCCGATCGTCACCTTGATTGATACCCCGGGCGCTTACCCTGGTATCGGTTCTGAGGAGCGCAATCAGAGCGAGGCCATTGCGCGCAATTTATTTGAGATGGCGCGCCTGCGCGTGCCGGTGGTCAGTTGTGTGATTGGCGAAGGCGGCTCCGGTGGTGCGCTGGCCATCGGTGTGTGCGACCGGTTGCTGATGCTGCAGTATTCGGTCTATTCGGTCATTTCGCCCGAAGGATGCGCATCGATCCTCTGGAAGAGCGCGGATAAGCGGGAGTTGGCGGCCGATGCGATGGGCATTACAGCGGAACGGCTGCAGCGGGAGCAACTCGTCGACGAAGTGATTCCCGAGCCCCTGGGCGGCGCGCATCGTGATCCGTTAAAAATTGCAGAGCATCTGCGCGCGGCGTTGATTCGTGCCGTTGAGGATTTGGCGGCCCGCCCCGTTGACGTGCTCCTCCATGAGCGGGCACGCCGCTACGATTCTTTCGGCTCTTTCAGAGCGACCTGAGGCGTGACGGCATGACGGCGCGCGCGGCCTTGCCGTTCTCGCCAGACGTCCTGGGCAAAGCACTGGATCGGCTCGGCGCCACAGAACGCCTTTGTGTGGCGCTATCTGGCGGCGCCGATTCGGCGGCATTGCTTGTTGCTGCTGCGGTTCTGGCCGCGCAGGGGCGTTGCGCGCTGCGGGCCCTTCATATCGATCACGGCTTTGCCGGTTCCCCCCTGTTGCGGCAAGCAGCGATCGCGGCTGCTGCCTGCTGTGGCGTGGCGCTACAGGTCGTGACTGTCGAGGTCTGTGGGATCGGCGACCTTGGTTTGGAAGCTGCAGCGCGGGATGCGCGCTGGCGGGGGTTCGCCGAAAGTTTGGCAGCGGGGGAAGACTTGCTGACTGCGCATCATCTTGAGGATCAGGCCGAAACCGTACTATTGCAGTTATTGCGCGGCGCCGGCGCTCGCGGTCTGGCTGCCATGTCGACGACGACGACGCTTGGGGTCGGTCGGCTGCTGCGCCCCTTGCTCGGCGTGCCACGCGCGGCCTTGCGGGACTATGCCAGCGCGCAAGCGGTGCCGTGGTTAGAGGATCCGAGTAATGCCGATCTCGGGCTTGATCGGAACTATCTACGATCTCAAGTCTGGCCGGAACTGACGGCACGGTGGCCTGCCGCCGCGCGCACGCTGGCCCGATCGGCGAGTCATCTGGGGGGCACTGTGCGGTTGCTGGAGGCAGAGCTTGCGACGCGGCTTGCTGCCGTGGAGCAGGGGGGGACACTAGACCTCGCTGCGCTGGCGCGGCTGGACGCGGGATGGCGTCTTGAGTTGATCCGCTATTGGTTACGTGGGCTCGGCTTTTCCGTGCCGCCAACGCGTCGCTTGGCGCAATTTGATGTCCAGTTCTTGTACTCCGCCCCCGACAGCCAACCGCGGTTGGCTTGGGGCGAGATCGAGTTGCAGCGCTACGACGGCCGCTTGCATGCCCGACAGGTCCTGCCGTCCCTTGCGTTGCCCGCGGCGTTGGCGTTGCCGACGGCAGGCAGCGTCGAACTGGGTGTTCTGGGCCGCATTGTCGTGGCGCTGACGACAGAAGGGGGCTTGCGCGCCGCGCAAGTCGCGACCTATCGCCTGACGACCCGCCGTGGCGGCGAGCGTTGGCGACGGGATCTGGGTGGCCCGGAGCGGGCGCTAAAAGACTGGTTTCGGGAGGCGCGGGTGCCGCGATGGCAGCGGGAACGAGCGGTTCTCATCTGGAGTGGCCTCGGATTGGCCGCTGTCGTCCTGCCAAGCGCGACGTGGATCGGGGCCGACTATCGAGCAGAGAGCGGGGAGGTGAGCCTGGGGGTGCATTGGCAGGGCGCGCCTGCAGCGCTGGCAATGACGCATTTACATTGAGGCCGGAGGGGCTTTCCGATAGACTGATTTCCCGTCGACCAGGGCCCGTCTGTGGCCCTTTTTTGGTTGTTCCGGAGATCTGACGGGAGCCTTCATGACTCGTTTCGTATTCGTTACCGGCGGCGTCGTCTCCTCGCTGGGTAAGGGCATCGCTTCGGCCTCTCTAGGCGCGATCTTGGAGTCCCGCGGACTCAAGGTCACGATGCTCAAGCTCGATCCCTATATCAATGTCGATCCAGGCACCATGAGCCCTTTCCAGCATGGGGAAGTGTTCGTCACGCAAGACGGCGCTGAGACGGACCTTGATCTCGGTCACTACGAGCGCTTTGTCCGCTACACAGCCACGCGCAATTCGAATTTCACTACGGGCCGCATCTACGAGACCGTCATTGCGAAGGAACGTCGCGGTGATTATCTCGGTGGGACTGTGCAGGTCATCCCGCACATCACCGACGAGATCAAACGCTGCATCAAGCTCGGTGGTGCCGGTGCGGACGTCTGCATGGTTGAAATTGGCGGTACGGTCGGTGACATTGAATCGTTGCCGTTCTTAGAGGCGATCCGTCAGATGGGTGTGGAGTTGGGGCGTTCCAACGTCGTCTACATGCATCTCACCTTGGTGCCGGTGGTTGCCGGCAGTGAGATCAAGACCAAGCCGACACAACACTCGGTGAAAGAGTTGCGCGGTATTGGTATCCAGCCCGATATTCTGTTGTGCCGGGCGCGCGATCCGTTGCCTGATGAACAGCGACGTAAGATTGCGTTATTTACCAATGTCGAAGAGCGCGCGGTAATTTCCGCCGTCGATGCGGACGATATTTACAAAATCCCGGGATTTCTGCATGAGCAAGGGCTCGACGAAATAGTCGTCGACAAGTTGCGTTTAGAAGCCAAGCCGGCTGATCTGTCCGAATGGCATGCGGTAGTGGCGGCGAAGGACGCATTCGAAGCGACTGTCAACATTGCGATGGTTGGCAAGTATATGCAGGTGCGCGATTCCTATATTTCGCTGAATGAGGCGATTAACCACGCGGCACGCAAGACGAAAACGCGGGTCAACATCCATTACGTTGAATCCACAGATATCGAAAAGACGGGCGTGGATTGCCTTGCTGGCATGGACGCAATCCTGGTGCCCGGTGGCTTCGGTGAGCGTGGTATCGAGGGCAAGATCGAGGCGGTGCGTTTTGCGCGTGAGCGCAATATTCCGTACCTTGGAATTTGCCTTGGCATGCAAGTGGCCTGCATAGAGTACGCGCGCAACGTCGTTGGTCTTAATAGCGCCAACAGCACTGAATTTAATACGCAGGCACCGGATCCAATCATTGCACTGATTACGGAGTGGAAGGATCGGGGTGGTCAGACCGTTGTGCGTAGCGAAAAGTCGGATCTTGGCGGCACGATGCGACTTGGTGCGCAAACTGCGCGCGTTCTGTCCGGTACGCTTACCCACCAGATTTACGGCAGTGACTCGATTAATGAACGTCATCGTCACCGCTTCGAGTTCAATAACTTGTATTTGGATCGTATACAGGCTGCAGGCCTGAAAGTATCGGCCTTTGCGGCTGGAGATTTGGTCGAGATCGTCGAGTTGCCGGCGCATCCCTGGTTCGTTGCGGTGCAGTTTCATCCAGAATTCACCTCCACGCCACGTGATGGTCACCCGTTGTTCTCTAGTTTCGTAAACGCAGCGCGTCACTACCGCGCGCAACAGACGGTTTAACGATGAAACTGCTCGGTTTCGACGTTGGGATTGATCGGCCCTTATTCCTGATTGCTGGTCCTTGCGTTGTGGAGAGTGAGTCGCTACAGGTCGATGTGGCCGGACGACTGAAGGAAATTACCGCGAAGTTGGGCGTGCATTTCGTCTTCAAGTCCTCTTACGACAAGGCCAATCGCTCCTCGGTGCAGAGTTTTCGTGGGCCGGGGATCGAGGAAGGTCTGCGCATCTTGGCGGAGGTAAAGCGTCAGGTGGGCGTGCCTGTGCTGACCGACGTGCACGAAGATACCCCCTTTGCTGAAGTGTCCTCCGTCGTTGACATGTTGCAGACGCCCGCTTTTCTGTGTCGCCAAACCAATTTCTTGCTTGCGGCCTGTTCGCAGGGCTTGCCAGTCAACGTCAAAAAGGGCCAGTTTTTGTCGCCGTGGGAGATGGGCAACGTCGTTGAGAAAGCGCGTTCGACCGGCAATGAACAGATTCTTGTCTGCGAGCGCGGGTTTTCCTTTGGGTACAACAATCTCGTCTCTGATATGCGGTCCCTGGCGGTGATGCGCACAACAGGAGCGCCGGTGGTATTTGATGCGACCCACTCGGTGCAATTGCCGGGCGGGCAAGGCACCTCGTCGGGGGGGCAGCGCGAGTTCGTTCCCGTGTTGGCGCGAGCAGCGGTGGCTGCGGGGGTCTCGGGCTTGTTTATGGAGACCCACCCGGATCCTGCCAAGGCGCTTTCGGACGGTCCCAACGCGTGGCCGTTGGCGCAGATGGAGTCTTTGCTTGCCACGTTGGTGGAGATTGATCGGACGGTGAAGCGCACACCGTTTGAAGAAGATTTTTTGTTGTCGCACATACCAAGTTAAGGAAGCGGACTGATGACTGCCATTGTCGACATTCGTGGACGCGAGATCATTGACTCCCGTGGCAATCCCACCGTAGAGGCCGATGTTTTTTTGGCTTCCGGTGCGATCGGCCGTGCCGCTGTTCCGTCAGGCGCGTCGACCGGTAGTCGTGAAGCGGTGGAACTTCGGGATGGCGATCAAACACGCTACTTGGGCAAGGGTGTCCGCAACGCCGTTGCGAATATCAATGGTGTTCTGCGTGACGCATTGCTCGGCACCGACGGTACGGATCAGGCGGCGCTGGATAGTCGCATGATCGCGCTCGACGGCAGTGAAGCCAAGAGCCGTTTGGGCGCGAATGCGCTGCTCGCCATTTCGCTTGCCGGCGCCCATGCGGCAGCCCGCGAAGGCGGCCAGCCACTGTGGCGTCATATCGCCCCAGCGGGCGTTGCGCCGGTTTTGCCGGTGCCGATGATGAATATCATCAACGGTGGCGCCCATGCCAACAACAGCCTCGATATTCAGGAATTCATGGTGCTGCCCGTGGGTGCGCCAACCTTTTCGGAAGCGGTGCGCTGTGGTGCCGAGATCTTTCATGCCTTGAAGAAGATCCTCAGTGCGCGCGGGCTGTCGACCGCTGTGGGTGACGAGGGTGGTTTTGCGCCGGATCTGCCCTCCAATGCGGCCGCCTTGGAGACCATTCTGGAAGCGGTAGCGAAGGCCGGTTATCAGTCGCGCCGGGACGTCTGGCTTGGACTGGACGTCGCCAGCTCCGAATTTTATGCCGATGGGCGCTATACGCTCGATTGTGAGGGCGTGAGCTACGATTCGGCGGGTTTCGCGGCGTATCTGGGCAAATTGGCCCAGGATTACCCCATCCTGACGATTGAGGATGGCATGGCTGAAGGCGACTGGGCTGGTTGGAAGTTGCTCACCCAACAGCTAGGATCGCGTATTCAATTGGTCGGTGACGATCTGTTTGTCACCAACACCAAGATCCTCGCCGAAGGCATCAAGACGGGTACGGCCAATGCGATCCTGATTAAGCCTAATCAGATCGGAACGCTGACCGAGACTCTGGCCGCCATTGCGATGGCCCATCAAGCCCGCTATGCCGCCATTGTTTCGCACCGTTCGGGGGAAACGGAGGATTCCACCATCGCGGATATTGCGGTAGCAACGACCGCGACCCAGATCAAGACAGGCTCGATGTCGCGCTCGGACCGCGTGGCTAAATACAACCAGTTGTTGCGTATTGAGGCCGAATTGGGTGCATCCGCTCGGTATGCCGGTGCGGGCGCGTTCCCGGTGCCGGTACCGGCCGGCTGAGCTGGCGATTGCAGCCAGTGGGCAGCATTGATAACGTGTTGCTACCATGAAGATGTTCGCCGCATTCCTGTTGTTGCTTCTCATCGGTCTGCAGTTTCGGCTGTGGGTATCGGATGATGGCGTCCGGTCACTCATTACCCTGCGGCATGCCAATGCGGTCCAAAAAGCAGAAAACGAAGAGCTGGCCCGCCGCAATTCCGAATTGGCCGGTGAAGTGAAGGACCTCAAGGAAGGCAATGCCGCGGTGGAAGAGCATGCCCGGCATGATCTGGGCATGGTTGGCCGTGGGGAGACCTTCTACCAAATCATTGATCAGGCCTTGCTGCCGGGAACCCCTGAGCCCGCTGCCGGCGCATCCAACCCGGTTCAACGGACTGCACGCTGAGGCCCTGACTATGTCGCCTTGCTACTGGGTCGTGATGCCGGCGGCCGGTGCTGGTCGTCGCATGGGCGCTACAGCGCGTCCTAAGCAATATTGGCTACTGCGAGACCGGACGGTGCTCGAGTATGCCGTAGCACCGTTTTTGGCCGATCCGGCCTGTCAGGGTGTGGTGTTCGCGCTGGCCGCGGACGATGACTATTTTGCCAATCTACCTGTGGCTAGGGATGCCCGGGTGACCACGACGATCGGTGGCGCCGAACGGCGGGACTCCGTTCTGGCTGGTCTGAAGGTGGTGGCAGCGCAGGCGCACGATGATCCTTGGGTGCTGGTGCATGACGCGGCGCGACCGTGCTTGTCGGCGCACGACCTGCGCGCCTTGCTTGACTCGCTGGAAACGTCCGCGGAGGGGGCCATCCTCGCCCAACGCGTGACCGAGACGGTGAAACGGGCGGATACTGAGGGGCGTATTGCGGTCACCGTGTCGCGGGATGGGTTGTGGCGCGCGCAGACGCCGCAGGCCTTTCGCTTGCAGTCTTTGCTAGCAGCGCTCGAACAGCACGCGAGCGCGACCGATGAAGCCGCGGCGATTGAGGCGGCTGGCGGGCGCCCACAGCTGCTTGCGGGGTCACCCGACAATCTCAAAATTACCGAGCCAGGCGATTGGGTCGCGGCGCAGCGAATTCTCGCTGGAGAGCAGATGATGCCGGAACAACGGGTGGGATTCGGGACTGACGTACATGCGTTTGGTATCGGGGATCACGTCTGGTTGGGTGGCGTGCGTATCCCGCACCATCAGGGGCTTGTAGCGCATTCCGATGGTGATGTGTTGCTGCACGCCTTGTGCGACGCACTGCTCGGATCCGTTGGCTTGGGCGATATCGGGGAACACTTCCCCGACACGGATTCGCGTTGGAAAAATGCGGCGAGCGTACAGTTTCTGCGGCACGTATTGGGGTTGCTGGACGAGCGAGGTTTTGCGGTGGTGAATGTGGATCTCACCTTATTGGGCGAAGCGCCGCGCATTGCCCCGCATCGGCAGCGTATCCGTGCAACACTCGCGGCCGAACTGGGCCTTGCAGAGGATCGCGTCAACTTGAAAGCCACAACCACAGAAAAACTCGGTTATCTCGGACGCCGCGAAGGCCTCGCTGCACACGCGGTCGTCCTCGTGGCGAGCCGACGGTGAGCGAAGCACTGCGTGTCCATGCGTTGGCGCCGCCACGCGCACATGGGTTGCCACTGTCGCATGCGACGTTGAAATCAGTAGCAGAGGATTTTGTTGTCGACGAGGTGCTCGGCTTTGCGTCCGATGGCGGTGTGGCGCATCGGCTCGTGCAAGTGGAGAAGCGTGGTGTCGATACGCTGTATGCCGCCCGGTTATTGGCCCGCCATGCGGGCGTTGCGGCGCGTGATGTGGGTTTTGCAGGCCTAAAGGACCGCCACGCCGTTGCGCGCCAATGGTTCACAGTGCCGGCCGGTCGCTTGCCGGTGGACTGGTCGACGCTGGGTGATGAGCGCATCCGCGTGCTGGTGGATGAGGGCCATTCCCGCAAGTTACGGCGCGGCGCTTTACGGGGTAATCGCTTCCACTTGAGCCTGCGCGATGTGCACATTGCACCTGCTGTTTTGGCGCAACGCGTTGCGCTGTTGGCCAAAGTCGGCGCCCCTAATTACTTTGGGCCGCAGCGATTCGGGCGCGATGGCGACAACATCACAGACGCCATTCGGTGGGCCGCGGGTGGGGACCTGCCGCGGGGGCGAGAAGCGCGCGCTTTTGTCTATTCGGCCGCGCGAGCGGCGCTGTTTAATACGGTATTAGCGGCCCGCGTAGCCGATGGCACCTGGGCGACGCTGCTGGCGGGTGAGCGCGTGAATTTGGCTGGACGCAATAGTTGGTTTGTCGCCGAGGCGATTGATGAAACTTTGGTGGAACGCCTCGCGCGGCACGATATCCATCCCACGGGCCCAATGCCGGGTCGGGGCGATGTGCCTGGCGGTGAAGCGGGCCTATTGGAAGCGGCCTTGTTGATGCCGTACGGCGAGTTGATCGCCGCACTTACCAATGATGGTGTCGAAGCGGCACGGCGCGCGTTGCGCGTTGTCCCCGATGGGATTGTAGCGAGCGTCGAGGGTGACGTCGTCACGCTGTCCTTTGCATTGCCGGCAGGGAGTTACGCCACCATGGTGGTGCGTGAGTTATTCGATACCGCGGTCTTCGGTGAGGGGGGGGAGGATGCTCAAGGTTGAAGATCAGGGCGCGATCCGCCTGCTGCGTTTGGACAGGGCCCCGGTCAATGCACTGAATGGGGAGTTACTAGCCGCACTCAGGGACGCGGTGCGTGGCGCGCCCGGGGATGGCGTTCGCGGGCTGATTTTGACCGGGCAGGGCGAACGCTTTACAGCCGGGTTGGACGTGCGGGCGATTATCGGTGCGGATGCACCTGCGCTGAGCGCTTTTCTCAGTACCCTTTTTGATTGCTTGCTGGCGCTGGCGACTTGTCCTGTGCCTGTCGTGGCGGCAATTAATGGCCATAGTCCGGGTGGTGGCGCGGTCCTTGCGCTGGCCTGTGATTGGCGCGTGATGGCGGCGGGTACGGCCCGCATTGGCCTGAATGAAGTGTCGGTCGGGCTGTCGCCTGGTCCGTTGATTCATCAATTGCTGGTACGCACCATCGGCGCCCGTCAAGCCGGGCACTTGCTCAGCACCGGTGCGATGCTCCTCTGCGAGGAAGCGTTAGCGGTCGGCTTGGTGGATGCAGTCGTCCCGGCTCTGCAGGTGGACGAGGCGGCCTTGCAGTGGCTGCATGGGGTGTTGGCTCTGCCGCGCCAGGCGTACCAGGCCACGCGGGCACTGGTGCGGGCCGATCTGGTCCAGCTATTGGAGGCTGCAGCGGGTGCTGAGGGCTCTGTAGCGATGGCCGCTACGGTGCGCGATTGGTTGAGTGCTGAGGTGCGTTCCTCGTTGGAGGCCCTTCTCAGTCGGCGCACTAGCGCTCGCTGAGTAGGACGTACACGGCACCCGTACCCCCATCGCGCCGGGGCGCCGAGGCGAATGCAACCACCGCGTCTACTTTTCTCAACCAGACGTTTACCGCGTGTTTGAGGACAGGGCCGCGAGGTCCCGATCGTAGCCCCTTGCCGTGGACGACACGCACGCAGTGCAGGCGCCGCCCCATGGCGCGATGTAAAAATTCACGCAGGGCGTCCCGGGCGAGCGATGCGGTGAGACCATGTAAATCGATTTCGCCTTCAACCGCGAATTCGCCCCGCCGCAGCCGGTTCAGTAGCGCAGCGGTCACTCCGGCGCGTCGGAACAAGAGTTCGTCGCCCGTTTCGATCATCCAGTCGCCCGGAGCGAGTTCTAGGCTCTCGCGCAGTGCCTGTTGGTCGTCCAAACGACGGAAACGAGCGCGTGCGCTCGGTCGTGGTGTGGTCGGCGGGGGTGGTTGCGGCGGCAGCGGACGCACGTCCGCTACCGCCTGGCGGAAGGCGTCTTCGGTTTCGTCTTCTTTGCGCATAGACAGCGGACCATTCCCAACCCGTCATGACGTTCCAGTATAGTGAGGCGCAATCAAAAATGAACATTCTCCTCAGCAACGATGATGGTTGGCGCGCCGATGGATTGCGTGCCCTTGAGGCCGCCCTAGAAGGGTTGGGCCGGCTCACGCTCGTGGCGCCGGATCGCAATCGATCTGCAGCGTCCAATTCGTTGACCATCGATATGCCGATCCGCATTGTTGAACGGGATGGGCACCGCTATGCCGTCAACGGCACCCCGACCGACTGTGTGCATTTGGCGATTTCGGGTTTGTTTAAGGAAGAACACCAGTTGGTGGTCTCCGGGATTAACGATGGGGCCAATTTGGGCGACGATGTCCTGTACTCGGGTACGGTGGCGGCGGCGATGGAGGGGCGGTTCCTTGGCCTCCCGAGCGTTGCTATATCGTTGGTGCACGATGGTGGTACGGAGCGGCACTTCGCCAGTGCGGCCCGCATCGCGCGCGACATCGTGTCTCGGCTGATTAGCTCTCCGCTACAAGACGTCAGTGTACTGAACGTGAACGTGCCGAATCTGCCGTTTGAGCAATTGCAGGGCGTGCAGGTCACCCGCTTGGGTGTGCGCCATCGGGCACAGCCGGTCGTTCGGGGCACGGATCCACGGGGGCGCTCGGTTTACTGGGTAGGAGCCCCAGGGGATGGTCAAGATGCGGGTCCAGGTACTGATTTTTATGCTGTGCAGCACGGCTTTGTGTCAGTCACCCCTCTGCAGGTGGACCTGACCCGCCATTCCGCTTTGTTACCCCTCGATGTCTGGTTGCAGCGTCCGAATGGCTGACGTTCGTTCTGCCGGCATTGGCTTTACGTCGGCACGAACGCGGGAGCGGCTCATTCAGCGACTGCGTGATCAGGGTATACGCGATGAGCGTGTGCTTGAGCGCATTCGCAGTGTGCCGCGACACTTGTTCGTCGATGAGGCGCTAGCCACGAGAGCCTATGAGGACACGTCGCTACCGATCGGTTTTGGTCAGACGATCTCCCAGCCGTATGTCGTGGCCCGGATGACAGAGGCGCTGACGGGTGGGGTCGAATTGCGAAACGTATTGGAAGTGGGTTCTGGCTGTGGTTATCAGACCACGGTACTCGCTCCGCTGGTGGCGCAACTGTTCAGCATTGAGCGGGTGCGTCCGATCCTGGAGCGCACGCGCGAGCGACTCCTCGAGTTTGGGTTGACTAACGTGCATTTCCGACATGGCGATGGCTTTGCCGGTTGGAAGGGGTATGCGCCGTTTGATGGCATCCTCGTCGCCGCTGCACCCACGGCGGTACCGGATGCGCTGCTGCAGCAACTGTCACCCCGTGGCGGACGCCTGGTGTTGCCGGTGGGGCCAGAAGGATCCCAAGAGTTGCTGCGCATCACCCGTCGCGACGATAACTTTAGTCGTGAGCGTCTTGGTATTGTCAGTTTTGTCCCGCTCGTCGCGGGCATCGCCTGAGGGCAAGACGGTGCGTCGGTTTGCTCCGCTGGTTGTGCTCTTGCTCGTCGGCGCTTGTACGTCGCCGCCCGTGTTGCGACCCGAGTCGCCGCCGGAGGATCTGCCTTATGTCGTGCAAGCCGGGGATACGCTGTACTCGATCAGTTTCCGTCGTGGATTGGATTATCGCGAGGTGGCTCGCTGGAACGGCATTGATACGAATTACCGCATCGAGGTGGGTCAAAAGCTGGTCTTGAAAGCGCCCGCTGGCGGCTTTCCAGCAGCGCCGGTCAAACCCAGCGCGCGGGTGGCGGTTGAGCTATCACCGAGCGCCGCGCCGCATTGGGCCTGGCCGACAGATGGCGCGGTACTGGCGACCGTCACCCAACCAATGGGCGGGTTGGGTCTGCGCCTCGGCGGTACCACTGGGGCGACGGTACGGGCGGCCGCAAACGGACGCGTGGTGTATGTCGGGTCTGGACTGAGAGCCTATGGATTGCTTGTGATTGTGAAGCACGATGAGTCGTGGCTCTCGGCCTATGGTTACAACCGAGAGGTGCTCGTCCATGAAGGGGACGCTGTACGCGAGGGGCAAGCCATCGCCAGTATGGGGGAGGGGCCTGGTGGTTCGCCTATGCTCTATTTTGAGATTCGATTGCAGGGTAAGCCTGTCGATCCACTGAAGCACTTGCCGTCGCGCTGAGTGGGCTCAGCCGAGTAGCGCTGCGAGCACGACGCGCCGACCATCACCCACCAGTACGTTGTACGTGCGGGCGGCACCGCCCAGATCCATCACTTCGATCCCTACTCGGCGCGCAAGGGCGTGGTACAGGATTGGCGGTGGCGGAAACTGCTGGATGGCACCGGTCGCCAATAGGATCAACTCCGGATTCAGCGCGAGGACCGCATCCAGTTGGTTCGTGCTAAGGTCCGCCACGCTGCGCGCGGCCCATGGCATGACGGCGTCGGGCGTGACGATCACGCTCGTCGTGTGATGGTCGGTACCGATCCACAGACCCTCCGGCCCATAGCGCGTGACGACTTTGGCGGTCGACGACCGTTCTTGTGCGAACTTCATACCGATACGATACCTGCATCTATGTACCGTCTCCATATTGCCATCGCTGATCTTGAGCCGCCTGCTTCCGGGGAGGTGGATGGGTTGCCGCGCTTGCCGACCCTAGAGCGGTTGTGTGCGCGCGCTGACGTTAGGGCGGGGCCACGCGATTGGCGCCTATGGGCGCTCTCCCGACTCGGGTGCCCGGTAGGAACAGAAACCCCGGCCTTGGCGCGTTTTTTGGCCGAGCAGCAGGGTCTCGAGGTGCACGCGCGGACATGGTTTGTGCTGACGCCACTGCACCTGGTGGCCGGCCTGTCCACGGTGCACCATCACGCTGCCGGCCCGGTGCTCCTCGATCCCACGGAAGCGCGCGCTTTGGCGGTGGCGTTGACCGCCGATTTTGGCGATGAACAAGTGGCGTTTTATGCGGTTGGGGCGCTGGTCTTGATGGGTATTGTTGGCGCATTGTTGGTGTCGACGCAGGATCCGGCACCTCTGGCGGGGCGCGATCTTGCGGACGCCGCGGCCCGTGGTCCGGACGCGCAGCGTCTGGTGCGTTTAGGTGGCGAATTCGAACTGTGGTTGCACGGTCGGCGGCTGACCGGGCGCGACGGACGGGTGGTACACGCCTTGCATCCGTGGGGGCATGGCCCAGGTTTGGTAACGCCGGCGACGGTTTCTCCCCGACTGCTCACGACGGACCCCTTCCTCGTCGCGGCCCAAGGGGCGTCCCTTGCCGCGAACGCGGCGCTGGATGTGTGGTCGATGGCGGATCTGCTGGCGCAAGGTCATTCGTTTCATGAGGCGGATGCGATTTGGGCGCAACCGCTGCGTGCGCGGCTTCGTGATGGGGAGATTTCCAGCGTGGAATTGCATGTCGCGGGTCGGACCTTTGCGATCACTGCACGTCAGCGCTTGCGCTTTTACCGCACGGTCCGCCCCTGGTGGGAGCAATTCTCTTGATCCGCGCTATACGCAGACGATCGATTCCATCGGTCGACTTTGGCGCGCACTTCGATCCACTGCTGGCGCGTATTTACGCGGCGCGAGGCGTTAAAAGCGTTGAGGAAGTTGCCGATTACGGCATACAGCA
>CAIVRI010000159.1 GCA_903908265.1 uncultured Pseudomonadota bacterium
CTCATAGGGTTTCACCTCGTGCATGACCGAGGAGGGGAACAGCACTAGGCGACCGGCTTCGAGTTTCAGGTTGCGCATTTGCGACCCGAAGGGCGGGGGGATCTTGGCGTTACCGGGGTCCATGTGCATCGCGCTGGCGGTAGTGGGACCCAGGAAGCTCAATACGCCACTGTCGGGGCGGTCTGCATCGGAATGTCCGGCGTCGACACAGTAGACGCCGCTCCAAGAGGCGTTGGGGTGATTATGCAGGCTAAAGTAGCCGCCACGGCGCGTGACGTGTACCCATGCGTCATTGAAAATTTCCAAGCGTTCAATAGTTTCCAGTGAGTAGCCACTCAACTGGCCGATGACGGCGAGGAGCTGGTCCCAGCAGAATCGCTTTAGTTCCTGAATTGCGGGGTTCTGTTGCCGGAAGAGATCAAAATGACTCTCAAAAACCGTCGCGTTGCGTTGTGTCAGCGGTCGCGGGTTGCGTAGGCCAGCGGCTTCCTGCTCCAAGGCAAACTGCTTGAGCGCGCCATTCAGCGCTATTGGCGATTCATATTGGCTGAAACCGAAGGGTACAGCGAACATCGGGATGATTTCGAGCTTGGCCACAGGTCACTCCAGAGCAGCACGGTCGTCTGATTCTAGCCGCCTTGGCGACGATGTCGCATACTCTCAGCCCTATGAGTACGGATACTGGTCTGCCGCAAGCGTCGCTCGAGGCTCAGGTCGTCGGCCTGATCGGTGAGTGCGAGCGCTTGGTCGCCGCGCGGCGCGATGCGCAGGCGCGCGAGTTGCTGCAGCGTGCGGAAGCGCTACTGCCGGGGCATCCACTGGTCCTACATGAAAAGGCGCGGCGGCTCTTGGTCGCGGGTCAAGCGGCGGTGGCGGCGCCTTTGCTGGAGCGGGCGACTGCTGCTGCGCCAAAACATCTGCCGTTTTGGCTGACCTTGGCAACGGCCTATCGGTTGCAGCACCGTTATCAGGACGAATCGGTGACGCTGGATCGCGTGCTGGCCTTAGACCCCTTGCATGTGGGTGGGCTGCTGTTGAAAGGCGCCGTCCTCGACCAGTTGGGCTTGCCGCGCACCGCGGCCCGCGTCTATGGCAATGGGTTACAGGCTCGTCGACCGGATGCCCCCTTGCCGGCGGCGTTAGAGCCGCTGGTACGTCAGGCCGAGCGCCGCGTGGCGGAGTCGACCGATGCGATGGCGTGTCATTTTGAGCGTCATCTGGCCGGTCTGCGCGAAGGTCGGGGTGATCGGGAGATGCGCCGGTTCGAGCGGGCTCTCGATCTGATGCTGGGGCGCCAGAAATTGCATAGCCCGGCGCCTACGCTGATGCTATTTCCGTGGCTCCAGGCTTACGAATTCTTCGATCGCGACCGGTTTCCCTGGCTGGCACAACTGGAGGCGGCGACGCAGGACGTGCAGCGCGAGTTCTTGTCTGTCCTGCATGACGAAGCGGAGATGGTCCCGTATATCCATTACGGGGAAGGTCAACCGCTCGGCCAGTGGGCGGAACTCAACCATTCGCGGCGCTGGAAAGCGTACTTTTTCTGGCAGGTCGGCCAGTTCTACCCCGAACATGCAGCGCGGTGTCCGCGCACCGTTGCCGCGCTGCGCGGTTGTCCGCAGGTCGACATTCCGAATTTCGGCCCGACGGCTTTCTATTCGATTCTGGACGCGAACACGCATATTCCGGTGCATACCGGCGCGGCCAATACGCGGCTGACGGTGCATCTGCCGCTCGTGATCCCGCCGGGCTGTGGCTTTCGGGTGGGTGGTGAGACCCGCGAGTGGAAGGTGGGCGAGGCGTGGGTATTCGATGACACGATCGAACATGAGGCTTGGAATCGTTCTGCCGAGTCGCGGGCGATCCTTTTGTTCGACGTCTGGAATCCAGAACTGTCTGCACTGGAGCGCGATTTGGTCCGGTCAACGAAGACGATGCTGCTCGAATACTACGCAGCCGAACAACCTCCCGATCACTCTCTTTAAGGGCATCCTATGCGCGTCACTCTCGTCTTGCTGCTGGTTGTTTCAGCCGTGGTCAGTGCGCATTCCGCACAGGCGGATGATTGGTCTCATCGGGTCGCGGCGTGTCGTGCGATCGGTGACGACGCCAGTCGATTGGCTTGTTATGACGCGATGCCGATGAGCGAGCCCAGAGATGCGGCCGTCGCCACACCGGTCGCTGAAGTGGCGCCGCTAAGTGCCGAACAGCGCTTCGGTCTGCCTGCGGAGAAAGTGCTCAAGGTGGAGGCGAAACGCAGCATCGCTCCGGCGGAGATTGCAGTGCTGGCGCTGAAAGTGACGAGCCTGAGTCTGGGGCTCGGTGGGCGCGTCGTGGTCGGGCTTGAGAATGGCCAGGTGTGGCAGCAACTCGTTCCCGGCACTGAGTTTGAGTTATTAAAGCTCGGCGACAAGATCGAGATATCACACGGCTTGCTAGGCTCTTTCTGGCTCACCGCACCCGGTAAGCGAGGCGCTAAGGTCACGCGGTTACGCTGATCAGTCGACCACGATGCCCGCCTGTGCGAGGCGGCGGCGGACCGGCACTAACGCTAATTCGTGATGGCGCCAGAGCGCGAGCGACGAGTCGTAGATTGGTTGGCGGACCTGCACGGCACTGGCCGTAGTGCTCGCGCCTGGATGGGTTTCGAACTGCAGGCAAGCGGGGTCGAAGTCCAGCGCGCACGCGTCGAGGAGCAGGCGCGTCGTCGTTTCCTGCGCACCGACCAATTCTTCATAGGCCACAGAATGGATGCGGCCGGGGTAGAGGCGCTGCCAATGCGCCATCAGACGGTGATAGCCGACGTAGTACTCGGCTAACTCATCGAGGCGATAAGAAAACGGATAGGTGCGCGGGAAAAAGGTCTTATAGATCGCGTGTACGGCCGCTAAGGGGTGGCGCGTTACATGGATGATGCGGGCGTTCGGAAACGCCTCGAGGATCCAGCCGCAGTAGTAGAAGTTGGTGGGTTGCTTGTCGGTGAAGCGCGCGCGGGCGCCGCGCCAGGCCCGGGCCCGGTCGAGGTACGCCGCCGCCAGTCGCTTCGGGTCCAATGTCGCGAGGCCGGCGACGTAGCCTAGCCAATCCAGTTTGGCCAAGTCGCGCTGCTCCGCAACGAGTCCGGTCAGGGCTTCGGACAGCGCCGACAATTCACCGGCAGCGTGGACGGAAGGATGGCTGCCCAAAATGCGCTCGACCAGTGTGGTGCCGGTGCGGGGCAGGCCGACGATGAAAATAGGGGCGTCTGTTCCAGAGGGGGGTGCGCTGGTGCGGGGCGCTGGAAAACCGGCGATCAGTCCATCGATCACGGCGGCATCGAGCGCGGGGTCATAGCGTAAGCGCGCCCGGTGCAGATCGTTGCCGGCGGTCAGATTCTGCCAAGAGGCCGCATGGTCGCCTAGGTCTTCATAGGCTTTGCCGAGCGCAAAATGCAAAGTGACTTGCTCGTCTGGGTTGGCTTCTGGGCGGCGCAGGGCAGCGGTGAGTTCGCCGATCTCTTCCGGTCGCGGCGCTTCACGGGTCACGTCGGCGCGACCCTTCAATGCATCCGCCTGTTGCGGTTCGCGCGCGAGGATTGCCGCATAGTCGGCGCGCGCTTGCTCGAAGCGGCCCAGATAGCGGGAGAGGACGGCACGGCCGAGCAGCAAGCTCGTTGCCGTTGGCGCAAGGATCAACGCTTGTTCATAGGTTTCCAGCGCTTCGGTGTGCGCCGCCGCGTGGGTGAGGAAGACGCCCACCGCGTCCAGCGCGGCGGGTTCCTGTGCCGCCAGCGCCCGCGCCTCGAGGGCAGTGGCAATGGCCTCTGTGCGCAGTCCGAGCGCAAGTTCGCACTCGCCGCGCTGCAGAAGCACCGCGATCGAGGGCGGATGCCTGGAGAGATACGTCGCGAGGAGGGCCCGGCCGCTCGCGGGATCTCCACCCATCAGGTACGCCATGCTGCCGTAGACCCAGCCTTTTTCTAACGCGGGGTAGTGCTGCCGTAAGTCGGCGGCTGCCGCGCGGGCACCCTCGAGGTCTTGCCGTTGCAGGCAGCCGGCAAAGCGATTTTCGAGATCGGTCGGGGTCGGATCCATGGGCGCACGTCCCGCGTCGGAGGCCAAAGTGGACGATATCTTAATATGCGTCCGGCGGTCCGGAGCGAGGTGTTGTATCTGTTGTTTTATGCCAACAAGAAAGGATCGTTAAGCACCGGGTTCGACCGTCGGTACTTGCTGCCAGCCTAAGACGAGCCGGTTGTGCCGACTATTCTCCTACCTGACCGCCAAAAAGTCGCGCGAGGTCGTCCAATTGGCGTGGTTCTGGCCACGGGTACTGGATGTTCGTCGGGGTTCGGTAGGGCGGTATGGGTGTTCCCTAGCCGTTAGGTGTTGCAGTCTGGTAACAGCCGGGCATAGAATCGAGGCAATCGACGATTCTAGGTTGGGTGCCTGATCGTTGCCGTGTTTTGTCGGTCCGCAACCGGTCCTCAAATTAAACGGGCCTGTCGCAGGGGGTGCTGAGAAGTGCCCCTGTAAAGACCGATGAATCCGTTCCTTTCATAACGGGAGTCGTTCTATTATGTCTTATCGCAGCAATACTCGACTGCAGTCGGCCGTGCGTTTCGCGCTGGCTGGTGGTGCCATTTCCGCAGCGGCTGTAGCGCAGGCGCAGCAAAAAGCGCCGCAGGTGGCGGCCGCCGGTCTCGAGGACATCGTTGTCACCGGTTCGCGTATCGCGGTGCCGAACGAAATTTCGATCAGCCCCGTCATCGCCGTGACTGCCGAAGAAATCAAGGCGAGCGGCGCGACCCGCATCGAAGATCTCATGAACTCCCTGCCGCAGGTGTTTGCGGGCCAAAACGCGAACGTCTCCAACGGTTCCGACGGCACCGCCACCTTGAACCTGCGTGGCTTGGGCTCCCAGCGTACGCTCGTCCTCGTCAACGGTCGTCGTCTCGGCCCCGGCGATCCAGGCGGCGGCAGCGCGGCTGATTTGAACCAGATTCCTGCTGAACTGGTCGAGAAGGTTGACGTCCTCACCGGCGGCGCTTCGTCGGTGTACGGCGCAGACGCGGTTTCCGGCGTCGTCAACTTTCAGTTGAATAGCCATTTTGAAGGCCTCAAGGTCGAGGCGAACTACGGGATGTACCAGCACCATCAGGACAACGTCCAGGGTGTGGGTACGAACCTGACGGACTGGAATACGAACTACGGCACGACCTTCCCGTCAGCGCCCGCGAACGTCAACGAGGGTCAGACGAAGAATGCGTCCATCCTATTTGGCTTCAACACCGCCGATGGCAAGGGCAATTTCACCGGCTACGTGACGTTCCGTCAGGTCGCCGCGGTGCTGCAATCGCAATATGATTATTCCGCTTGCACGCTCTACTCGGGCTTCACCGGTGGTTCCTCCGACACCGGCGGTAAGTTCGGTGGTTGCGGGGGTTCTTCCACGTCCTACCCAGGCGGTTTTCGGCAGGTCAATCCGGCGACCGGCGGCTACCGCGACTTTATGGGTTATGACCCAGTCACCGGCGCTGAAATTTGGAATAGGAACTATAAGTCGACGATCGACTTCTCGACCGGCGGTCTGCGCCGCATGACCTCGGCCGATGCGTATAACTACGGCCCGACGAACTTCTTCCAGCGCCCCGATCAGCGATGGACTGCCGGTGCGTTCTCGCACTACGAGTTCAACGAGCACGCGGATGTGTACAGCGAAGTACAGTTCATGAACGACCGTTCGGTGTCGCAGATCGCGCCATCGGGTACGTTCAATGCGAACTTCACGCTGTCTTGCCAGAATCCCTACCTGTCGCAACCCATGTTGGACAAGTGGTGTGGTGGCACGAGCAATGACCGTCCCTTGGAGTTGTTGGTCGGTCGCCGTAACGTCGAAGGCGGCGGTCGCCAAAGCGACATGGAGCACACCTCGTTCCGCGCGGTCATGGGCTCACGCGGCAAGATCAACGATGCGTGGAGCTACGACGCGTATGCGCAGGTCGGCATCACCCAACTGTCCGAGACGTATTTGAACGATTTGTCGATCACCAAGCTCAACAGAGCCTTGGATGCGGTGACGGTCGCCGCCGATGGCACCATCGTTCCTGTGGGCACGCCGGGTAGCCAAGTGGTTTGCCGTAGCACGCTCGATCCGCAGAGCCCGACCTACGATCAGTATTGCATCCCGTACAACATCTTCCAGAAGGGCGGTGTGACGAAGGAGGCGGTGAACTACGTGCAGATTCCGCTCAATCTGCGCGGGGAAGTGGACCAGTACATCGTGAGCGGCAACGTCACGGGTGACTTGACCAAGTATGGCTTCAAGTTACCGACTGCGGCGGATGGCGCGAAGGTCAACATCGGTGCCGAGTGGCGCCAATTGAAGTCGCAGACCATGCCAGATGAGGCGTATCAGACCGGTGCTGCGGCCGGTCAGGGTTCGGCCACCAAGCCCGTCGGCGGTGAAATTGCGTCGCGCGAAGCCTTCGCTGAGTTGCGCGTCCCATTGATGGACGACAAACCGTTCGCGAAGTCGATGGCCTTTGATACGGGCTACCGTTACTCGGATTACTCGCTCGGCTTCCGCACCAGCACCTATAAGTTTGGTCTGGAGTGGGCACCGTCCTCGGACATCCGCTTCCGCGCTAGCTTTGCGCGCGCGGTGCGCGCGCCGAACATTGGTGAGTTATTCAGTGCGGTCACGGTGGGTCTCGATGGCACGAGCGATCCTTGCGCTGGCGCAAAACCGCAGTTCACGCCGGAACAGTGTGCGTTGACCGGCGTTACCCCGGATCTGTACGGCTTCATCGACTCCAACTCGGCGTCGCAGTACAACGGCCAGGGTGGCGGTAATCCGCACTTGCAGCCTGAGACCGCGACGTCCAAGGGGTTCGGCGTGGGTATTACTCCGTCGTTCATCCCGAACCTACGTGTGCAGATTGACTACTACGACATCAACATCAAGAACGTTATTGGCTCCATCGGCGCCGACAACATTCTGAATCTGTGCGGCAAGGCCGGTCAGCTCTGTGATCGCATTCACCGCGATACGAACGGCTCGTTGTGGTTGACGCAACAGGGTTATGTGATCGACACCCTGGCGAACACCGGTGGTCTGAAGGAGACCGGCCTCGACTTCGACGTCGGTTATAGCTTTAACTTGGGCAAGTACGGCAAGTTGCGCGCGAGTTACATCGCGACGGTCCTGAAGGACTTCTTGGTCTCGCCGGTTGCTGCGTTGCCGGAACTCTCCTACGACTGCGTGGGGTTGTACGGTTCGCACTGCGGTACACCCAATGCGAAGTACCGCTCAACGGCGCATCTGACCTGGATGACCCCTTGGAGTGGCCTCGACGTGACGCTCGCGTGGCGCCACTGGGATAAGGTCATGCTGGACCAGCTGTCGAACAACTCTGTGTTGCGCGCGCAGTGCTCCGACGGTTGCACGGCCGAGCAGAATGCCTCCAACTCGTACCTGCTCAACAATGGGCAGGTGTCGAGCACGGATGCGTATCTCGGCAAGCGTGAGTACTTCGATCTGTCGGCATCCATGGACCTGGGTCGGGGATTGTCGATGCGGGTTGGTGCTAACAACTTGTTTGACAAGAGCCCACCGGTGTTTGGCGGCACGAACTGTGGCAGTGGTTGCAACGGCAACACCATGGCTTCGGTCTACGATGCATTGGGTCGCTACGTGTTCGCGACGATCACGGCCCAGTTCTAAGGGCTCGATCTCGATGGAAACGGGACGGCGGGCTTCGGCCCGCCGTCTTTTTTTATGGCGCTGTTACGGGTGGACCCTAGGCGCGCATCGGTCAGTGCGCCTTCGCTTGGAGTACGACGCGATCGCCCGTGACGAGGCCTAGGGAGTGCGCGACGCCGCCACCTATTTCCAACACTTGGTTGGCGGGGGCGCCCGAAGGAATGCCGGTCAATGACAAAGGCGTCGCGTTCTCGGCGATGCGCACGACGTGTCCATCGGTTCTGATATAGAGCAGATCCAGGGGGACATACGTGTTCTTCATCCAGAAGGTCAGTAGATCCGGCTGCTCAAACACAAACAGCATGCCTTGATCGGCCGCCAAGGACCGGACGTACATCAGACCCTGTTCGCGCCGGGAGTCCGTGGTTGCGAGCCAGACCTTGAAGGCGCGATCGGGATGCGCTCCTTTGACGAGGACGGTGCCGGTCGGCCAGCGCTCCAGTGGTTCGGGTATAGGGTCGCTGAGGAGGCGTGTGGCGCCAAGTATCGATACGCAGAAGGCGACGGCAGAAAAGAACACGCGACGGCGGGTTAAAGCGGGATACCACTGGGCCATGCGGGCGACTCCATTGCAGCGAGGGAGCCCACAGTATCGCACTGGCGCAAGTTTCTGACGAACCCACACGCCTGCAGTAGGGCGCTTACGGGCGATGCTAGACTAGGGGTCGACCCGCCGGAGAGGCTTTCTATGTGCGTTGCTCGAAAGGGTGATTGTGCCGTCGGCGCGTCCGACCGATTGTCATGATGCGTGATCGTGCTGCTGACGTGGAGCGGTTGAAGTCGATCCATGCGGTCGCTGTGGGGGGGGATTTCCCCACCGCAGCGCGGCTGGCGACGTCGGCACTGGCGGAAGGGCTCGAGCATCCGTTTTTGCTCAACCTCGTCGCTACGGTGCACGAACAAGAGGGTCGGCTTGACGAGGCCTTGGTCCTCCTGGAGCGCGCCGTTGCATTGGCGCCGGAGGACCTCGGTGCCCGCAATGCGCTGGGTTTGTGTCTGCGCCGGCTGGAGCGACCGGAGGAGGCGTTGGCGCACCTGCGGTGGGTTGCGCAAAAGGCACCAGAACACGCGTTCGCGCACGCCAGTCTCGGCGATATTCTGCAAATGCTCGGCGCCTTGTCGGAGGCCGATGCCTGTTATGCGGTCGCGTTGGCGCGCGATGCGCAACATCCAATCGCGCTGGCCGGTCGCGCGATGGTGGCCAGTCTGCGTGGTGATATGGGCGCTGCGCGTCGTTGGGGCTTGCAGGCGCTGGCCGTAATGCCCACGCTGCCGGACGCGGTGCTGGCCGTCGCTACGGCGGAGCTGGCGGACGATGCGCGGGAGCCGGCGGTCCTGCGGCTGCGCGCACTGCTTGCGGCCGGGCAACTGATGCCGCTGGAGAAGGCGCGGGTGCTCGGTTTGCTGGGCGACGCACTCGATGCCTCCCTCCAGCCGCATTTGGCTTACGTTGCCTATCAGGAGTGCAATGAGATTCTGCGTGCCGCACACGCGCCACGCATGGGTAGTGGCCGGTCGGCGTCAGGGTATGTGCGCGATTTGCTCGATTATTTTGTTCAAAGTGACCCCGTGGCTTGGGCTGCTCGCACGCCGGCTACCGAGGCCCCTGCCGACCATGTGTTTCTCATTGGCTTTCCGCGCTCCGGGACGACCTTGCTCGAAGTGATTTTGGAGGGACATCCGGATGTGGTGACGCTCGAAGAGAAGGAACTCTTTTTCGATGCGGCCTTGCATTACATGGCGCAGACGACAGCTTTGGATAGTCTGGCGTCGGCCAGCGAAGAGGAGTTGGATCGCTATCGGGCGGCGTATTGGGACGCCGCGCGTGTCGCCGGTGTGGCGCCTGAGGGCAAAGTCTTCGTCGACAAATACCCACTGAATATTTTGAAACTGCCGCTGATTGCTCGGCTGTTCCCGAACGCCAAAATCTTGCTGGCGCGGCGGGATCCTCGCGACGTGGTCCTGAGTTGTTTTCGCCGTCGCTTCCGGATGAGCCCGCCGCTGTATGAGTTGCTGACGCTGGAAGGCGGTGCGCGGTATTACGATCTCGTCATGACGTTGGAGCAGCGCCTCCTGTCGTTTTTCAAGCTCCCGACGCATGTGGTTTGGCATGAACACCTGCTCGATGACTTTGCCGGTGAAATGCAGGCGATTTGCACTTATCTGGGCATCCAATGGACGCCCAAGATGGGCGCGTTTGCGCAGCGCGCCAAGCAGCGAGCGACGGCTACGCCAAGCACCGCGCAACTGGCGGGCGGATTGAGTCGAAAAGGCCTCGGCCACTGGCGCCGTTATGCTGACGAATTGCGTCCGGTGCTGCCGGTGCTCGCGCCGTGGGTCAAGGCCTACGGCTACGACTGAATCGGCGCTGTGTGGGCGAGGACGACGGCGCCGAGTGGTGGCAAACGGACCGTGGCCGAGTAGGGTTCGCCCATGGCGGGGTCGGTTTGGGCGATCACGGCACCCAGATTGCCGACGTCCGTGCCGCCGTAGTATTGCGAATCGGTATTGAGCAATTCAGTCCACGTGCCGCCTAGCGGTAGACCGACAACAGCGTGTTCGCGGGGTACTGGCGTGCCATTTAAAATGATGACCAGTGCTTCGCCGCCGCCGCGGCGTTCGAAAACGTAAATGCAGCGCAGCGCATCTTCGGTGGAAATGAACCGGATGCTGTCGGCGTTGCTATGGCTGCTCTGTAGCGCCGCGTGGTGGCGATAGAGGTGATTGAGGTCGGTGATCAATCGCTCCAAGCCTAAGACCTCGGGTCGATCGTGCCGCTCCCAGGGTAGTGGGGTTTGGTGGCTCCATTCGTCCGGGTTCGCCAGTTCCGTGCCCATAAAGAGCAATTTCGCACCCGGCAGCAGCCATTGCCACGCGAGTAGTAACCGCAAATTGGCGATGCGCTGCCAGTCGTCGCCCGGCATCCGACCGAGCACGGATCGCTTGCCGTGGACGACTTCGTCGTGGCTGAGCGCGAGGACGCCGCGTTCCGCGCCGGAGTAGGCAACGATGTGGGGTAATACCGTGTGATGGTGTCGGCGGAAGAGCGGGTCTTCTTGGAAATAGCGCAGCGAATCGTGCATCCAACCCAAGTTCCATTTGTAGTCGAATCCGAGTCCGCCAGCGCTTACGGCACGGGTGACGCCGGGATAGACGGAGGAGTCTTCGGCGATCAGCAGCGCGCCTGGAAACTCTTGGTGCAGGGTGGTGGTCAGTGTTTGCAGGAAGGAGACCCCTTCGAGGTGCTCGGGGCCGCCCTGTGCATTCGGTGTCCACTGGCCCCGGGTGCGGTCGTAATCTCGATACAGTAGCGCCGCGACCGCATCGATCCGCAGTCCATCGATGTGATACTCACGTAAAAAACGGTGTGCGCTGGATAGTAAAAAAGCCCGCACTTCCGGTCGGGTCAGATCGAACACCAGCGTGCCCCAGTTTTCATGCCGGCCCTGAACGCGATCGTCGTATTCGTACAGAGGGGCTCCATCGAAGGCCGCTAACGCTGGCTCATCGGCCGCAAAGTGCCCGGGTACCCAATCGAGAATAACGCCGAGGCCGGCGCGATGCAGTCGGTCGACAAAACCGCGGAAGTCGTCCGGCGATCCATGGCGATGGGTTGGCGCGTGGTACCCCGTCGTCTGATAACCCCACGAACCTTCAAAAGGATGCTCGGTCACCGGCAGTAACTCGACGTGGGTGAATCCTAGCGGGACCACATGCCGCACAATGCGTTCGGCCAGTGCCGCGTAGGAGGCGGATTCTGCGGGCCGACGCAGGAAGGAGCCTAAGTGCAGTTCGTAGATGCAAAGTGGAGCATCTTTCGCCCGTGTAGCTCTGGCCTCCAGCCAGGCTGCGTCGTCAAAGGTGTGTTGCGCGGGGCTCGGCACCCGAGCGCGCCAACCCGGGCGGGGCTCGAAAGTGCGTCCGTAGGGATCGGTACGCCAGAGTCGCCGGCCATCGGGATGGATCAGTTCAAACCCGTAGGGGGACCCTGCCGGCACATCGGGCACAAACAGCGACCAGACGCCGGCGTCCGGATGCGCATGCAGCAGCAGCGGGCCACCCGGCAGGGTCAGCAGGACCCCGGCAACACGGGGGGCCCAGACGGCGAAGCGCGTGCCGGTCACCCCGTCGCGTTCGACGGATTCGGCCCCTAACAGATCGGCGCCGGCGGGATGACCTGCGGATAAGGGCGCTAGAGCCCGGTCGTCCAGAGCCGGTCCAAAACTATATGGATCCTGACGGCGGTGGCGCATGCCGTAGCGGTCGGTCCATTCGATGCGATAGTGGGTCGGTAGGGTCGACCGATCGCCCAGCCACGCATAGACAGCGCTCTGTCCACAGCGGGTCATCCGCCGCCGCCCCTCTAGGCTGACGCCCAGGGCCTCGCCACCGATGTACGTCAAGACCAGTACCTGGCGGCTCCCGATGGGGTGTCGCCCGAGCGTTCGGCTGACCTGCCCGCCTTGGTCTAAGCCGATCGCTGCAATGGCAGGCAGCCAATCCTGTAGTGCTCGTTGTAGTGCCGCGGTCATGATTCCATGGCTTGCAGGGTTCTCGGCGCACGGTAACATAGGCCTTCTCCGAAGGATTCCTATGACCGTGCGTCCGCCCTCAACCCCTTCTGGACGTTATGTGTCGCGCCTAACGAGCGGCACGCTCGCCATCATCATGGCGGGTGGTCGCGGCGAACGTCTCAAACAACTGACCATCAGTCGCGCAAAGCCCGCAACGCCGTTCGGGGGCAAGTTCCGCATCATCGATTTCGTACTGTCCAATTGCGTGAACTCCGGGATACGCCAAATTGCGGTACTGACGCAATACAAGGGCCAGTCGCTGATCGAACATGTCCAACGCGGCTGGGGCTACTTGCGCGGTGAATTCGGCGAATTTGTCAGTGTGATTCCAGCGCAGCAGCAGATCGGTCCGCATTGGTACCAAGGCACCGCGGATGCGGTGTACCAAAATCTGGAATTCATTCGCGCGCACTCGCCCAAATACGTGCTGGTGCTGGCCGGCGATCATATCTACACCATGGACTATGGCCCGATGATCGCCGCGCACGTGGAGAAGAAGGCGGATGTATCCATCGGTGTCGTGGAGGTCCCCAGGGATCTTGCGCGTGAGTACGGCGTTTTGTCCGTCGATACCAGCAATCGGGTGATTCGCTTCCACGAGAAGCCCAAGGAACCCGAAACGGTGCCGGGTCGGTCGGATATTGCGTTGGCATCCATGGGTATCTACATCTTCAATGCCGATCTACTCGACAGCATGTTGACGGCCGATGCGGCGCAGCCAGACTCGGCACACGATTTTGGCAAGAACATCATTCCGTTGGCGCTCGAACACCGGGCGGTGTACGCCTACGCCTTTCAGGATGTGCGCACCAACGCGCAGGCGTACTGGCGCGATGTGGGAACGCTGGATGCGTACTACGAGGCGAACATGGAGCTTGTGCATGTGCGCCCGGAACTGAACATCTACGATGATGCGTGGCCGATCTGGACGTACCAACTGCAGCGGCCGCCGGCGAAGTTTATTCTGGATGATCCAGCGTCCGGTCGGGTCGGATCGGCCATCAATTCCATGGTGTCGGCCGGCTGCATTATTTCCGGCGCGATGGTGCGTGAATCACTGTTGTTTTCGGACGTGCGCGTGGAAGAATGCTCCGTCGTCGAGCAGTCGGTCCTGTTGCCGCGCGTTTCCATTGGTCGCGACTGCATCATTCGTCGGGCGATCCTCGACGAAGGATGTGTTGTTCCTGACGATATGCAAATCGGTGTGGACGCTTACACCGATGCCAGCCGCTTTGAAGTGACCGAAAAGGGCGTCGTCTTGGTGACGCCGCAGATGCTGCAGGCATTGGCCTGAACCGGTTACAGCGACGCTGCGCTGCGCCGTCGAATAGGAGTGCTGGATGAAGGCGGCTGCAACGCTCTTAGAACGTCGTCGCGCGGGCGTCCTGCTGCATCCGACGTCCCTACCCGACGCCACACACGGCGCGCTGGGTCAGGCGGCACGCAATTTCGTGGATTGGTTGCAGGTGGGTGGATTTACGGTATGGCAGGTGTTGCCGCTAGGCCCGGTCGGCGCCGATCGCTCCCCCTACTTTGCGCGTTCCAATCACGCCGGTGATCCGGGACTGGTCGATCTATCCACCCTGGTGGGGGAGGGGTTGCTGGAGAGCGAGCGCTTGCACAGCGCGCCGCGCGCGGCGTGTCTGGCCGACGCGGCGCGCCGACTGCAGCAGCCTGGACCTTGGCGCGCGGCCTACGAACACTTCTGTGCTCAGGCGGCGCACTGGTTGCCGGACTACGCGCTGTTTATGGCCATCCAGTTAGAGGAGTCGGGTCGCCCATGGTGGGAATGGCCGCAGGCATTGCGGGATCGCGAGGGCGCGGCACTGCAGCAGGCCCGTCTTCGCTTGGCGCTCGAGATCGCCGGTATCGAGGCAGGCCAGTATTGCTTCTACACGCAATGGGCAGCGTTGCGTCGTTACGCCAGTGAACGGGGCGTGCGGTTTTTTGGAGATGTGCCGATCTATCTGGCGCCTGATAGTGTGGAAGTCTGGGCACATCGCGAGTTGTTCGAGTTGGATGCGTCTGGTCGATCGACGGCGGTGGCCGGCGTGCCACCGGATTACTTCTCCATCGATGGCCAGTGTTGGGGTAATCCGCTCTATCGTTGGGATGCCCATAGCCGCACCGGTTTTCGTTGGTGGCTGGCGCGCTTGCGCGCGCAGTTTGCGCTGTATGACCTCGTTCGGATCGACCATTTTCGCGGGCTAGAAGCGTATTGGGCCGTGCCGGTTGGTGCGCCGACGGCGGCCACTGGCGAATGGCGCACCGCCCCTGGGGCGGCGCTGCTGGCGGCAGCACAGGAGGCCTTTGGCAGACTGGCGGTCGTGGCGGAAGATCTGGGCACCATCACCCCAGCGGTCGAAGCGCTGCGCGATGGGTACGGTCTGCCGGGCATGCGCGTGGCGCAATTTGGGTTCGATGGCAGTGAGGCGAACGTCCACGGGTTGCATCATTGGACGGCGAACACGGTCGGATACACCGGTACACACGACAATGACACCACGGTGGGTTGGATTAGCCACCTCGATGGTGCAACGCGGCAATGGGTTGCGGACTATGTGGGCGCTGCGCCCGATGACGTCGCTGTCGGTCTGGTACGCGCAGTGTTAGGCTCGGTCGCGACGTTGGCCGTCATTCCCCTGCAGGATTTGTTGGGTCTGGGTAGCGAGGCGCGCATGAATTTGCCGGGCACGATCAACGACAATTGGCGGTGGCAATTTGCATGGCAGGAAGTCCCTGCCGGGCTGGCGGACCGCTGCCGTCATTGGAACCAACTGTACGGACGCGTCTGACTATGCGCAATTTCATCGTCGCACTCTGTCTGCTCACCGCGCTCTGGATCGGGGGTTGCGCGCTGGCGCCGCACTACGAGAAGCCGCAGCTCACGGTGGTGGGCATAGACCTTATCGATGCAAGTTTTTCTGAACAGCATCTGCGCATACGGGTGAAGGCACACAATCCCAATGCGATCGCGTTGCCGATTCGGTCGATCGAATATGCGGTGGCCTTCGGTGGTGAGCCCTTAGGCCATGGGCAGACGGATGCCGCGTTTGTCGTGCCGGCGAAAGGGGATGCCGACTTCGCTATGACGGTGACGACGCATTTGGCGACCGCCTTGGTGAAGTTCCTGCCGCGATTGAAGGATGGTGGCCACGGCTTGGAGTACCGCGTGGTCGGTAAGGTACAAACCGGGCTCGCGTTCTTCTCGGAATTCCCCTTTGATGAGCGCGGTAAGCTGTAGCGCCCGCGCGATCTCAGGCAGGGCCCACGAGGGCCCGATAAGCGTCCACGTACAGACGGCCTTGCGTTTCCCACGCGTAGTCGCGCGCCATGCCATTTTGGATCATGCGCCCCCAATGGGGGGTGCCATAGAGCGCCAAGGCCTCATCGAGAACGGCGCGCAAGGCGCTGGGCGTATAGCGCTCGAAGAGCAGGCCGTCGCCCTGCCCAGTTGCGGGGTTGTAGGGCGTCACCGAGTCGGCTAACCCGCCGGTCCGGCGTACGAGGGGGACCGTGCCATAACGTAGGCTATACAGTTGATTGAGGCCGCAGGGCTCGTATTGCGAAGGCATCAAAAAAGCGTCGGCGGCCGCCTCAATCCAATGGGCGAGTCGCTCGCTATAACCGCGCGTGAAGTGCACCCGTTGGGGGTAATCGGCGGCCAACTGCGTGAAGAACTTTTCGTAGCGCGCGTCTCCGGAGCCGAGCGCGACGAGGCCGCAATCGCTTTGTGAGAGCACCTCGGGAAGAACGGCTTCCAGCAGTTCTATGCCTTTTTGCGACACGAGGCGCGAGACGATACCAAACAACAGCGTGCCTCGACCGAGCGACAAGGACAGTTCACTGGCGAGTTGTTGCTTAAGCCTCGTTTTCCCGGACAGGTCCTTTGCCGAGTAGGACTGATCGAGATGGCGATCGTGTTGGGGATCCCATTCCTGATAGTCGACACCGTTCAGGATGCCGCAGACCGCCGCTCCACGTTCGCGTAGATAAGGATCGAGTCCGGCGCCGTATTCCGGGGTGCGAATTTCTTGCGCGTAAGTCGGGCTCACCGTGTTGATGAGGTCCGCATAAAGAATGCCGTGCACCATCGGATTAATGCGTCCGTCACGCAACTCGTCCTGATGCAGCATCCATTGTGCGTCGCCGAGGGACAGATCGGCCACGCCATCGGACCAGAACGCGCCTTGGTAGCCGATGTTGTGGATGGTCAGCACGGACCGTGTTGCCGCAAATAAACGATCCCACGCGTAGAGGGTGCGTAAGTACAGCGGAGCGAATGCTGTGTGCCAGTCATTGCAGTGCAGGATGTGCGGCGCGAAGGCCATCCGCTGCGCGACTTCGAAGGCCGCCCGGGTCAGCAACAAGAAGCGCCGATGCTCATCTGCATGACCATAGAGTCCGGCTCGATCAAACAGCGCCGGGCAGTCGATGAAATGCACCGCTTGTTGGCTGCGGCTCGGTGTGCCGACCAGAACCCGATACTCGTAGCGGTAGGTCCCTAACTCCAGCACGAGACCCTCGAGCAATACCACCGGAGGCGCCGTGAGCGCGGCCCGATTCAGGTCTCGATACCACGGCAGAAAGACGCGTACGTCGTGCCCCTGCGCGTGCAGGTACTGACACAGTGCAGCACTGACGTCACCCAGTCCGCCGGTTTTGGCCAGCGGCGCGTATTCGGCAGTGATGAACAGGATTCGGTAAGGCATCCGCGCAGTATAGCGACGGATTGTTAAATGCGTCGTCGCCGGCGTCAGACCTTATGCGGGCTCATAGATGACGTAGTGTTTGGCGCAGTCTTCCAGCGTTTCCCAAGTGCCAGAGAACCCAGCGGGGATGACAAAGGCGTCGCCGGCAACACACTCCACGACCGCACCGTCGTCGGACTGGAGTCGCACCCGGCCTTGGGTCAGCACACAGTACTCATGCTCGGTGTACTGCACGCGCCAGCGGCCTACCGTGCTGGTCCAGAGTCCGGCGTGGAAACGGCCGTCAGGTGACGAAAAACGATTGTCGACCGAGGCCAACGGCTGGCCGCTCTGTACCCGGGTTGCATCGATGGGTGTCCGCTCAGGTTGTCCTGTGGCCGTGCATAAAATGATTGCCGGAATAGCCATGGCGGACTACGACTCGGGGGTGCGCGGTTTCTGCGACGGCGCGGCTTCCGATGTGCCTGGCGTGTTGGGCCGACGGCCGCTCGACACAAAGGTGGCGACCAATCGTTCTTGCAGTTGGGTCCAGTAGTCGAGGTTTTGTTTGGCGATTTCAGCGAGTGAGCCGACCGGTGTTTGTGAGAGGAGTTTCGCGACCTGGTCCTGCAACTTTTCTTGCTGCACGGCGAAAGCCGCGATGCTGGTTTCCAAGTAACGCGCCAAGAAGTCCTGCAGCCCGTTGCCGTAGAAGCGAATCATGGATTCCAGAACTTGGCTGGTCAGGATGGGTTTGCCAAACTGTTCCTGCTCGGCGATCACTTGCAGCAATATCAGTCGGGTGATGTCGTCGCCCGTTTTGTCTTCGATGACGCGGACTTTCTCTCCCTGCACGATGAACTCGCGAATGTCCTCGAGCGTGACGTGTCTAGACTGGGATGCGTCGTAGAGACGACGGTTCGCATACTTTTTTATCAGTCGCTCGGGCTGGCTCATCGGTTGAGTCTAGCGCGTTTGGTAGGGCATTTCTCGCAGTGCAAAATGTCCGATCGGGCCCTGACAGGTGACTGCACCGCAAGGGTCCGCGGGGAGGGTCTTCAGGCGATGCGGGTGCCAGTCGGGGGTGCGTTCTTGGCGATGGCGGCCTCTTGTAACCACGTGCTGTAACCGGCGCGCAGCGTATCGGCCAATGCGGTCAGTTGCGTCTGCCGTTGGCTCTGGCGTGCAAGATAGGCTTGCGTCAGCGTGGTTTGCGCGGCCAGATAGGCCGTGACTTCGCGGCTGGTTGTGCCGGTCTGTAGGGCAGCGATGGCGTATTCGATGGCGTCACCGGCAACGCCGTAACTATGGCGCACCAGGTGCTCAAACGAATGCACCGAGAGCGTCGCCAAGCCAGTCAACGATTCGGCAGCCCATGCGGTCTGCTCTGAGAAGCCATTGATTTCGCCAGTGGGGTTCGTCATGGTAGGGGATCTTCCGCTTTGTTGCAGTGCAGTATACGGCATTTCTTTTGCAGCGCAACAAGAATCTAATTCGATCATTAGTCATTAAAAACATAAAGTTACATCTGATGCGCGGTAGTAAAGCCGGTGGCTTGCGTCGGCGGGCGAGCCGATGACAGTGTTTGCCCATCTGCCGGGTGCTGAAGCGCTTGCTACGTTTTATGCGCGTTTTGCGAACGCGGTACGTGACGGGCACCTCGCCGAGGCGAGGGAGCCCCTGATTGCCGATGTGCTGCGGATGGCGCAGGCGTGGGTGCAAGCAATGCCCCCAGCCATGGCAGTGCCGGATCTGCCGGCCGCTGGCGGCTTGCGCGCGGCACTGGGGCCGTGGCTTGCCATGGCCGAGACGGCGTATCAGCAGTGGGTACGTTCAGAGGCTGCGGATGCGCTGATCGGAGCCTGGACGGCGGGCGTTGCGATCCCACAAGGGCGTCATGCCGCTGCCATGGGTGCGGGCGAGGCGCTCGGCCAGGCCGCGCTGGACGCGGTGGGGCTGCCGGCCGAGGGGATGGCGCGCACCCTGATCCATGCCGACGGTAGCGCGCGGGTCTATCGCTATGGGGACCGGCTCTCTACGCAGTCTACGCCACTGCTGATCGTTTATGCCTTTGTGAACCGCCCTTCGATCCTCGATCTCGCACCGGATCGTTCGTTGATTCGCGGCCTCGTTGCCGCGGGTCGCGCGGTCTATCTGCTCGATTGGGGCGATCCGCAGCCTGCGGATGCGGCGCGATCCCTCGAGGATTACATTACTGGCACACTGGATCGGGCGGTGCGCGTGGTGGGTGGCCGGCGAGCAGTCGACTTGCTCGGCGTCTGTCAGGGCGGAGTGCTCTCACTGGTCTACGCGGCCCATCGTCCACGTCGGGTGCGGCGGCTGATCACCATGGTGACGCCGGTCGATTGCCGAACCCCCGACGATCTGCTCTCGCACTGGATCCAGCCGGTTGCGCCGATGACCTGGGCAATGGGCTCTGGGCAGGTGTCAGGGCGTCTATTGGACCTCGCGTTTCAGTGCTTGGCGCCCTATCGGGTGGGGCTGGGCAAAGTGCTGGACCTGATCGACCATGCAGCCGACCCGTTATGGGTCCAGCGCTTCCGGCGCATGGAACGCTGGGTCCACGATTGTCCGGATCAACCGGGTCGTGCATTCGCTGAGTTTGTTCGTTATTTTTACCAACAAAATCAGCTCTTTAATGGGACTTTTGTGTTGGCTGGCCGACCCCTGAATCTGCGCCAAATTCAGGCGCCGATCCTGAATGTGTATGGCTTGCATGACCACGTTGTGCCGCCGGCCGCATCGCGCGCATTGGCGGGGCTGACCGCCTCCAAGCGCTACGCAGAGCTGGCCATGCCCACCGGCCACATCGGCATTTTTGTCAGTGCCCGCGCGATCGGACTGCCGGCCCAATTGGGCGCGTGGCTTGCCCGTCGCTGAGCGCCGCCTTCGGCTATGATCCGTGCCTTCATTATGGAGTCCTCCCATGTCTCTTGAAACGGTTCGCGCAGAATTAGGTACTCAGATCGGCCAGGATCTCTTTGTCAGCGACTGGGTACAGATCACGCAGGAGCGTGTGAACGCGTTCGCGCAGGCTACCGATGATCACCAATGGATCCACACCAATCCCGAGCGGGCGGCTGCCGAGTCGCCGTGGAAGGCCACGATCGCCCATGGCTACCTGACACTGTCCTTGTATCCGATGATCCGTGGGATCGTGGAGGAGGGGAAGCCAGCCTTTCCCGGTCTGCGCACCGTGATCAATTATGGTCTTAACAAGGTGCGTTTCACGGCCGCTGTGAAGGTGGGTGCCCGGGTACGCGGTCGCTCCAAACTGCTCGCCATTGCCGATTTCGAGGGGGGCTTCATGCTCACCGAGGAGTTCACCATGGAGATCGAGGGTGAGAAAAAGCCGGCCTGTATTGCCGAAATTCTGATGCGGTATTACTTTTAAAGGCCTGAGAGGGGCGTTTGACCGATCGCAGCTCGGATCGGTAGGCAAGCCCCTTTCTCTATTAAAAACAGCCTATTAAGTTCAAAGGGATGCGCGCTATAGCCGCCCTTCGGGTAGACTAGAGACGTCTCCAACCCAGCCGAACCCTCGACCGAGGACCGGCGCCCCCGATGGGCCTGTGGTTGGCTGACGAGGAATCATGGCTACCAGTCCCTATCAGCAACTCGAGGACGAGTTTCGTCGCCTGCACGCGTTCCGTGGTGCGCTCGCCATCTTGCGCTGGGATGCGGCGGTCGTCATGCCGCGCGGTAGTGCGGATGTGCGCGGCGAACAATTGGCGGCGCTCGAAACCGAATGCCACGCGATTCTGACGTCACCAAAAGTCTCGCGCTTGATCGAGCGTGCGCAAGCCAGTGTGGGTTCGCTAGAAGATTGGCAGGTCGCCAACTTGCGTGAGATGCGTCGTCAGCGTGACCACTCGCTCGCCATGCCGAATGCACTGATCTCGCGCCTAGCCAAAGCGACGGCTCGCGCCGAAGTCCATTGGGCTGAGGCGCGCCGTACCCGCCGCTACGCGGATGTCGCGCCGCACTTGGCCGAAGTGGTGGCTTTGACGCGCGATCGCGCGTCCTTGCTCGGGCACCATTTGGGCTTGGATCCGTATGATGCGCTGCTCGACGAATTCAGTCCCGGCATGCTCACCTCCGCAATTGATCCGTTATTTAAAACCCTCGGTCGCCGACTACCGGCGCTGGTGCAGGAAAGTTTGACCTTGCAGGCGACCATGCCGGCATTGCCGATCGAAGGAAAGTTCTCTTCGAGCCGTCAGCGTGCACTCTGTGTCGAGGCGATGAAGGCGCTGGGCTTTCCATTTGAGCGTGGGCGCCTGGATGAGTCCGAAGACTCCTTCACCGAAGGCATCACGGGCGATCTACGCGTCACGACGCATTTCGAGGCCGCCGACCCGTTTCAAGGGTTGCTCGCCGCTTTGCATGAAACCGGTCACGCGCTCTATCAGTTGGGGTTGCCGTTGGAATGGCGCGACCAACCGGTTGGACGGAGTCGAGGGCTCGCGCTCGAGGAAAGTCAGTCGCTGCTGCTGGAAATGTGCGTCGTGCGCAGCCGGCCGTTCCTGACGTACTTGCGGCCGATGCTGGAGCGTCATCTGGGCGCGGCGGGTCCCGCTTGGGAAGTGGAAAACCTCTATCGTCTGTTCACGCGTGTACACGCAAGTCCGCTGCGCATCGACGCGGACGAACTGACCTATCTATCTCACGTGCTGTTGCGTTACGACCTTGAGCAGCAGTTGATCTCTGGTCAACTCGCGGCGGTGGATCTTGCCGACGCTTGGAATGCAGCGGCTGAATCCCGCCTCGGTGTGCGTCCTCAAGATGACGTGGACGGGTGTTTGCAAGACGACCATTGGGCAGGGGGGCAGTTTGGCTACTTCCCAGCACATGCGCTTGGTGGGTTGATTGCGATGCAGTTATGGGAAGCCCTTCGCAACGACGTGGAGGATCTGGACGCGGCGATCGCGCGTGGTGACTTTAGCGCCCTGAACGGTTGGTTACGCACCAACGTCCATGGCGTCGGCGCGCGTTCCAACGTGCAGGATCTCGTCAAGGACGCAACGGGTCACGCACTATCCGCGTTACCGGCGCTGCGCTATCTCGAAGCAAAATATCTCGAGCCGCGCTGATGTCCGCCGTAGAGTTGCCGATACCAATCGTGTTGCCAGTGCCGGTCAAGGCAGCAGTACGGCCTTCAGGGACCTTTAAGAAGCTGCAGGCCGAGTTGCGTGGGTTGGTCGGTAAAGCGATCGCCGATTACGGCATGATCCAGGAGGGCGATCGCGTGATGGTTTGCCTGTCCGGCGGCAAAGACTCTTACACGATGCTCGACCTGCTGCTGTCACTCAAGCGTAGCGCGCCGGTGAATTTCGAACTCATCGCGGTCAATCTCGATCAGAAGCAGCCGGGCTTCCCGGCGCATGTGCTGCCTGACTACTTGACCGCGCTCGGCGTGCAGTGGCATGTCATTGAGCAAGATACGTATTCGGTGGTCAAACGGCTCATCCCTGAGGGGCGCACCATGTGTAGCCTGTGCTCGCGGATGCGACGCGGCGCCTTGTACCGTTGGGCCGATGAGAATGGCATTACCAAGATCGCACTCGGTCACCATCGGGATGACCTCCTAGAGACGTTGTTCCTGAATCTGTTCTACGGCGGCAAACTAAAAGCGATGCCGCCTAAACTGCTGTCCGATGATGGACGGCATATTGTGATCCGCCCACTGGCCTACGTGCCGGAGCGCGAGATTGCACGCTACGCGCGGGCGCGCCAATTTCCGATTATCCCGTGTACGTTGTGCGGTTCGCAGGCAAATCTCCAGCGGCAAGTGATTGGCCGGATGCTGACGACGTGGGAGCAGGAGTTTCCGGGTCGGATCGAGTCTATTTTTGCGGCAATGCGCGACGTCGTGCCGTCGCAACTGGCTGATCCACAGTTGTTTGATTTCCTCGGGCTGGATGTCCGTCGTGGGTCGGTCGCCGACGTATGAATGGCGACGTGCCCGCGTCAGATGACGAGGCAACGGAACGGCTCCGGGATCGGTTTCGCGGACTCTTGCTGGGATTGGCGCTCGGAGATGCGCTGGGGGTCCCTGTCCAGCACCGTCGACCCGGGTCGTTCAGTCGCGTAGGTGACTTATTGGGTGGCGGGCCTTACGACCTGCCGCGTGGTGCTTGGAGCGATGACACTGCCACGGCGTTGCACGCGGCCGATTCGCTAGTGGCGCTCGGAAATCTGGATCCAGTCGATTTGCAGGCGCGCTGGACCCGTTGGCAGCAGACTGGCGCGGGATCCGCAACTGGTCACTGCTTGGGTATCTCTGCGGCGCTCGCCGCTGCGTTGGCGCCCGTCTCTGCCGATTTATCGACATCTGTGCTCGACGGGGAACCGTTGCCTCGCGCCGCAGTGGCCGCTGCCTTTGGGTTCGGTGACGCCTCGTTTGCCGTGCAGTTGGCGGCGACGATGGCCCGTTGTACGCATCCGGCGCCGTTGGTGGTAGACACTACGCGCGTTTATGCGGTGCTGGTCATTGGCGCCCTGCAAGGGGCGACGCGGGACCAGTTGCTGGGTGAAAAATTCCTGCCCGAACCGTTCTGTCTGGGTTTGCGCCCGCTCGCGCGCCTCGTCAGAGACCTTCACGCGGGCTCCTGGCAACATGCGCAGGATCCCATTGCGGAGGGTAGTGCGCGTGCCGATGCGGTCGGAACCCTGATGCTGACCTATGGCGCCCTCTCAGCCGGGCGATCCTTCAAGGATATGGTGCTCGCGGCGGTCAATGCGGGGCGTAACGCCGATCTCTCGGGTGCTGTGGTGGGAGCGCTTGCCGGTGCGCTCTATGGCGCGGCCGCTCTGCCTGTGCATTGGCTGGCCGCCTTAACGGATCGAGAGGGTATCGAGCGCCGTGCGGATCGATTGCTCGTCGCTTCGTTGACGCGGTTACTCGATGCGTCTTCGGAGGTATCTGCGTGAGTCCCCGGCGCCGCGCTCTGTGGTGGGTCAAGTTGGCGGATGAAGCGTTACTGGATCTGCGCTTCTGCGACTTGGGTCTGGTCTTGAGCGACTCTGCCGTGACCCCATTGGTGGATAAGCTGTATAGAGAGTTGGCTGCCCGCGGCTTATCGTTCCGGCCACACTGCTGGCTTGGCGAGGAGTGGTTTTCTGCCGATGGCGTGCCGGGATTTGCCATCCCCTTCTATTTGGCGCATCCGCGTCTGGCCCGCCTAGAACGCCGCCTCATGCGCGAAGTGGAAGGCGGGAATCGCAACTGGTGCCTGCGCATCCTTAGACATGAGGCTGCCCACGCGCTCGATAATGCCCATCGTCTACGTCGTCGTGCCGACTGGAAACGCGCCTTTGGTCTGCCGTCGAGGCCTTATCCGACCTCCTATCGTCCGCGTCCAGGGAGTCGACGTTACGTGCAGCATCTCGGTCAATGGTATGCACAGAGTCATCCGACTGAAGATTTCGCCGAAACCTTCGCCGTTTGGCTGAAGCCGCGCTCCAGTTGGCGTCAGGACTACGCAGAGTGGCCTGCACTAAGAAAGCTTATTTATATCGATCGTCTCATGGGTGAGTTGGTCGGCCAACCGGCACCGGTGCGTACCCGCGTGCAGGTGGAGCCTCTCAGTGAGTCAAAGCGAACGCTGCGCGAGCATTATGCCGAACGCCTTGCGCGCGTCGTGCCACCCACGCACCGGCGTGAGGATGCGTTGCTGCTGCGCGTTTTTTCGACAGAGCCTGCGCGCAGCCGAATAAGGGCTGCGACACTATTGCGTCGTCAACGATCGCGCTTTCACCGGGCTGTTGTGGCACACCGACCATGGCGGGATTACCTGATTCATCAGGTGATTCGTGCCGCTATCCGGCGCTGTGACGAGTTGGGTTTATACGTGGTCGGAGATCCGCGACAGGCCGCGCGCCATGTAGAACGTATTCTGGTCCGTCTCGCACGGACCTTTGAGACTAGTGTCCGCCGTAGAGTCACTTTATGAAGAAACAACGCATCCTCGTGATCATGCACGAGAGTCTCGTGCCGCCTAATTCGCTGGAGGGTCTCGAGCAAAGTGTTATTGACGAATGGCGGACCGAATATGACGTGGTGACCCACTTGAGAGCGGCCGGTCATGAGGTGCGCTGTTTAGGTGTCTACGGCAGTCTGACGGATTTGAAAGCGTCGATTCAGGAGTGGCGACCTGATGTGGTCTTCAATTTGCTGGAGGAGTTTGATGGGCTGGTCAATCAAGATCACCACGTGGTGGCGTTCCTAGAGCTGCTGAAGCAGCCGTATACCGGCTGCAATCCGCGTGGCCTCATGCTCTCTCGAGACAAGGTACTCACCAAGCAGCTGCTGTCCTATCACCGCATTCCAAGTCCACAGTTTGCGGTATTCCAGAAGGGCAAGCGTATTCAATTGCCTGCTCGGTTGCGCTACCCGCTATTTGTAAAATCGGCCACCGATGATGCCTCTTTGGGCATTGCGCAGGCCTCGATTTGCCATGAGCCGACGACGCTGCGTCAGCGCATTGAGTTTGTGCATCAGCAAACATCGAGTGATGCCTTAGTAGAAGAGTACGTTGAGGGGCGTGAGATTTATGTCGGTGTGTTAGGCAACACCCGTTTAACGACGCTGCCGATCTGGGAGCTAAAATTCGGGACGTTGCCGGAGGATAGTGCGCCCATCGCGACGCGACGGGTCAAATGGGATCGGCGTTATCAGGCGCGGCATGGCATCTACACAGAGGCGGCCCAAGATCTTCCGGACGCGGTGGTGGCTGAGTTGCACCGACTGACGCGACGCATCTGTCGGGCCTTGCATTTGACCGGCTACGCCCGGGTCGACTTTAGGGTTCGGCCTGACGGACGCGTGTTTGCGCTGGAGGCGAATGCCAACCCCATTCTGGCGCAGGAAGAGGTGTTCGCGCGGTCCGCTAACGTCGCGGGCTTGCGTTACGATGGATTGCTTGCGCGCATACTGTCGCTGGGTGCGAGTTATCAGGCGACGTGGCGTGTGGGTGGAGGTTGATCAATGAAGCTTTTTGATTATATTCGAGACGTGCCGGACTTCCCAAAGCCCGGTGTCGTCTTCAAGGATCTCACGCCTCTGATGGCGGATCCGGCGGCTCTAGAGGACGCGATCGCTCGGCTGGTCGCACCTTTTCGTGGTGAGTCGATCGACCTGGTGGCAGGCATGGAAGCGCGCGGCTTTATTTTCGGAGCGCTTGCCGCCAACGCGCTGGCGTGTGGTTTTGTACCATTGCGAAAGCCAGGCAAGTTGCCGGGAGCCACCGAGGCTGTCCATTATGAACTGGAATACGGAACGGCCTCGCTGGAGGCGCATCTGGATGCTTTTAAGGGTGGGCCTCGGGTCTTGGTGGTCGACGATGTGTTGGCTACTGGCGGTACCGCCGAAGCTGCGCTCAGTTTGGTGGAAAGACTCGGTGCCGAGGTGGTGGGCTGTACCTTTCTGTTGGAGCTTGGGTTCTTAAATGGTCGGTCGCGCCTGCCGGGTCGGCGCGTGCACTCGGTTTTGATGGTGTGATGGGGGCGGCGACCGTTACTGGCCTGTGCCTGTATCCGGTGAAATCGGCACGGGGCATCGCGCTGGCGTCGGTGATGCTCGGCACACGGGGCTTCGTTGGCGATCGGGAGTGGATGGTGGTCGATGCGCGCGGTCGCTTTGTGTCCCAGCGATCGTTGCCGGTACTGGCGCAACTATCCGTCGAGCGCACGCCTACCGGTCTTGAACTCTCCCTCGGCCCCTTGCGCATTGCCGTCAGTACGCCGCACACCGGCGCTTGGCGGGACGTTGCGGTGTGGGCAGACCAAGTGCAAGCGCGGGATGCCGGCGATGACGTGGCAGCCTTCCTGTACAGCGCATTCAAACAGGTCTTGCGATTGGTCTGGATGCCACCGGAGATTTTCCGGCCGGCCGATGCCGCCTACGTGGGTAGTGCGCAGGTGCCGGTGTCTTTTGCCGACGGCTTTCCCTTGCTGCTGACCAATCAGGCCTCCTTGGATGCGCTCAATAGCCGCTTACCCCAGCCGATTCCGATGGAGCGCTTCCGGCCTAATCTCGTGATTGCTGGGTGGCCCGCTTTTGCGGAGGACGGACTCCAGCACTTGCGGTGCGGTGGGGTGGAGATTCGTTTGGTTAAGCCCTGTACGCGCTGCAGCATCCCCAGTCTTGATCACCACAGCGGCGCGCCCTCGTTGGACCCGACGCCGGTACTGAAAAGCTTTCGCTATGACTCTGCGCTGCGTGGCGTGACCTTCGGCGTCAATGCGATGGTGGTCGGCGGCGCGTCCGGGTTGCTCTCGCTCGGTGACCCCGTGCAGCGACTGGACTAGTGACCGACTTCTTCGTGTTCGATGACTTCGGTCTCGGCCTGCGCATCGCGGACCCACGTTGCTGCCAGAGGATCTGAGGTCGCTCTCTCGACATACTCGATGGCTTGCGATGACAAGCCTTCGTAGCCATAAGTGCGCAAGCGGAATGCAACCGGCAAGTACATCGCGTCTGCAGCACTGTAATGCCCGAATAGCCAAGGGCCTCTGTCCGCAGCATGTGAGCGATCGGAGAAAATCGCGTTGATTCTGGCGATATCGCGCGCCAGTGCTGTGGTGGATGTAACGTGACGACCGGTTGCCCGGATATTCATTGGGCACAGCGACCGTAGCGTGGCGAAGCCTGCATGCATTTCGGCTGCTAGTGCGCGGGCGTGGGCACGCTCCTGTTGCTCGGCGGGCCAGCCCAAACCGTCGGCGAGCTCCGATAGGTATTCCATGATAGCGATGGATTCCGGTATGACCAGAGCACCGTGGATTAGAACGGGGACCCGACCGCCAGGCCAATAGCGACACACCTCGGCGTGGAAGGTCGGCGTATCGAGCACGATCCGCTGTATGTCCAGTGCAATCCCGAGGTGTTGCGCGAGAATCCACGGCCGCAGTGACCACGAGCTGTAGTTTCGATTGCCGATGACCAGCAGCGGGCGGCCGTTCACGGTCGTCGTCCCAAGAACTGCAGTGTGACGTCGCTGAAGTCAGTGAACAGGCCGTCGATGCCGGCCACATCGAATAGGGCGCGATGTGCGGATTCGGCATCCGCGGAATGTTCCGGTAGGTCATCGCAGCGGAACGTGTAGGGATGTACATCCAGTCCGACGGCATGTGCGTCCTCGACGAGGCTGGAGCACACGGGGGCGGCGCCGGGCGAGGGCCAGGTGACGATGTGTGGGATCCAGGGCCCTATGCCTTGTGCGTAACGCGCCACTTCCGCAAGACCTTCTTGGGTGCGCATGGCGCCGTAATCATTATCGGACTCGAGCCAGTCGTTTTCGCCTATGAGTTGTACGAGCTTTAACCGACAATGGAGTTTGTGCTTTATACGCAGCAGTTCTTTGGCATCGAAGCACTGTAACCACACATCATCTTCGGGGCCGACATAACCATACTCGGCGAGCGTCGCAAGCACGAGGGGGCTCAAGTCCTTGCCTTCGGCGCGGTGCCACGCGGGGCTTTTCACTTCCGTATAGATGCCGGCATGGCGGCCGGTCGCTGCATTGAGGCCGCGTATGAAGGATAGTTCTTCGGCCAGAGAGCGGATGCGCAGATCGAGCCGTTCGTGAAATCGTCCCGCGTAGACCGGCGCGCCGGTAACGGGGAGGACACGTTCATGTACGCGCAGCGTTTGCAGTTCTGCGAAATCGAGGTCGACGACGTACCACTGGCCATCATCACGACACCGGTCCGGGAAGCGGTGCGCCACGTCCGTGACTTCCTGGAGAACCAGGTCATGAAAGACGACGGGCACATCGTCCCGGGTGAGCACGACGTCCTGCTCGAGGTAGTCGGCACCGGCGGCGTGCGCGTAAGCCTTGGCGACCAGCGTGTGTTCAGGGAGATAGCCCGACGCGCCGCGGTGGGCGATGACGATCGGGGATTTGCGATTCGGGATGGCGGTACTCATACGGGGGAAGGATAATCGCTACATGAAACGACCGCCACAGGCTCTCTCGCTAGACCTCGACAATACCCTTTGGGACACGGCCCCTGTCCTCGAACGTGCAGAGGCCAGTCTGCAGGAATGGCTACGCATGCAGGCGCCACGTATCGCGGCACGGTATGATCGGGCGTCGTTGGCGCGGCTGCGGGCGGCGGTGGTGGCGGAACTGCCGCACCGGGCGCACGACTTCACATTCGTGCGGACCGAGTCGCTACGGCGTACCGCGCGCGAATGTGGGTACCCCGAAGCGCTGGCGATTGATGCTTTTGAAGTCTTTATCGCAGCACGGAATCGTATCGACCCGTTTGCGGAGGTCCCGCAAGCGCTCGCTTGGTTAGCGAGCCGGCTGCCGGTGTACGCCCTGACCAATGGCAATGCCTGTGTGCATCGTGTGGGCCTCGGCGAGCACTTTGCCGGCGCGTTTGCGCCGGCAGCCGTTGGGTGCGCAAAACCAGACCCGCGTATTTTCGCGGCCCTGGTTTCGGCCGCAGGCGTGGCGCGAGACCGCATCTGGCATGTAGGGGATGATCCTGAAGCCGACGTGGACGGCGCGCACCGTGCGGGGCTTGTGTCGGTGTGGATGAATCGGACTGGAGCGACCTGGCCGTCGGCACTGCACCGGCCGGATATTGAGGTGCAGGATATGGACGCGCTGGTCGCCCACGTCGAGGGCTTGCTCTAGCGACGGATGCCGAGGCGATCGGCTGCGCGCACCAAGGCGACGACGGTCTTCGCGTCGGTATAGGTGCCATCGAGCGCCGCGCGTAGGGCGTCTTGTAGTGGGATCCAATGGATCTCCAATACTTCATCGGGCTCGGGGCGTGCAGCGACCGCACGGAGTGCTGTTGCCAGATACAGGTGCACGACCTCGGTATACAGGCCCGGGGACGTCCACAGGGTGCCCAGTGAGTCGAGATGGCCCGCCTCCAGACCTGCTTCTTCGGCCAATTCGAGCCGAGCAGTGACTTCCGCTGGGCGGCCGTCAAGCTTGCCGGCGGGTACTTCCCACAGCCAACTCTGCGCGACATGGCGATATTGCCGTAACAGGCAGACGCGTCCGTCGCTGTCGACCGGCACAACGGCTGCCCCGCCGGGGTGGCCGATGATCTCAAAGCGGGACTGCAACCCATTGGGCAAGGTGGCCTCTTCCACCTCCAACGTGATGATGCGTCCGGTGTAGAGGCGTTGCCGGTCAGTCATAATGCAGGCCGGCCTTAACGGCCGTGGCCTTCTTCGACGTTGACCTGTCCGGTGACCCGGCGTTGCACGATAGACCAGCATAGGCCGATGGTCATCAACAGGCTCAGCAACACCACAGCCAACCAACCGATGACCCCACCATGCGACAGGTCGAGCCAGCCTTGGCTGACGAGCAACCAAACGGCGGCGGCGAAAATTGCTACGGCCAACAGAACGCCGAACTGCCCCAATGAACGCCACGTTGCGTGCACTGAAAATGCCCAGCCTCCCAGTAGGATCAGGCCAATGACGGCCTCAAGGGGCTCGACCTTGGGGAAGGTCGCGTACAGCCAGTGCACATAGCTGGTTCCGGTCGGATTCCAAGTCACGGTCACCAATACGAGGGCACTGGCGAGACGCAGCAAAAATCCGGTCAACGTAAGGCGTTCCATCGGCACGATCCGGTGAGTGGCGCGGCGCGATGCCGCAGCCCCAGTGTAGCAGTGGCGAGGGACTGGATAAACGTACAGCTACGCCTGATAATTGGTCGATGGCTGTAGACCCTTTGGATGCACTGAACGCCGCCCAACGGGCGGCTGCAACCCATGGCCGGGTGGTGGGCCGGGCGGTCGAGGCCGGTCCTTTGTTGGTGATTGCCGGTGCCGGCACGGGTAAGACCGCTACGCTGGCGCATCGCGTGGCGCATCTGGTGTTGGCTGGCGTCGACCCGGGACGCATCCTGCTGCTGACCTTCTCGCGACGCGCGGCGCAAGAGATGACACGCCGCGCCGAACGCATCGTAGCCGGCGTCACGGGTCGGGCCGCGACGCGCCTGCCTTGGGCGGGGACTTTCCACTCGGTGGGCAATCGACTCCTGCGATTGCATGCACGCTCGGTGGGGCTAGAGCCTGGTTTCAGCGTGATGGACCGCGGCGACAGCGCTGATTTGTTGGATGTGGTGCGTCACGAGCTGGGTTTGGCGGGGCGCGATCGGCGCTTCCCGCGTAAGGATACGTGTCTCGCGATCTACTCCCATCGCGTCAATACGCAAGGTTCGCTCACGGCAACACTGAGCGCGCAGTGGCCCTGGTGCCTGCCGGTCGAGGCGGACCTTACGCGGCTCTTCCGCGCATTTGTGGCGCGCAAACAGGCCGAGCAGGTTCTCGACTATGACGACCTGCTCCTTTATTGGCATGGACTGGTTTCGGAACCTTTGCTGGCGCAGGCAGTGGCCGAGCGCTTTGATCATCTGCTGGTCGATGAGTATCAGGATACTAATCGCCTGCAGGCCCAGATCCTGCATGCGATTCGTCCAGATGGCCAAGGGTTGACGGTTGTAGGTGACGATGCGCAGTCGATCTATTCGTTCCGTGCAGCGACCGTTGATAATATTCTCGATTTCCCTGCGCGCTTTACGCCACCCGCCCGCGTCGTGGCGCTGCAGGAAAATTACCGCTCCACACAGCCGATCTTGGACGCTGCCAATGCACTCCTGCGCGAGGCGCAGCGCCGCCACGATAAAGCATTGATAGCCCACCGCACGGGCCTCGCGCGTCCACGCCTCGTGACGGTGGCGGATGATCGCGCGCAGGCTGACTATGTGATCGAGTCGGTGCTCGCGGCGCGGGAGGCGGGTGTGCCACTGAAACGGCAGGCCGTACTGTTTCGTGCCAGCCATCACAGTGATCTGCTGGAAGTGGAGTTGACCCGCCGTAATATTCCTTTTGTGAAATATGGCGGGCTGAAATTTTTGGAAGCCGCGCATGTGAAGGATTTGCTCGCGGTGCTGCGCTGGGCAGACAATCCCCGCCATCGGATTGCCGCCTTTCGCGCCTTGCAGTTGTTGCCGGGCATGGGGCCTGGATTTAGCGCGCGCTGTCTGGAGCCGATCGCAGCGGGTTGCGGTTTTCAGGAGGCACTTTCGGTCTTCGTGCCCCCGCCGGCGGCACGGGCGCAGTGGCACGCATTGCGCACGTTGTTAGAGCACTTGGTCAGCCCGACGACGCCATGGGCGGGTCAGGTCGAGGCCGTGCGCGATTGGTATCGACCCCATCTGGAGCGCATTTACGACGGCGCTGCCGTGCGTGCCGGCGATCTGGAGCAACTGGTGCAGATCGCTGGTGGCTTCGCATCGCGCGAGCGATTCCTGACCGAGCTCGCGCTGGATCCACCGCGGGCCAGTGGTGACGAGTCAGGCCCACCGTTGCTTGATGAGGACTATCTGGTGCTGTCCACCGTGCATTCGGCCAAGGGGCAGGAGTGGAACGAAGTGTTTGTGTTGAACGTCAATGAGGGCAGTTTTCCGTCGGAGTTTGCGGCCGGCTCACCGACCGCGCTCGAGGAAGAACGACGCCTACTATACGTCGCAATCACGCGTGCCCGGGACGCGCTGCATTTGTTGGCGCCGCTGAAGTATTACGTGACCCAGCAACCACGACTGGGCGATGCTCATGTGTATGGCGCGCGCAGCCGCTTTCTAACGTCGACTGTCCTCGCGACCTTCGATTGTGTCGGCGTAGGGTTGATTGCTGAGGCGGTGCCACCCCATTCAGAGGCTGCGCTGCTGTTGCCCGCTGTGGACGTTGCGGCAAAAGTGCGCAGCTTCTGGGATTAAGTCGGTCAGGCTTTTATAAGCCAAAGAGGCCGTTTCAGTGGGCGTTCAACGGCTTTCGAAAGCGCAGCGTGAACCGATCTGACTCGCCGATCGTGGTGTAACGATCACGATCTTTGTCGCCCAAGCGGTAGGTCGGTGGCAGAGTCCATACTCCTTGGTCGTAGTCGTGCGTGTCGCGTGGGTTTGCGTTCACTTCCGAGGTCCCCATAAACTCGAAGCCTGCTTGTTCAGCCAGTTCGATGGCGAAATGCTCGTTGACGTAGCCGAGCTTCGCGCTTGGGTCTAGCGGGGCCATGGGGTCGGCGCGATGGTCCACTAGGCCGAGGATGCCGCCGGGCTTCAGTGCTGCGTACATTGCCTTGAGCATCGCTGGTGCCCCATCGGCACGCCACAGCCAGTTATGCAGATTGCGGAAGCTCAACACCAGATCGACCGATCCTGGCGCCACTGGAGTCAGGGCATTCGGTGCCTGTAGTGCGACGATTTCCGTCTGGCCATACACGTCGGGTGCGGCGTTAAACTTCGCGCGCAGCGCGCGGACGTTTTCTTTCGCATACGCGCTGCTTTCCGGATCACGTTCTGCCGCTATGTAGTGGCCGTGATCATGCAGTACAGGCGCGAGGATCTCTGCGTACCAACCGCTAGCGCCGGGCCAGACTTCCATAACTGTCATATCGGCGCGTAGGCCAAAAAATTCCAGCGTTGCGCGAGGATGCCGCGCCGCATCACGTGCCTTATTCGAATCGGATCGCGCCGTGCCTTTGATCGCTTGATCGATCGCTGCAAGCGTTGGCAGGTCACTGACCGGGGCGGCCGTATTTATCGGGCTTATCGGTGCCTGCGCAGGCTTTGGCAGCGCGGCAGTAGGGGCAGGGCTAGGGCCGTGCACGCAGGCACTGACGATCAGTACAAAGGTCAGTGCAATTGTGGAGCGAGTGGGGTTGTGCATCACGAGTGCCCGTTCGAGGTGTTTGGCGGATTCTAGACTTGCGCCGTCTTGCGTGCCGGGTTGGTGGCGAGTCAGCGCCAATAAACATCAGGACTTCTAGAAGCGGAGCCTCGTAGTGGGCGCCGTACCGGTGTGGTGCCCTGTTGTGCAACAAGAGCGCACAAAAAAACCCCGTCTCGGGACGGGGTTCTTCGGTGTGCAGTAGCCCGGTCTTTAGTAGCTATTGCCGCCGCCACCGTAGCCGCCGCCGCTACCACCACCGTAGCCGCCACCGCCGCCGCCGCCGCCGCCGTAGCCACCGCGACCACCGCCACCACCACCGTAGCCGCCTCGGCCGCCGCCACCACCACCGCCCGGGCGTGGGCCGCGAGGGCGCTCTTGCGCCTCGTTCACACGCAATGGGCGACCGCCCATATCGACGCCGTTCGTCTGCGCGATGGCAGTCTGTGCATCGTCACTGGACATGTCCACGAAGGCAAAACCGCGCGGGCGGCCTGTTTCGCGATCCATAACGATTTTTACCGATTCCACTTTGCCGTGATTTTCGAACAGCGAACGCACTTCTTCTTCGGTCGCCGAGAACGGGAGATTCCCCACGTAAATAGTCGTCATCGAGTCTTCTCACTTGCTACATGCGTGGGCGAGGGCTTGCACCCTGCCGCATCGCGTACCTCTCCAATCGGACGCCTTGCCGGCTAGCCGGCGGTGTCCGAACCGTAGGTCGTGCGCTGTATCGACTCGTGCGAGGGAACCTCGTTGGATCCGCCGACGTGGGTTGCACGCAACCGCTCCGGCCGACCCAATCCCCCCCTCGAAAAGTAGACATGGCGAATACAACCGCAGCCGATCCTACGCCGGGTTATCCGGGCGCGCAATTTTTGCTGCGAAAGTCAATGCCTTTTTAACGCGCTGCACAATTTTGCGATGTTGCACTTGCGCAACGATGCGATGCGGCGCTGACTTGGCGTTGCCGCGCGACGCCGTCGCCCCGTGCTCAGCTTGCGCGGGTGCACGCTTCGTTTGCGCGTCCTAAGGCCGGTGGCTAAGGCCCGGTTGCGATGGGCCGTGCGGCGTCCCGAGACCACTCGCTGAAGCTACCCGCATAAAGACGGCCGCCAGTGAGGCCGGCGATTTCGAGGGCGAGTAGATTGTGGCAGGCCGTGACGCCTGAGCCGCACATGGCGATCACGCTGGCAGGCGGTCGGCCGCGCAGTGCGCGGCGAAACTGTTCTGCCAGTTGCGCGGCGGGTAGGAATTGACCATCGGCGTTGAGATTGCGGGCGAAATGGAAACTTTGCGCCCCGGGTACGTGGCCTGCGCGGGGATCTAGCGGCTCGATACGTCCCTCAAAGCGTTCAGCGGAACGGGCGTCCAATAACACGCAGCGCTGGGTGGCGAGCAGGTCCGCTAGGTCGTCTGCGCTGACATGCTGCGTGTCGCTGGCGCTCGGCTCGAAGCGTCGAGCGGCGACCGAGGAGGCAGCGATTAAGGCCGGTAGCCCTGCTGCTTTCCAGGCAGAAAATCCGCCGTCGAGCACTGCTACACGGCGGTGCCCGAGCCACCGCAGTAGCCACCAGAGCCGTGCAGCGTAGGCACCGCCGGAGTCGTCATAAGCGACGACCTGCACATCTGCATCGATGCCTAGTCGCGAAAACGTTGTGGCAAGGTTAGCCGGATCCGGGAGTGGGTGTCGTCCGCTCCAAGGCGTGCGTGGGGCGGCCAGATCTTCGTCGAGGTGGGCGTACAGGGCACCTGGGATGTGCCCCTGCAGATAGAGGCTGCGGCCAGATTCAGGTTGGCCGAGCTCAAAGCGGCAGTCAATGACGCGCATTAATGGGTCGGATAGACGACTGCGCAGCGTCGCGACATCGATCAGTGTTTCATAGTCCATCGGAGGCCTCCAATGCGCAGTGTAACGGGATCCTGGTGATGGGGCGGCATCACTGGCGACGTTCAGGTAGAGTGACGCCCCCCTCAGGCGGGCGTCCGCGCTCGTGGGGGGGGGCGCCCGGCAAGTCCGGATTGCTGTTTTGGCAACAAATTAACTAAGGTAGGTTTCCGCACATCATGACCAACCACACGGTTCATGCACAGTTTCAGGGTCGACTCGTCTTTGTAGGGTTCGGCAGCATCGGGCGCGGCGTTTTGCCGCTCATCCTTCGCCACATTGGCGGGCTTACGCCAGAGCGTATTACGATTGTGACGGCAGACGAAGCCGGTATCGATTGCGCGACGGATTTTGGCGTCAAACACCGGATCGAGCCGATCAAACCTGAAAATTACCGTGCTGTACTGGAACCGTTGGTCGGCCCGGGAGACTTCCTGCTGAATCTGTCGGTTGACGTGTCGTCGGTCGAGTTGGTGAAGTTTGCCCGTGAGCGCCGTGCGCTGTATCTGGACACCTGCATCGAGCCATGGACGGGTGGCTATGTGGATACCGCCGTCGATCCGGCGGTGCGCAGCAACTACTCGATCCGCCACTCTGCCCTGGCGTTACGCATGCCAGATGGTGATGCGTCCCCGCGGCCTACGGCGGTGCTAACGCACGGCGCCAACCCGGGTCTTGTTTCGCACTTCTTGAAGCAAGCGCTGATTAATATTGCGACCGATTTGGGCCTCGAGTTCGTCGAGCCGTCCAGCCGCGAAGAGTGGGCAGCGTTAGCGCAGCGACTCGGCGTGAAGGTCGTTCATGTCGCCGAGCGCGATACCCAAGTCCCCAGTATTCCCAAGAAAGTAGGCGAGTTCGTCAACACTTGGTCGGTCGATGGTTTCATCAGTGAGGGTAGCCAACCGGCAGAATTGGGTTGGGGTACGCACGAGAAAAGTCTGCCGCCAGATGGTCGAACGCACGCCTTTGGTACGGGGGCGGCGATTTACCTGATGCAGCCGGGTGCCGCGACGCGTGTGCGTACGTGGGCGCCGAAAGCCGGGCATATCCACGGTTTTCTCATCACGCACAGCGAAGCGATTTCGATTGCGGATTACTACACCGTGCATGACGGCGGCCAAGCGGTGTATCGGCCGACGTGCCATTACGCGTATCACCCGTCTGATTCGGCGGTCATGTCGATTCATGAGTTTGCGGGCCGTAATTGGCGCGACCAGCCCGAAAAGCGCATTCTTCTCAATGAGATTTTGCCGGGCGGTATGGACGAGTTAGGTGTTCTAGTCGCCGGTCATGCGCGCAATGCCTACTGGTATGGTTCGCAGTTGTCGATCGACGAGGCGCGCGCGCTGGCTCCCTACAACAATGCGACCAGCTTGCAAGTGACGATCGCTGTGCTCTCGGGCATGGTCTGGGCCATAGAAAATCCACAGCGCGGGATCGTTGAGCCCGACGAGATGGACTACAAGCGCAACCTTGAGATCTGCATGCCGTATCTGGGTACAGTGGTCGGTGAGTACACGGATTGGAACCCCTTGGTGGATCGTTCGCGGCTCTTCCCGGAGGATCTCGATACCTCCGATCCATGGCAGTTCAAGAACGTCCGCGTCTAAGGCGATTGATCTTGACGGCAGCAGCGGACGTCACGGGGTGGCTCGCGGCGTCCGTTTGCGTCTCTAGGCCTCGACTGCGCCATAGCGAATAGCCACGACGGCGTAGCGTGGTCGGCCTTCAATAGGAATCTCCACCTCGTCGTCGAGTCGCTTGCCGAGCAGGGCGCGGGCCAAGGGAGCGTCCATACTGATATAGCGGGGGTCCATGTCGAACTCATCTGGACCCACGATTCGGTAGGTATGCACGGTGCCTGTGGCGTCTTCCAGATCAAGCCAGGCCCCGAAATACACCCGCTCACGATTCGTGGGTGGCGTTGCAACGACTACGAGTCCATCGAGTCGCTTACGTAGGAAGCGAACACGGCGATCGATCTCGCGCAGGCGCTTCTTGCCGTAGGTGTATTCGGCATTTTCCGATCGGTCGCCCTGCGCGGCGGCTTCGGAGACGGACTGGGTTACCTGTGGGCGCTCAATACGCCATAACTGTTCCAGTTCGGCACGCATCCGCTCAGCACCGGCGGGGGTGCTGTACTGCGAGCCTTGCGGTTGTGCCGGGCGCCAACGACCCATAGGGTCTCCGTGTCAGTTTGCGATTTAGATCACGGATTCTACGACGTCGCGTGACTAATCTAACCCTATGAGCATGAAGTTCTACACGCGTTTCGTTGCCAACCTTGGAAGTGAGGGTGGGCGTGAATACAGCGGCATTGTGGAATTAGATCGGCAGGAGCGGGTGCCGACCGACCCGCGCCTCTTGAGTCAATTGATCGCGCGGGACCTGTCCCTCGACGCGGAAGAGGTCCAGGTCTTGCATTGGTCGCGCTTGCACTGAATCCCCTGGCGGACTGCACTCACGTAATCGGAGTCCGCTTTTTCCAACCTCGGGTCCAAGGATCCGGGGTTTTTTTTGTTTAAAGAGAGCTATTTCGTCGCCGTGTTCTCGCCCTCGCATGGTTGCAAGCCTAAAGCAGGGATTCTGGCCGCCCGGTCAGAGCGCCCCCAGGGTAGTGGGGCGCTGAGGCCAAAAAATCAGCGGCAACCCTTGCGTCGCTGTGGGGGTCACCCCATATAGTGGCCAAGATGACCGATTTTTGGTCCAAAGGAGTCTTCATGCGTGCGTTTCCCCGGCTGATCTCCATCGCGGCGTTGGTGGCGTTCTGCGCGCCGCTGACCGGTTGCGGTTACAACCAAATTCAGACACTCGACGAGCAGACCACCGCCAGTTGGTCTGAAGTGCTGAACCAATATCAGCGCCGCTCCGATTTGATCCCCAATCTGGTCAATACGGTCAAGGGCTATGCGCAGCAAGAGCAGGCAGTGCTGATCGGGGTGACTGAAGCGCGCGCTAAGGCGACCTCGATTACGGTGAAGCCAGAGGATCCGGCCTCACTCAAGCGTTTCCAGCAAGCGCAGGGTGAAGTGAGCAGCGCGCTGTCACGGTTGTTGGTTGTGTCTGAGAACTATCCGCAACTGAAGTCCGATCAGAATTTCCGTGATTTGCAGGTGCAACTGGAAGGCACCGAGAACCGAATCACTGTTGCGCGCAATCGCTATATCCAATCGGTGCAGCAGTACAACACGACCATTCGGCAGTTCCCGGTCAACCTCACCGCCAAAATGTTTGGTGCGGCCGTAAAGCCGAATTTCACGGTCGAGAACGAAGCGGCGATTGAGAAACCGCCGGTCGTGGATTTCAACAGTGCACCGTCGAAGCCGGCGAACTGAATGATCGCAGCCCGCGCCCGAGGCGTCGTTGCGGCACTGGTGCTGCTCGGTGTCCTTGGGTTCGGCGTAGGAGCGCGAGCGACCCTTGACGAGGGGCTGCGACCGTTGCCCGCGGTGGCGCGGGTGGTCGATGAGGTGGGCCTGCTGCAGCCGGATGAGCGCCGTGCGCTCGAAGGTAAGTTGGCGCAGTTAGAGACCCAGAAAGGTAGCCAGTGGGCGGTGGTGATTGTCGCGACGACACAGCCTGAGGTCATCGAACAGTATGGGATACGTCTTGCCGATGCCTGGAAACTGGGCCGCCAAGGCGTGGACGACGGGGTGCTACTGATCATTGCGACGCAGGACCACCACTTCCGTTGGGAGGTGGGTCGCGGATTAGAGGGGGCGATCACTGATCTAGGCTCCGCACGCATTTCCGATGAATATTTACGTCCAGCGTTTCGGCAGGGTAATTTCTATGGCGGTATCGACCGTGCGCTCGACAAAGCGATGGGTCTTTTGAATGGCGAGCCCTTACCGCCCCCGCCGCAAGGACTGCAAGCAGGTCACCGCGATGGGGCACAAAGTGTGCTTAGCGTGCTGGCCTTTGCCATTTTTGCGGGTCTTTTTTTCCGTACCTTCCTAGGCCGCCTTGGCGGCGCCTTGGTGGCCGCAATCTTGGCGGGCGCGATCGTGCACTTTGTGCTCGGCATTCTCGCCCTCTCGATCGTTGTCGGTCTGGTTGCTTTCTTTCCGACGCTCCTGCTCGGCCTCGGGGGGGTCGCCGGTTTCTATGGCGGCGGCTCCGGTGGCGCCGGCATGGGCGGTGGTTTTGGCGGGGGTGGTGGGGGCGGCGGCTTCAGTGGTGGCGGCGGGGGCTTTGGTGGTGGTGGTTCGTCGGGGAGTTGGTGACATGGCACTGATCCTGCGGCTAGTCCGTCATTTGCTACAAAGCCCAACTGCGGTTCGTCGGCGCTTCACGCCGACCGTCTTAGATGCCATCGAGGCGGCGGTCGGCCGTGCCGAGGCGCAACACGGTGGTGAAGTACGTTTCGTCGTAGAGTCGGATCTGGGGATTGCGGCGCTGTTGGCCCGGCGATCCGCCCGGGATCGCGCCATCGACGTCTTTGCGGCCAAGCGGGTTTGGGATACCGCCCATAATAATGGCGTCCTCGTATACGTGCTGTGGGCGGATCGAGCGGTCGAAATTGTCGCTGACCGAGGCTTCAATGGCCTCGTTAGCGCCGACGAGTGGGCCGAAGCCTGTCGTTCGATGGAGCGCGCGTTCCGTGCCGGGGATTGGCAAGGCGGCGCTGTATCCGGCGTCGCGACCGTAGGTAAACTGGTGGCCCGTCATTATCCGGCCAGCGACCACAAGCCAAATGAATTGCCCGATCGTCCGTTGCTGCTCTAGAGCGGTCAGCATCCTTGCCGTAGCGGTGGTGGCGGCTTGCTCGACGGCGCCGGCGCCCCTGCCGGTGGCCATGGTGCCGGAAGTGGCGGTCTTCAGTGCCCCGGTTGCGCTGCCGCGGGCGCAAGCAGCGGATCGTTTCACGCTGGTGCCGGGCGAAGGCGTAGTGGGCGCGGTCATTATCACGGTTGCCGCGGCCGATGACACACTGCCCGACATTGCCCGACGTTTTAACGTCGGCTACGAGGAAATCGTCCGCGCCAATCCAGGCGTAGATCCCTGGCTGCCGGGGCGTGGGCGGGAAATCGTCGTGCCGACGGCGTTCGTATTGCCGAATGCACCCCAAGAGGGTGTAGTGGTGAATATTGCCGCGATGCGTTTGTTTTATTACCCCCGCGTGCCCAAGGGCGCACCCCGGGTGGTGATCACGCATCCGATTGGCATTGGCAAAGTGGGTTGGAAAACACCAGAAGGCGTGACCCGGATTGTGGCGCGACAGAAGGATCCAGTCTGGATACCGCCCGATTCGGTACGCAAGGAACATCGTGATAACGGTGATCCGCTGCCGGCTACAGTGCTGGCCGGTCCCGACAATCCGCTTGGCGCGCATCTATTCCGCCTTGGTTGGCCCACCTACCTAATCCATGGCACCAACAAGCCTTATGGGGTTGGGATGCGTTCCAGTCATGGCTGCCTGCGTCTTTATCCAGAGGATATCGCGGCGCTATTTGATGCCATCCCTATAGGCACGACCGTGCAGGTCGTGAATCAACCGACAGTGCTCGGCTGGCGTGCCGGTACGCTCTATGTCCAAGCCTTCGGTCCTATGGAGGACGATCGACAGGCTGCTGCGCGTCCGCTGGCAACGGCTGCCGCGATGCAGACGTCGCTAGGGCGGCGTCTCGATGCGCACGGTGCGGTCGTTGATTGGGCGCGCGTGGCGCGCGAATCAGTGGTCGCTTCGGGGCTGCCCATGCCGGTCAGTGGACCACAGGAAGCGAGCCTCGTATCGACCCTTGCGGCGGCTGCGCGCGTGACGAACACGCTGCCAATCGGCGCGTCTTGGAACGGGCGCGGTGGCTCGCTCGAGGACGAGCGGCAATACGCTGAACTGCTGCGCGAGCGGGAGTCCGAGCCCGCAGGACGCTGACCGTCACAGAATCGTCATCGGTTTGTAATACCTTCGCGTGCGTGTAACAGTCGGCGTGGGGCTTGCGTGCGTATTTTGATGGTTTCCGACGTTTCGTTTCCCCGTGTCAACGGAGTCTCTACGTCGATCGCGACGTTTCGTCAAAGCCTCACTGAGTTGGGCCACCCCTCGACGCTCATTGCGCCGGACTATGCGCAGGCGGGTGCCGGCACACCGGACATTCTGCGCATCCGCGCCCGTGCTGTCCCGCTAGACCCTGAGGATCGCTTCATGAGTGGGCGCGCTATCCGCAGACTGGAAGCGCGTTTGCGGGAGGACGCCTATGACGTCGTGCATGTTCACACCCCTTTCGTCGCCCATTACGCTGGTGTGGCGCTTGCTCGTCGGCTGGGTATTCCGGTCGTGGAAACCTACCATACGTTTTTTGAAGAGTACTTTCACCATTACGCCGCCTTTTTGCCGGGCTGGGTGACGCGGCGTGTAGCCCGCTCCATGACGGTAGCGCAGTGTCGCGCCGTCGATGCGCTGGTCGTGCCGTCACCGCAGATGCTGCATAAGCTGCGTCAATACGGCGTGCAAACGCGGGCGGAAGTATTGCCCACTGGCATTGATGGGCGCTTCCGTGGCGGTGACGGCGCCCGCTTCCGCGCCGCTCATGGGATCCCGGTTGATCGGCCGGTACTGGTACATATTTCGCGTGTGGCCCATGAAAAGAACATCGACTTTATTTTGCAGATGCTCGTCTATGTGGTGCGGGTAGTGCCGGCAGCGCTGCTGATCATCGCTGGCGAGGGTCCGGCATTAGCGCACCTGAAAGCGCTGACACAGCGGCTAGGGTTGGGTCCTCACGTGCTGTTTGTCGGCTACCTTGATCGGGCCTCGACGCTGTTGGATTGCTATTGCGCCGGCAATGCCTTCGTATTCGCGTCTCGTACCGAGACCCAAGGACTCGTGCTATTGGAAGCATTGGCGCTAGGGACCCCGGTCGTGTCGACGGCGGTGATGGGGACGGCCGACGTGCTAAAGGACGCCAAGGGAGCGATTGTTGTGCCGGAGGACGAACAGGCCTTTGCCAATGCGGTCATTCGCGTGCTGCAGGAACCGGAGTTGCGTGCGCACCTGGCTGCACTGGCTCCCGCCGATGCGTCCGCATGGTCTGCACCGGCGATGGCCACCCGTCTTGTGGATTTGTACTCAAGCCTTCGAGCCGGGAGACCGATATAGTAGCGTCTGGCTGAAGTCGACTGAGGACGACCACGATGCAGACGCCTTGGATGCGTGTGATGCTGGAGGAAATTGAGCGTAAGCGGCGCGATGCTGCGGATGCGCGCGCAGAAGCGGCGCGTCGTGCCGTAACGCAGGCGAACGCCAAGGCGTCCAAACCGGCGCGGCCCTCCTGAGCGGCTACACGCTGTGTGGTACCCTCCTCTCCAGTCTTCCGGAGAGGCCCGGTTGCTGACACCCTCGACGCAAGGTATCTACGTTGCTACCGCCATTGGCGCGAGCGAGCCGATCGCGCGTGTTGAAACGGCGACGGTGGCGTTTGTTGGTCGGGCTTTGCGCGGTCCGCTGCATCAGCCGGTCGCGGTCCGCAGTTTCGCGGAGTATCAGGCAGTCTTTGGCGGCCTTTGGCAGCCCAGCGCCTTGTCCTATGCGGTTGAGCAATATTTTGAGAACGGTGGGGTTCTGGCGCGGGTTGTCCGGGTCGCCAATGGCGCGCGACCGGCCACATTGCGACTGCCGACGCTCGGTGGGCAGGCCTTAGTGCTCGAGGCGCGCTGCCCGGGCACGCGCGAGTTTTTGCGAGCGTCGGTGGACCACGACAACATTGCGGACACTGGGGCCGACGCGGACGTCTTCAATCTGGTCGTCCATCGTGTGAGATCTCCGGGCTCTGAGCATGTCGAAGAGCAGGAGATCTTTGCGCGGGCATCCGTGCACCCTGAGTCGCCTAGAAATATTGGAGTATTGCTCGCTGAGTCGGAGCTGGTCGGTTTGCGAGGGCCTGTGCCAACGCTGCGTCCGCAACCGACGGAGCGCGGTGATCTGCGTTCTTTTGCAGCTTATGTAGCCTCGAACCCAGATGGTGACGACGGTGGCCCTCTCACCGATTACGACGTCATCGGCTCTGCGACCGAACGCACGGGTTTATTTGCGTTTGATGAGCGCGACGATTTCAGTTTCCTCTATTTGCCGCCGCTCGCGCGCGAGCATGCGGTGGGTGCGAGCACGTTGCTCGTGGCGGCGCGCTTATGCCGAACACGGCGCGCACTGCTCGTTGTTGATCCGCCGGCAGAGTGGAGTTCGCCATTGCTTGCTCTAGCCGGCGTGCGTGAGACGCCGCATGCGAGTGATCAGACACTGATGTATTTCCCCTGGGTGCAGGCTTACGACCGCTTGCGGGGACGGTTCGAACAGTTTCCACCGGGGGCTGCTGCACTGGGGATACTCGGACGTCTCGCGGCCTCTAGCGCTCCTTGGGCTCCGCGGTTCCCGGATGAAGGTCCTTTGCGGCCCGGTTTTCGTGCCGCCTGTATCGTGGATGACCGGCAGCGCGCACGGTTGGCATCGGCTGGGCTGAATGTCCTGCAATCCGTTCGCTCGGCCAAACCGTTACCGGCGCGGACGCTGGCGGGTCCGCGGGCGACGTTGCCGGAGTGGCGTTACTTAGGCCGTCGTCGGTTGGCCTTGCAGATGGTCGATAGCATTGTCCGCGGTACACGCTGGGTGTTGTTTGAGCCATCTGTTCCGGTGGTTTGGAATCGCTTGGCGCGACAGATTGGTGACTTTCTAGCGAGCTACGAACGCGACGGCGCTTTTCCTGATGCAACACCCGCTGCTGCGTGGTTCGTAGTTTGTGACGAGCGGGTCAATCCGCCACGGCAGACCCCGATGACCAGTGTTCTGTTCGGATACAACGCCGGTCGCGAAGGTCTTTGGATCTGCTGGTTGGTCACGCATGACCCGTCAGGAACGCGTGTGCAGCAAACCAGTCTCAATCAATTACAGTCGGCTGGCGGGCGGCCCCCACTCGATCCGGATTTCGATGTGGCAACGCTGATGCAGGAGCACTTCAGAGACTAGAGTTCGGGTGTCCCCCAGCCCCCGCCGCCAGGGGTCTCAATTTCGATGGCATCGCCGGTCTCGACCCAGGCTGCCCCGGCCGATGGCAGTAGTTCAATGCGACCATCGCGGCGGATGATCCGAGTGACGCCGCAGGCGCCATTGCCGCCGCCAGCGAGACCGCGGGGCGCGAGCTTGCGATGGTTCGAGAGGATGCCTACTTCGAGTGGTCGCAGAAATTGAATGCGTCGTACGAGGCCTTCGCCACCCGCATAGCGGCCTGCGCCACCAGAGCCGTGGCGGTAGCCGAAGACTGCTAATCGTACCGGTAAGCGCGCTTCCAGCACTTCGGGGTCGGTCAGACGCGAGTTGGTCATGTGGGTTTGCACGCCACTGGCACCTGCAAAGCCGGGTCCTGCGCCCGCTCCGCCGGCAATCGTTTCGTAGTATTGGCACTGGGCGTCGCCAAACGTCAGATTGTTCATCGTCCCTTGCGAATCGGCCAGAACGCCGAGGGCGCCGAACAGCAAGTCAACAATCGCTTGCGAGGTTTCTACGTTGCCGGCGACCACAGCGGCTGGGGACTGTGGGTCGAGCAGCGAGCCTTTGGGGATATGTAACTCGAGCGGGGCGAGACATCCTTCGTTGAGCGGCATGTCCTCGTCCACGAGGGTGCGTAACACGTACAGAACGGCGGCAGTGCAGACCGCACGTGGCGCATTGAAGTTGGTTGGCGATTGGTCTGAGGTGCCGGTGAAATCGACCCGGACAGCACCGGTCTGGGCATTCACCTCCACTTCAACAGCGATACGTTCGCCACCATCGAGTGCGCGCGCATGCCGTACCGGACCCTGGCCGGCGATGGGGAGTGCACGCAGCGCTGTGCGTACACGCGCCTCGGCGTGCCTCTGCACGTGCTCCAGATACGCGTCGATCAAAGGTCTACCTTGCGCTTCCACAAGCCGTGTCAGTTCTTCGCTGCCACGGGCGTTGGCGGCGAGTTGCGCGGCCAGATCTGCGAGATTCTGTTGCACGTTGCGGGCTGGGTAGGGGCCGCGCAACAGCAGCGATTCCACCAACGCGCGGTCCAAGATGCCGCCGGTGACGATGCGTTCTCCATCGAAAAGTGCACCCTCTTCGGAAATGGATCGACTAAAGGGAGGCATGGAGCCCGGCGTAATGCCGCCGATATCGGCGTGGTGTGCGCGCGAAGCGACCCAGAACATTGCCGTCTCGCTCTCTTGGAGATGCACCGGGCTGACCACCGTCAGGTCCGGCAGATGAGTGCCACCCGCGTAGGGCGAATTGACCAGAAAAGCATCACCGCGGCGCACGGTAGCGGGGTGTTGCGCCATTACCGCACGCACACTCGCGCCCATCGACCCGAGATGTACGGGCATATGTGGCGCGTTGGCGACGAGGCGTCCGTCGCGGTCGAAGATGGCGCAGGAGTAGTCAAGGCGTTCTCGGATATTCACCGAGCTGGCGGATTGTTGCAGCACAGCGCCCATCTGCTCGGCAATATGCATGTACAAACCATTGAACACTTCGAGCAATACCGGGTCTGGGTAGCTAGGGTCCGTTTCGCGAGGCGCGGTCGGTGCTGCCATCCGCTCTAGCACTAGTGCGCCGTCCGCCCGATGCTGTGCCTGCCAGCCGGGTTCGACGACGGTCGTGGCGGTATGTTCGACAACGAGCGCCGGCCCTTGTACGGTCGCGCCGATCGCCAAACATTCTCTACGATGCGCCATCACCGTGCGCCATTGTCCCTCGAACCAGCACTGCACCCTCTGGGTCGGTTGCGCCGTGGTGGCTGGTGGGATCGCCAAGGCGAGAGGTGGCGAGGGGCCTATGGCTTCGGCGATGACGGCGGCGATCACTAAGCCCGCGTCCGCTTCCGGTTGATAGCCGAATCGGCGCTGGTGCTGGGCAATGAATGCCAGTCGCATGCTCTGGACGTCGTCGAGGGGCACTGCGAGCGCCACTTCCGATCGTGCCGTACGCAGTTCTGCACGGTGCTCGACGTGGGTGACTGTCTCTCCGGCGAGGCTAGCGCAGGCCGATTCCGCTAACGATTGTGATTGCTTGTGCGCCAACGCAACGCCTGCGGCGTCTAAGGCGACATCCAAGGTGCCGCGCCGCACCGCACGGGCTTCGGCTAGACCGATACCGAGCGCCGAGAGCACGCCAGCCAGGGGATGAATGAGAACGGCGCGAATGCCGAGCGCATCCGCAACCCGGCAAGCAACTTGGCCGGCCGCCCCGCCAAAGCTCGCCAGGGCAAAGTCAGCCGGGTCTAGTCCGATGCGCAAACTCACTTGTTTGATCGCGTTGGCCATGGTGTCCACAGCCACGGTCAGGAAGCCTTCTGCGACCGCTTCTGCACCAATGGCGCGACCATCGGCCGTGACTGCCAGGGCCAATTGCGCAAAACCGGTGCGGGCGGACTCGGGATCGATTGGCGCCGTACCATGCGGCCCAAACACCGAGGGGAGGAACGTCGGCGCCAGGCGACCGAGCGCCACGTGGCAATCGGTGAGGGCGAGCGGACCCCCTCGACCATAACTGGCAGGTCCCGGGACCGCACCTGCGGAGTCCGGGCCTACGGTAAAGCGGCCTTCGCGGTAGCGTAGGACGGAGCCGCCCCCGGCGGCGACGGTATGCACATCCAATGCCGGGACTGCGAGTCGGATGCCGCCGATGCGCAATTCGGTGCGGCGCGGGTATTGGCCGTCATACAGCGAGACGTCGGTTGAGGTGCCGCCCATATCGAAACCGATCAACCGTGCATAGCCGGCGGCTAGGCCGGTGCGGACCATGCCGACCAGACCGCCAGCAGGGCCTGATAGCACCCCGTTGGTGGCGCGAAAGGCGCTGGCGGGTGCCAGCCCACCGTGGCTCTGCATCAGTTGCAGGCGAATACCCGTGCCCAGCGTCGCAAGGTCAGCGACGAGGCGCGCAATGTAACGTCCGACTAAGACGGCAAGGTACGCATCCGCCGCCGTGGTTTGTCCACGGGCGATATAGCCTTGTGTAGGGCTGACTTCGTGCGAGACGGCGACGGCACTAAAGCCCACGGCCTTGGCGATTGCGGCGGCGCGCCGTTCGTGCTCAGTGTGTTGCCAGCCGTGTAAAAATACGATCGCTACGCTGTCATAGCCCGCAGTGTGAGCGTTCTGTAGGGCCAAGCGCAGAGTCGATTCGGCGAGCGGTTCGATCTCATATCCGTCGACCGCGACGCGACCGGCGCATTCAATCACCCGCTCATACAGCGGTAGAGGCAGTTCGATTTGGCGACGAAAGAGATGCGGCCGTTCCTGCGTGCCGATGGCTAGCGCATCGCCGAGGCCGGCGTTGGTGACCAGGACCGTGCGTGCACCGCGTCGTTCGAGCAGGGCATTGGTGGCGACCGTGGTGCCGACGCGCACCTCGCTGATCGCGGCTCCCGCGGCGCCTTCTCGGTCCAGCAGGGCCCGGATACCCGGTACCGTCGCGTCTTCATAGCGGCCTGGGATGTACGAGAGCAATTTCAGCGCGTGTACGGTGCCGTTGGGCGACCGGCCGACGACATCGGTGAACGTGCCGCCTCGATCGACCCAGAACTGCCAACTTGGATTACTGACCATGGACACTGGCTATTGGCCCGTTCGGGTCCTTAAGGGGGGCACACCTTATCACTCGGCTAGTCACAAACGCTTCCTGAGCCGTTGTTGGTGCACAATTGTGGGGTGAAAAGCCCACAGTCCGTCGATCCAGAAGCCGCGTTAGAGGCCATCCGGGCGGTGGTGGCGTCCCTGCAGCCGGGGGAGATTGTGACGTATGGCGGGGTCGCCGCGCGTGCCGGCTTGCCCGGACGCGCGCGTTTGGTGGGCCGTGCGCTGCGCACGGCGCCCGCAGCCCTGCGATTGCCGTGGCATCGGGTCGTAGGCGCTGGGGGCCGTATCGCCTTCCCAGTGGGCAGTGCAGCGGCCGAGCAGCAGGCGCAACGGTTGCGTGCTGAGGGCGTCGCCGTTATCGGGCGACGGGCGCACATGCCAGTGACCTCGGATCTGGATGCGCTGCTTTGGGGGGCGCCGGTCACTGCTAAGATGCAACACACAAAGCGGGGAGGACACAAATGACGCGCTATGTAGTGTTTTCTCACGGCAAGGAATCGGGCCCCTGGGGCGTGAAGATCCTTGCCTTGGCAGCGGTTGCCCGCGATCTGGGCTGGGCGGTTGAGTCGATTGACTACCAGGGCATGGAGGATCCCTCTGAACGGGTCCTGAAGCTCCTGAGCGTAGGGGCAGATTTGGGTTTCGCACCCATTCTGGTTGGATCGAGCATGGGTGGACATGTGGCCACTGCCGCCACCGTGGGCCTCAACGCAGGGGGGCTCTTTTTGATGGCCCCGGCCTTTTATATGCCTGGCTACGAGTCGCTGACCCCGCGGCCCAACGCGGCACGGGTCGAGATTGCGCATGGCTGGCGCGATGATATCGTCCCAGTGGATCACAGTATTCGCTGGGCACGCACGCACCGTGCGACCTTGCACTTGCTCGATACGGATCATCAGATGCAAGACTGCGTAGAGGAGCTTAGCGCGCTATTTCGACGTTTTTTGGTGGCCGTTGGAGCGCCGAAAGGCTGAGTCGCACATGTTGGGCTGGACTGTCTATATCGTCGAAGGAGAGCGCGGTGCGCTTTATACGGGCATTACCACCTCTGTTGCGCGGCGTTTCGCCGAGCACAGCGCCCAACAAGGCCGCGGTGCTCGGTTTTTTAGGACGCAGCGGCCGCGCGCCTTGGTTTATGTGGAGGTTGCCGCTGATCGCGGTGGTGCGTTGCGTCGCGAGGCGCAGATCAAACGGTTTGACCGACCGCGTAAATTGGCTTTAATCGCCGCGCAGCGCGCGTTGGCGCCATGAATGCTCTGCTCGGGCTGGATCGGCTCGCGTTGTCAGTGCTCTCTCGCGTGTTGTGCTGGTGGGTACGGCCCACCGCGCTGCCGGTCGATGCGGGCGAACGGCTGCGCGGACGTGGCCGTCGTGTGCTCTATGTCTTGGAGCACGCAGCACTGACGGACCTTTTGGTGCTGATGCGCGTCTGTCGCGCACTTGGGTTGCCATCGCCGGTGCGGCGGTTTTCTATTGGCGGGGTGCAGGAATCCCGTGCGTCGGTCGGACTGGAGCGCAGGCAAGGCTGGTTATCGTCGCGTCGCGATCGACGTCTGCCGGCGCGACTACTGCGCGTGGTCGGCGGGACGCTCGCTACGCAAGGTGATCATGTTGATCTGATTCCTGTGTCCGTTTACTGGGGTCGTGCGCCGGGCAAAGAGTCCTCTAGTCTCGGACTCTTGTTTGGTGAGGGCCGGAAGATCGCGGGCCCTATCCGGCGTTTGTTCTCCACCTGGGTCAATGGTCGCCAAACGCTGATTCGGTTCGGTGAACCGATTGCGTTGGCCATGCTGCTGCCTGACAGCGATCCTTTACGCGTTGCCCGCCGTGCGGTGCGGCAGATGCATGTGGAGTTTCGTAATGCGCGCTCGGCCGTGTTGGGCCCGGACCTCGCTTCGCGCCGCAGTGTTGTGGCGGCAGTATTGGCGCGCCGAGCGGTCCGTGCGGCGGTCGCCTTGGAGGCGAGGACCGATCACAAGAGTCGTCGTGAGACGCTGCTGGTCGCGCGCCGCTATGCATTGGAGATCGCCGCTGATTACTCGCCACGGACTGTGGCGCTCGTTTGGAGTCCGTTCACTTGGCTGTGGAATCAGTTGTATGACGGCGTTGAGGTGCTGCATGGCGAGCGTCTGGAGTTGGCCGCTGGCGGGGCGCAGATCGTGTACGTTCCGTCGCACCGCAGTCACATGGATTACCTATTGCTGTCTTACGTAATCTATAAGCGAGGCTTTGCGATTCCTCATATTGCCGCTGGCATTAATTTGAACCTGCCATTGATCGGACGTCTGTTGCGCAAATGCGGTGCTTTTTATCTGCGTCGCAGTTTCCAAGGACACCCGCTGTACCCCATTGTCTTCATGAGTTATCTCGGTGTGATGATGCGGCGCGGACACCCCATCGAGTATTTCATCGAGGGTGGGCGGAGCCGCACCGGTCGACTCTTGCCCCCAAAAACGGGCATGTTGGCGATGACCACCCGCTCGTTCCTGACAGATCCATCCCGACCAGTATTATTCGTGCCGGTTTACTTCGGATATGAAAAGTTAGTCGAAGCAGATACCTATGTGGGGGAGTTATCTGGTCAGCCTAAGCAGAAGGAAAGTGTCCGCGGCTTGCTCGGCGGACTGCGGATCTTGGGGCGGCGGTATGGCCGGGTCTACGTCAGTTTTGGCGAGCCGCTTGATTTAGCCGGGCATCTCGATAGTAGCGTCCCCAGCTGGCGTGACGCGGCGCGTGACGCCAAGCCAGCTTGGTTATCGGTCGCAGTCGACCAGCTGGCATTGCGCATTCAGCGGCGCATCAATGCAGCGGTAGCACTGTCTCCGACGGGCCTGATCAGCATGGTGCTGTTGGCGACGCCTCGGCAGGCGATGGTCGAGGTCGATCTAATGCGTCAACTGGACTTATGTCGACTTCTCGCCTCGCGAATTCCGTACTCGCCCGACGCCACCTGTACGTTGCTGGATGGTGCGGCGATGTTGGCGCATGTCCACAGTTTGGGGATGATAGAGACGGTGTCGCACACGCTCGGTGATGTCGTTAGATTTGCGCCAGGATCCGCGGTCACAGCGGCTTATTATCGCAACAGTATTCTGCATGCCTATGCGCTACCGTCATTAATTGCGTGTGTTTTTCTCAATAATGCGGTCATGCATACGGAGGACGTACAGCGGCTGACCTGGCGTATTTATCCGTATGTGGCGCAGGAGCTATTTCTGCGTTGGAGCGAATCGGAACTGCCATTCGTGGTCAAGGATATATTGGCCGCATTCGCTGAGCTTGGGTTGCTTGAGCGGGATGCTGATGAAACGCTGTGGCGCCGACCGGTCACTGGTTCAAGCGAGGCGGTGCAGTTGTCCGTGTTGGCGCATTCGACCCTGGAGGTCGTTGAACGCTATTACCTCGCCATCGCCTTGTTGTTGCAGGCGGGATCGGGTGAGATTACGCAGGATGCGCTGGAGCAGCGCTGTCATCTGACGGCGAGTCGCATGGCGCTGCTCTATGAAATGCGCTCCCCTGAGTTCTTCGACAGGGGGATGTTCCGAGAATTTCTGAATCTGCTACGGGAACGCCATGTCTTGGGCGTTGATTCGCAGCGCCGACTAACCTATGCGGCAGACCTGCTATCGGTGGCGGCTGACGCGCAGGTGGTCTTGTCTGAACAAATTCGGCACAGCGTGTTGCAGGTGACCCATCGCTGATCGGCGTCTTCAAAACGTGTCGCGGCGCACACTTTGGCCTCATTCCCCGTCCTGTAGCCGGGGTCTACCCGGCTATACTCATGCCAATATCGCCAGCACGACTGGCGCGTCGCGAGATAGGACGGTGGCAGAGGGATTGCCGTTGGCGCCGGACCTGCAGGGAGTTGCAATGAAGACGACAATGCCGAACCGTTTCCCCCTCTTAAGCGCCGCAATCGGCGCGCTGTTGGCTGCGGGGTTATCTGCCGCACCCAGCGCAAACGCTTTTAATTTTGGTCAGCAAGGCGGCCTTACTGGCAGTTTAGACACCACCATCTCTTTCGGTGGTGCTTGGCGGGTGGCAGCGCAGAACCCGGCATTGGTTGGGCTCGCCAACGGTGGCGCGGGACAATCGGTCAACAACGATGATGCCGATGCAAACTACTATAAGGGCGATCAGTTCAGTCAAGCGTTGAAGATCACATCCGCACTGTCGCTGCGATACGCAAACTACGGGTTCTTTGCGCGTGGCTCTGGTCTTTACGACCATTCGATTATGGACATGACCACGCGGCGTACGCCGCTCAGTTCGGCGGCTCAAGATTTGGCAGGCCAATATGTGCGCCTGCTGGATGCCTTTGCGTATGGAAATTGGGAAATGGGTCAGGGTCACCCAGTCGAACTACGTGTTGGTCGGCAGAGTGTCAGCTGGGGGGCGAGCACGTTCATTCAGGGTGGACTGTCGGGCATCAATCCGCTCGACGTGACGGCGCTGCGCCTACCGGGTACTGAAGTGAAAGAAGGATTCATTCCACAGCAGATGATCAAAGGTTCGTTGGGTACTTCGACGAATACCACAATTGAAGCGTTCTACCTGCTCGGTTGGCGACGAACGGAGCTCGAGCCGGTCGGCACTTACTTCTCCACCAACGATTATGTGCCCGCTGGTGGTAGCCACGCTTTTCTCGGCTTCGGTGGGTTCTCTGATCAGGGAGTGGACTTTCGGCCGTTGGGCGGGCCCTTCATTGCAAACTTCCAAGGTGTGCCGCAGGGCCCACGGATCAATCCCAGTGACAATGGCCAGTTTGGTTTTGCGTTCCGTTGGTTCCTGCCAAGCCTTGGTAGCGGCACGGAGTTAAGTTTCTATTTCACCAACTACGCCAGCCATCTACCACTGATCAGTGCCTCTGCTGGCACGAACGTTGGTATTGCGAATGCAGCAGGCGCTGCTACTGCGATGCAGACCACGGCCCAAGCACTTGTGGCCGGTGCGCCAGAATCGGCAGCTATCCAAGCCGGTGCTGCAGCTGGCTATCAGGCTGCACATGCTGCGGGCGGTACGGTTACAGCGGCGACGCTAGCCAGCTATGCCACGGTGGGAGCGAACACTTACTTGGGCGGCGGCAACTTAGCGAACCAAATTAGCAATTTTTCGGCGCATGAATTTGCACAGACTGC
>CAIVRI010000160.1 GCA_903908265.1 uncultured Pseudomonadota bacterium
CGTAATTTCGCGTCGCAATTCCTGCGGGGGTTCGGGACATGTCGTCATGATTCAACCGGCCTCTGCGCAGCATGCGCTATACCCCGACGGTACCTGTCTGAGAGCGTCCCGTCACTAGCCAATTACCCGCCCGCATCGCTCTTGCCGAAAATGCGCAAGCCCAGGCCCCCAATAGGCGAAGGGCCAGCCGCCAGATGAAGACCCAGTAGGGACGGCCCACAAGAGCAGAACGCATCCACGAACTCCCCTCCTGACACTGTAAATAGCAAGCTTAGAGACGCCAGAGAGGCAAGTCAGACTGTGTCGAATCTGACTTTAGACGCGACCACGGGGCAGCGCTTGCGAGAAAGACTTGACGCAATTGCGCACAGACACCGATAGTGGGAATCATGGGTCTATACCCATCCATTCAATAAATAGGTCTACCCCAATGTTCGACTTCGACTTCAGCAACGGCTACGTCCTTCTGCGGATCATTTGTGGTGCATTTATGCTGCCGCAGGCCTTTGCAAAAATAGTCAATTCCGCACCTGCTTTGGCATTCTTTGTGAAAGCCGGCTATCCGAAGCCGCACTTGTTCGTGCTGTTCATTACAGCGTTCGAATGCATCGCCGGCGTCGGGCTGGTGTTGGGCATTCAGACCGTTGCATTGGCATGGATCTCCACGTTATTTATGCTGGTGGCCACAATTTCGGACTACAAAGTCAACAAGGCGTGGCTATGGACCAAAGGGGGCTGCGAGTACCCACTTTTTTGGTGTCTCTGTTGCGCCATTGTGGCAGCGCACGACTGACCTAGTGGTAGCCAGTACCCGACACCGGCACGACGCGACCCCAAAACATCTGCGCACTGCGATGACGGCGTACAGGCGGTCTTTGGTGCGCACAAAGGAGTATCCATCATGACATGCATCAAAATAGTCGCCACTCTGACCATGGTGCTTGGTGTAGCCACAGGCTCCATGGCAGAGGCGCCAGAGCCTGTTGCTGATTTGGTGTTAACGAATGGCCGGATTATCACGGTGGATGGGGCAGACCACGTCGCGCAAGCCATCGCGATTCGTGGCGGCCGCATTTTGGCCGTTGGTACCAATCACGACATTCAGCGTCTCACGGGCCCACATACGCAGCGTATCGACCTGCACGGCCGTGCGGCGACCCCCGGCCTGATCGATGCCCATGCGCACATTTCCTCGGGTGGTTTGGCCGCCGTGACGGGCATCGACCTATCCAATGTCCGTAGCATTCGTGAGGTCGTGCAGCGCGTCGCGCAGCGCGCCAAAACCCTAGCACCCGGCACGTGGCTACTCGGCAATGGCTGGGACGAGGCGAAATTTCAGGAACGTCGTTATATCGAAGCGCGTGATCTGGACTCGGTGAGTGGTGATCATCCGGTCTGGCTGGATCAGATGACCGGACACTACGGCGTCGCCAATAGTCAGGCCTTGGCACTGGCTGGCATCGCAAAGGACACAGCAGATCCGCCTGCCGGCACCATCGTGCGCGACAGTCAGCGCATACCCACCGGCGTCCTTAAGGAATCCGCTCGCGATAGTCTGTTAGCAAAGATCCCTCCCGCGACAGAGCGTGAGCGTCGCGATGGAATCCTTGCCAGTCTCGCGTTGATGGCGCGTGAAGGCATGACCGGGGTCAAGGATCCGATGATCCACGAAGAAGATTGGCATGCCTATCAGTCCCTCGCGGCCACTCACCAGTTGACCGCCCATGTCTGCGTGCTATGGGCAGCCGGAGCCACCGCCGCCGACGCCGATACGCTGATTGCGCGGTTGCAAGAGTTGCCGGGTCCGCGCGTCGGCGCGGCGGATCTGGCCAGTTGCGGCGTGAAACTATTCATGGATGGTAGCGGCGGCGGCCGCACCGCTTGGATGTATGGGGACTGGAATCTCGCATCGACCGGCGTGGACGCGGGTAATCGTGGGTACCCCCTGATCGATCCTGAGCTCTATCGGACGCTGGTTTTGAAGTTTCATGGTGCCGGATTACCCATTGGCACCCATGCCATCGGCGACCGCGCCATCGACTGGGTCGTCGACTCGTACGCAGCAGCGTTGCGTGCGCAGCCGACACACGATCTACGGCACTCTATCATCCATGCCAACGTGCCGACCGAGCACGCCCTGGACACGATGGTCCGCCTACAGAACGACTTTGATGCGGCAGTGCCCGAAGCACAGGGGCCCTTCACCTGGTGGATTGGGGACAACTACGCCGGCAACTTTGGCCCTGCGCGCTCCCAGCGCCTCAATCCGTTCGCCACCTATCTGCGCCGGGGCATCCGCTGGGCGGGAGGATCAGACTATGACGTCACCCCGCTGCCGGCGCGATACGGTCTGTGGTCCAGTGTTGCTCGCCAAACACTGCAAGGCACGTATGGTCACACGCCGTTTGGCAGCACCGAATCGGTCGATATTCATACCGCCCTCAAGTCCTACACGGTGTGGGCAGCAAAACAGCTCTATATCGAGAACGAGGCCGGCACACTGGAACCGGGCAAGAGCGCAGATATTGCGGTCTGGGACCGAGACCCCTATACGATCCCGACGGCTGCGCTAAAGGATCTACACTGCGATATCACTATTTATAGGGGCCGTGTCGTCTGGGAAGGGCCGCAGCGGCACCACGCTGCCGCCATCCGTTAACGGGTAGCTAGAGCGGGTATCGGAGCCCGCCCACCGAGCTGGCGCGCAAGGCCTCAGAGCCATAGTGGGCTGACGTGTTAGCGTAGCCCTGTGTAGACATCCGCAACGCCTCCGTGGCGACGAGGTAAGGCTTTGAGTCATCTCTCCAAACAGAATCCACTCAATCCACCCAGCGCGTTCGAAAAGGCAACCTACGCCAAGGTAACGCGACGGCTAATGCCGCTGTTGCTGATCTGTTATGTGGTGTCTTATCTGGATCGTGTCAACGTCGGTTTCGCCAAACTACAAATGCTGTCGGCACTCGGGTTTAGCGATCTCGTCTATGGCTTTGGCGCCGGCATTTTCTTCGTCGGCTACTTCCTATTCGAAGTCCCGAGCAACATCATCATGCATCGCGTCGGCGCGCGGCTCTGGATTGCGCGGATCATGTTCACTTGGGGAATCGTCTCCGCTAGCGCCGCCTTCGTGACCACGCCCACGCAATTCTACGTATTACGATTTCTGCTGGGCATTGCTGAGGCTGGATTCTTTCCAGGCATCGTTCTTTATCTGACCCATTGGTATCCGACGCAGCGGCGTGGCCGCGCCATGGCGCTGTTCATGACGGCCGTACCACTCACCGGCGTCGTCGGGGGGCCACTATCGGGATGGATCCTAGAGTCCATGGGTGGTGTACAGGGCCTTGCGGGTTGGCAGTGGTTGTTTCTGGCCGAAGCGCTACCCGCGCTTGTGGCCGGTGCAGCCGTACTCTATGGCCTCGATCGCTGTATTGGCGATGCCGACTGGTTGAAACCAGAGGAACAAGAATTCCTACAACGCAATGTGGACGCCGAGGAGATCTTGAAGCCATCTCTGTCACTACGGCAACTGTTTCGACGCTCTGATTTATGGCTACTGTCGGTCATTTATTTTAGCTTTGTGATCGGACTGTATGGCATCAGCTTTTGGTTGCCGACCATCATTCGGGCGACCGGCGTAACGCACCCTCTCGACATCGGCTTACTCACGGCGATTCCTTATGGAGTGGCGGCGGCAGTCATGATTCCGGTCAGTCGGCGCTCAGATCGCCAGCTCGAACGCCGCTGGCATGTCGCAATTCCCGCAATCCTTGGTGGCGTAGGTCTGCTTTTCAGCGTTCTCTTCGCCCACAGCACCCTGCTGGCGATGATGGCGATGACGCTAGCAACCGCGGGGATCGTGACGACGTTGCCACTGTTCTGGAGCTTGCCGACCGCACGCCTCGGCGGACTCGCGGCAGCGGCCGGCTTGGCCGTCATTAACTCTATCGGCAACCTAGGTGGCTTCGTCAGCCCCTACCTCATCGGCTTGATCGCGAACACGACCCACGACACACGGCTCGGCATGGTGTTTCTTGCGGGGTCGATGTTTTTAGGCGCCTTACTCACTCTCACTTTGGGGCCATTCGATGAACCGGCGCGGGTCCTAGCAGAGGCCCATAACCGGGCAGCATCACCGCAGTCTGGGCCCTAGACAC
>CAIVRI010000161.1 GCA_903908265.1 uncultured Pseudomonadota bacterium
CAGTGGATCGTAGGGGCTAAATTGCACGTCATGGGGGCCGCGATACGGTGGCGCGAGCGGTGCGGCGCGCCGACGGACCCGCCGTGATGCGTGTTCGGGTCTGGCGGACATACAACTCTCCATTTGTTCCCAGTTCTCGTACACTTACTTGAAGTAAAGCCGTTGGCAATACGGACAGTGCGCACTGGGAGCTAAGATGGCGACATCTCGTTATGACGCTTTGTTCGAGCCTGTGCGGATAGGTCCGGTGACGGCACCCAATCGCTTTTATCAAGTGCCGCACTGCACGGGCATGGGTCATGCGCTGCCGCAAACGCTGGCTGCGATGCGCGGCATGAAGGCGCAGGGCGGTTGGGGCGTCGTCTGTACCGAGTACTGCTCCATTCACCCCAGTTCGGACGACCACCCCCATCCGTTTGCGGCGCTTTGGGACGCGGACGATGTTCGCAACCTGGCGCTCATGACGGAGGCTGTGCATGCGGCGGGGTCGCTCGCGGGTATTGAGTTGTGGCACGGCGGCAGCTTTGTCGCCAACCTCGCTTCGCGGCTACCTTCCATCGGGGTGTCCTCCATGCCTGCTCGGACTGAGCCTTGGCAGTCCCGTCGCATGGACCGGCGGGACATTCGTGCCTTTCGGCGGTGGCATCGCGAATCGGCTTTGCGTGCGCGCGCGGCGGGCTTTGATGTGGTGTATGTGTATCCGACCCATGGCTACCTCGTATCGGAATTCCTTTCGCGCTCCCTGAATACCCGCACGGATGAATATGGCGGCTCGCTGCAGAATCGCGCGCGCTTGTTTCGGGAATTACTGGAAGAGACACGTGACGCAGTCGGTGATCGCTGTGCGATCGCGGTGCGCTATTCGGCGGATGGGCACGGCGATGCGCATCTGTCGAGCGAGGAATCGAAGGCTTTGCTCGAAGAGGTCGGTCCGCTGGCAGATCTTTGGGACTTCGTGGTGGCCGATTATTACGGCGAAGAGATGGCGACGTCGCGCTTTGTCGCTGAAGCGTCTTTTGAGCACAAGATTGCCGGCCTGCGTGCATTGGTCAATCGTCCGGTCGTAAGCGTGGGGCGGTTCACTTCTCCGGACACGATGTTGCGATTGGTGCGCACCGGTGTGGTGGATTTTATCGGCGCAGCCCGGCCTTCGATTGCCGATCCCTTTTTGCCGACCAAAATTCGTGAGGATCGCACCGAGGATATTCGCGAGTGCATCGGCTGCAATATCTGTTACGCGCACAACTATAGGGGTGCCCCCTTGCGGTGTACCCAGAATCCTACGCTGGGCGAAGAATGGCGTTCCAGTTGGCACCCGGAACGGGTGCCACGGGATGGCGAGGGTACCGTGCTGGTCGTGGGTGCAGGTCCCGCCGGGCTGGAGGCGGCGCTGACATTGGCACGGCGTGGCTTCGAGGTCACGCTTGCCGATGCTGCGAGTGAAGTCGGTGGTCGGGTGGTCAAGGAGTCTCGCCTGCCGGGCTTGGGTGAGTGGATCCGTGTGCGCGACTATCGCCTCGGTCAGTTGCAGCGCATGCCCGGTGTGTCGTTGTATCTCGGTCAGTCCCTGAGCGCGTCGGCTGTCCGTGACTTCGGCGCGGACCACGTGATCATTGCGACGGGTGCGGTCTGGCGCCGGGATGGGCGCGGGCGGACCCATAGCAGTGCGTTGCCCGAACTGCGGATTCCGGTCTACACGCCCGATGATCTAATGAGCGGGCGCTGCCCATCCGGCGTGGTCGTGGTCTACGACGACGATCACTACTACTTAGGCCCGGTGCTGGCCTTGCTGTTGGCGCGCGCAGGCTGCCAGGTGCACTACGTCACCACCGAGAGTCGGGCGGGCGCGTGGAGCCACTACACGGGCGAGCAGGAAGCGACCCAACAGCAGTTGTTGTCAGCGGGCGTTGCCATACAGGTCTGTCAGATGGTGGTTGGGGCAACGGCCGATGCGGTGCAACTGGCGTGCGTTTATACCGGCGCGCCGTCCTCCCTGCCGAGTGCGGCGCTGGTGGTCGTCACCTCACGGGAGCCTGATGAAACACTCTATCGCGCACTGGTCGGCGAGGACCCACCAGAACACCGTCGTATTCAGGCGATCGGTGATTGTGATCAGCCGGCGCTAATCGCGCACGCGGTCTATGCAGGCCATCGCGCCGGTCGGGAGTTGGGTCATGCCAGCGCAGCGTGCTCGCGCGATCGTTGGGTCGCGGCAGCTAGTGCAAGTGATCAGGCCGAAGCTCTAGGCGGAAGCGTGATAGGCGACACAATAATTTTGGCCTGATTGTCGGTCCGTGACGGGTAAAACGCTGCCACGATGGCGGCGCCGTTGGCGCCTGCTAGGGTGGACGAAGTAAAGAACATTAGAATCGCTAGGCCTGCTGGTGCTATTAATGTGCGGCTGTATTATCCGATTAGTGTGCGGCCCTCACCCCTGACGGTTTTTATGCACGGGGGAGGGTGGGTGCTGTGCGACCTCGACAGTCACGACCACCTGTGTAGATCACTGGCGCTTGCGTCGAACTCGGTGGTGGCTTCGGTAGACTACCGATTGGCGCCGGAGACCAAATTTCCCGGTCCCCTAGAGGATTGCTATGCCGCGTTGACGCAACTGGTCGCGCGATCGGCCGCGCTGGGAATTGATGCGAGTCGTGTTGCTGTGCGCGGTGACAGTTCCGGCGGAAACCTTGCCGCTGCGCTCGCCTTATTATCTCGCACGCGCAAAGGGCCAGAGATTCGTGTTCAGGCGCTGATGTCTCCGGCGTTGGATGCGTCCTGCAGCACTGCATCCTATGCGGAGTTCGCTCGGGGGTATAGGGTCTCGGCGCAGATCATGCAGTGGTTTTGGGAATGTTATCTGTCAAATCCCGCAGATACACAGAACCCATTGGCGGCGCCATCGCGTGCGTTGACTCTTGCTGGGCTTGCGTCTGCGAGCATCATTACTTGCGAATGCGCTGTGTTGCGCGATGCGGCTGAAGCCTATGCTGATGCGTTGCGCGTAGCGGGGGTAAGCGTGATCAGTCGGCGCTATCTGGGCATGATCCATGGCTTCATGACACTCCCGTATGGCACAGAAGTGGCGGATCGAGCGATAGCCGATATCGGTGGCGATTTGGCCGGCGCGCTCTACCGAGTGGGTTGCGTACGTGCCGGATGTTGGGCCGCATCTTTGCGCCCTGAAGGGACGCTCTGGCAAGGGAGGGTGTCGTCGCTTTCATGCGCCTATGCAGCCGCCATGGGCCACCAACGGTGTGTCGGGCGCTTATCGCTTGTTGTGCAGTACCTTCCATAGGAAAGCGTAGATATCGGCATTTTGCGCAATGGCCTGCGAGACGTTCGGTCCGCCGCCATGCCCGGAAGCTTTCTCTAGCACCAGCAGGATGGGCGCTGGCCCTGACTGGGCGGCCTGCAGCGCTGCTGCAAACTTAAACGAGTGGGCGGGATAGACGCGCGTGTCGTGATCACCGGTCACGATGAGCGTGGCGGGGTAGGCCACCTGGTTGCGGACGTTATGCACGGGCGAGTAACGCAGCAGGGCGCGGAACTCCGCTTCCTGTTGCGGCGAGCCAAAGTCGCCCGTCCAACCGGCGCCTTGACCGAACCGATCGAAACGCAGCATATCCATCACGCCTACCTTGGCGATGACTGCGCCATACAAAGCGGGGCGCTGGGTGATGCTGGTCCCCATCAACAACCCGCCGTTCGAGGCGCCCTGAATGGCAAGGCGTGAGGCTTGGGTGTAGCGCTGAGCGATCAACCATTCCGCTGCCGCCTGAAAATCATTGAATGCTACCTGCCGCTGCTCTTTGATCGCTGCGCGGTGCCAACTTTCGCCGTACTCACCGCCGCCACGGATGTTGGCAACGGCGTAAAGCCCCCCTTTCTCGAGCCAGGCAATACGATCGGCAGCGAAATGCGGCAACTCCGGTATACCAAAGCCGCCGTATGCGTATAGCAGCGTTGGATTCTTGCCATTCAGCCGCAGCCCTTTACGGTGCACTAAGGTCATTGGGATGCGTGTGCCATCCATGCCCGGGTAGAAAACCTGTTCACTAACGAAGGCTGTTGGATCGAAGGGTAGGTGCGGCGTGCGCAGGCGGGTTACTTGATTGTGGGCAACGTCGTAACGATAGACGGTGAGTGGCGTCAGGGGATCGGTATAACCGAAGTAGGCACTGGCATCCGTAGCGCGACCGATCAAGCCAGAGACGGATCCGGCGCCGGGTAGTTTGATCGTCTGCCGCAGGTGGCCAGCCAGATCATAGATGGCCACGGCACTGTGCGCGTCGTGCAGTCGTTGCACGATCAGTTGATGGCCGATAACACTCACCGCCGGTTCGCTGACGGTGATAGCCTCGCGTGCGGACTCGGGGACGATCTCGCGCCAATTGGTGCGTTCCGGTTGATTGGGATTGACCGCAATGACGCGTCCGTTCGGCGCCTGATCGGTGGTGACGAAGTAGAGCAGGCCCTCATCACTACCGGCATACACGTAAGCGGCGCCGAACCCTGTTGCTATTGGCGTGGCTGCGTACGTGCTGGTGTCGAGGAGGAGGATGTCCTCTAGTCCTTTGTCGCCGACCTCGCCTTCGCCGATCGACAGGATTAGGTACTTGCCGTCTTCCGAGAGGGCCAGTTGATACTGTCGGTCCGGGTGGTCGCGGTCACCGAACAGGCGCTGATCGGCGGCTGATACTTGACCGATGACGTGGGTGTACACGGCGTTGTCTAGATCTTCCGCAGCCAGTTCCTCGCCAGCCTTCGGGGCCGGAAATGCGCTGTAGTACAAAGCACTATCGTCGCGACTCCAGACCGGGGCGTAATATTTGGTATGGCGGAGTCGATCGGGCAGATCCTGGCCGCTAGCCAAATCGCGGATCCGCCACTCAGTCCAGTCCGAGCCTGCCTCTGAGACGCCGTAGGCGAGGCGGCTACCATCGTGGTTCGGTACGTACCCGATCACGACGCTGTGGCCATCGGCGGACAGGGTATTAGGGTCTAGTGCCGGTTGGGGCGCCTGGTTCTGGGCATCCGATCGGTACAACACCGCCTGATTTTGTAAGCCGGTATTGACCGTATAGAAGACCGTTCCGCCGGCGGTAAATGGGGTTCCGTAGCGCACGTAGTGATAGAGCGCCTGTAACCGCTGCCGGAAGCCCTCACGTGCCGGCAGGTCCTGCAGCACGCGTTGGGTCAGTTGATCCTGAGCGGTGAGAAACGCGCGGGTGGCAGAACTATCAAGGTCTTCTAGCCACCGGTACGGGTCGGCAACCAGCGTGCCGAAATGTTCGTCCACGATCGGACCACGCGGCGCATTGGGGTACAGGAGGGCCGCGCTCGTCGATACGGCCAATGCGGCAGTACTACTGACTACGGCGGCGCACGTCCATGCCAGCAGAGGTAGGCCCCAGCGGCGCAGGCAGCGGGTGAACGTTTGTCGGTGCATGTAGGCTTGCCCTTGTGCTGCTGCGCGTGGCGCTGCGTCGAGTGCACAGTATAGGCCAGCGCGCGTGTGTGCGACGCGGTTGCCCGCTGGTGGTTGTGCCCGCCGTTCGCGCACGGCTTCTCGTGGGATTGTTAAGCCCGTGTTTCGTCTGCACGGTCGGGTGCATTTTCGAGGGTTTTTTGTGACGAATGTGTACTGGACGGAGAGCATCCCTCCCTCTGGTGTCTGGATTGGCCATACGAGGCCATGGGTAGGTCCGTATAATTGGACTCTATTGCTGGTGTCTCGTTCGTGCCGGCCACTTGCTCGGAGCCCTCCGTATGTCTAATACCAAGAGTCCTATTGTGGGTCTCAACTCGCGTCGCGACTTTCTCAAAACTTCGGTTTTCGTTGGGAGTGGATTGATGCTGTCCTTGGTGCTGCCGCGCGGCACTGCACGCGCAGCGCAGTCCGCGTCGCCACGCTCCCCCTCGGGCTTTATTCATATCGGCTCGGATGACGTGATCACCATCGTCGCGCCGGCCGTGGAAATGGGGCAGGGCGGCCACACCGCCATGTGTCAGATGATCATGGAAGAATTGTCTGGTGATTGGGCCAAGCTGCGGGTGGAGGACGCGCCGGCAGATCCGCTTTACAACAATCCTATGATCAATATGCAAATAACGGCCGGTAGTTTTGCGGTACGCGGCTGGTATCCAGAATTACGACGTATTGGTGCCGCAGCTCGTGAAATGCTGGTGCAAGCGGCGGCCTTGCAGTGGGGTGTGCCGGTCGTCGAGTGTAGTGCCGAGCAGAGCATCGTTACCCACCAAGCCTCCGGACGCGCCCTGCGTTATGGGGCGCTGGCGGATGCGGCGGGCAAACTCCCATCGCCCGCCACCCCGGCGCTGAAGGAGGTGGCTGCGTTTACAGTGATCGGTCATTCCCCCAAGCGTCTGGATGTGCCACCCAAGTTGGACGGCAGCGCCCTGTTCGGCATCGACGTTGATTTGCCGGGGATGGTCTACGCCGCCATACGCGGTGCACCGACCCTGACCGGTAAGCTCAAGTCCTTTGATGACAGCGCGGCGAAATCCCAGGCCGGTTATGTGGCGACGGTAGTGCTCGATGATGCGCTGATCGTAGTGGCCACCAGCTATTGGCGGGCAAAAAAGGCATTGGAAGCGGTCACCACCGAGTGGGAGAAGGGCAAGTTGGGCGGAATGGACAGCGCGCGCGTATCCCAATTGCTACGCAGTGGCTTTGCGGAAACAGGCACTGTGGCGCGCAATGACGGTGACGTGGAGTCGGCCCGTGCGAACGGGGCAATGACGCTGGAGGCCGTCTACGAGGTGCCGTATCTGGCGCATGCCTGCATGGAACCGATGAATTGCACGGCGCGGGTGTCCGCCGATGCCGCCGAGGTGTGGTGTGGTACGCAGGCACCGCAAGCGGCGCAAGCGGCAGCGGCCGCCGCTTTGGGCCTGCAGAAGGAGCAGGTGACGGTGCACTCGATGTATTTGGGTGGCGGTTTTGGGCGGCGAGGGCAGGCCGATTACGTCGGCCAAGCCGCCTCGGCAGCGAAGGCCGTCGGACGCCCGGTCAAGCTGATTTGGAGTCGCGAGGAGGACCTATCCCATGATTACTATCGGCCGGCTGCAGCGATCCGCTTTCGCGCCAGCTTGGATGCCGCGGGCGCGCTCACCTCGCTGGAGAGCAATGTGGTTAGCGCGTCCGCGCCCGACTTTAGCCGGCCGGGTCCGCCGTTTTATACCGGCGGCGTATGGGATACGACCTATTCCTACTCGATTCCCAATTTTCGAGTGACGGGGCTGAACAAGGACTTTGGCGTGCGTTTCGGCTTCTGGCGTGCCGTTAATGATTCGCACAACCCCTTTATGCTCGAGGGATTCATCGATGAAATTGCGCACCATCTGCAGCGCGACCCTTATGCGTATCGTCGCTCTTTGCTGCAACACCAGGAAGCGCATAGGCATCTGGCTGTGCTCGATTTGCTTGCAGAGAAATCCGGTTGGCACAAGCCGCGCAAGGGACGACATTTGGGTATGGCGGTGTTTCCGTCTTTCGGGAGTGTAATCGGGTCAGTTGCCGAGATTTCTATGCAAGGCAAGGCGGTCACGCTGCATCGGGTCGTGACGGTGATCGACTGTGGCGTGGCGGTGCACCCGGAGAACATATTGGCGCAGCTGCGCGGTGGTCTCGTGTTCGGGTTGTCGGCAGTGCTCAGAGGGGAGATCACGCTGCTGGACGGTGCGGTCAGTGAACAGAATTTTAGTGATTACCCGATCTTAACGATTGCGGAAATGCCGGTGGTGGACTGCCACATCGTGCCGAGCACCGCAGCGCCTGGAGGCATTGGGGAACCGGGTACTGGCCCGATTGCGCCGGCGCTCGCCAATGCGATTTATGCTGCAACGGGCACTCGCATTCGTACGCTACCGTTGGCAAAACTCGGTTATACCTTTGCAGCTTCGAGGAACCGCGCATGATCACGCTCAATGTGAATGGGAAGGAACATCAGGTGGACGTTGACGCGGATACGCCACTGCTGTGGGTGCTGCGTGACGAATTGAAGCTGACGGGCTCGAAGTTTTCGTGTGGCATCGGCGTCTGTGGTGCCTGTACGGTGCTTATGAATGGGCAGCCGATACGCTCCTGTGTGCTGCCGGTAAGTGCAGTGGCGGCTGGGGCGACGCTCGTGACCATTGAAGGACTATCGCCTGATCGTTCGCATCGGGTGCAAAAGGCGTGGTTGGAGGAGAGTGTGCCGCAGTGCGGCTATTGCCAGTCGGGCATGATTCTTTCGGCCGTGGCGCTGCTGGATCGCATCGCGCATCCGACCGACACCGATATCGATACGGCGATGACTAATTTATGTCGCTGCGGCACCTATGACGGTGTCCGCAAGGCGATTCATAAGGCGGCGAAGAGTCCTAAATTGTAGCGCCGGCGTCCAAACTCGGCGCTACTGCGTGCCGACGCGCAGAAAACGGGGTGGATCGCCGGGTCTTAGTGGTGGGGACCTGGCTCTGGGTGAGACCGGTCGAGCGGGTTCCACCCTTGGTTAGGCGAGGATGAATGTGCGCTCAGTGCGCGATTTCGAGTACCACAAGGCCGTGCGCGGGCACGTCCAATTCCAGGCGCCGACCCGTGAGCGTGCCCGTTTCGGGTGCTGCTAATGCCGCAGCTGCCTTGAGTTCTGCAATTTGTGCGCGACTCGGTGTGGCCGGGCGGCCCATCCGATCGTAGGTTGCGATGACGTTGCCGTGATTTTCATCTACGCGTCGGATCGTGACCGGTGCACTTGCCGCGACGCCACTGAAGTCGAGGCTGAAATGACGCGGCGCAGGCGGGTTCGCAAGCGGGCCGTGGTAAGTTGGGCCGCTGCCATTCGGCGGCGCATAGTTCCACACAGCCAGCACGAGGCTGCCATCTGGGCGGCGTGTGGCGAGCACCGCGTCGTCCTCAACCGGTAGGCGGACGTCGCCAAGTCGGTGCAGTAGCGCGAAGGCATTGAGCGCGGGCTTGGGGATATCGCGCTCGGCCACGAGTCCGAAGCCGCCGTAAAATGGCGTCTTGACGACCCCCTGCTCCTCAAACACATCGGAAAAGGACCAGTAGGCCATTTGGTCGACCAAGCCGTCGCATTGGCGGATGGTGTCGGCAAGCCAGGGTCCCATGTAGACGGTGTCGGTGACGTCGGGCTCATTGGCGTAGCTGGCGTTGAACTCTGAGAGGATGAACGGCACCTTGGGCATTGGCGAGGCTTGGATCTCTTCGTGCACCTTGCGCACGGAGCGGCAGACCATCTGGTCGCGCGGAATCTGCTCCTTGGTCCCAAAGATATCGCGCGCCGTGTCGTTTGCGTAGATATGACTCGAGGCGAAGTCGACTGGCACACCGTCCTGATGCATCTTGGTGAGGAAGTCACCCACCCAGGCGGCCTGTGCGGTGGAGGGCCCGCCCACCCGTAGCCGCGGGTTCACGGCCTTGAGGCCCAATGCCGCCTGCTTGTAGAGCTCGTAATAGGTTGCTTTGTGGGGCATTCCGCCCCAAAAGCCGATATTCGGCTCGTTCCAGACCTCGAAATACCACTGCGACACTTCCTCGATGCCGTAGCGGTCGACCAGATGTTGCGCGAAGCGCTGGATAAAATCGCGCCACGCCGTGTAGGTTTTGGGTTCGGAGCGGATGGGTCGATACCAGAAGCCCATCAGGTCGTTGCGGTCGGCCGCGAGGTCTTGCGGCATAAAGCTCAGTTCGACAAACGGCCGGATGCCGCGCTCTAGTAGGCCATCGTAGATCTGATCGACATAAGAATAGTTGTCGTAGGGGTGCCCGGCCTTGTCGATACCGTAGATGCCCACTTCATCTGCAAAAATGTTGTGGAATCGCACGTAGCGGAAATCCGTGACCTCGCGCACGATCGTCAGGTCGCGTCGGTAGTCGTCCCTGAGTGCCAGGATCGCGCGACCCGAGCCGTACATCTGTTCCCAGAAGTGCGGCATGGGGCGTCCGCTGGCACTTCCATCAATCGTGATCGGTGCGGGCGGTGCTGCCGTTGCGACGGACCATAGCGCGAGCGCCGTGAGCGCCGCGAGGGATGCGAGAGAGCGGGCGATCTGTGTCTGCATACGGGCTCCTTGGTCGGCGCGTTGGGCGCCGCTCTCTGTCTTATCGGTCCCAGTGAATCACCGTGGCTCGTGTCGCCTCGACGGTCACGGTGGGCAGTTCTGGCATCCGTTGCGTCGCGCGCAGGGAGGCCGCATAGGTCCGATCCCAATTGTATAGGTCTGCGATAGCTTCGACCGGATCAAAGGCTTGCACGGCCTCCATCACCGGCGCCATCGCCGTACCATTGACGGATAGATCGTGTAGGCCGGGCATGCCGTGGAGGACGACGCGGATGCGACGGAAAGAGGAGACGAAGTCACCCTCGGGTGCGCTGATCTGCAGTGTTTGTGCTGCCGGATCATACGTCACCGTCTGGCTGCGGTAGTGACCAGCGCGGTAGTCAACAGTGCGTCCGTCATCGTCGTAATAGACGTAGCTGGCACGTTCCGTGCCGGCGTAGACGTGTAGTAGCAGTTCTGCGCCGGGATCGTCGCGCGTGGATTCGACCAGCGCTTGCATCGGAATAATAGAAGAACCTTTGACGAATACCGGCAGCTTGGTGAGCGGGTAATCTTCAGTCACCGTTGTGCCGCCCGGATGTGGCGTATCGTTGAAAAAGTCATACCAGATGCCGGCAGGCAGATAGGTGGTCTTCGAGGTTTCCTTGCTGGTCATGGGGTTGATCAGTAGTGCAGGGCCACACAGGAACTCGTACTGGAACTTGGTTGCATAGACTGAAGCCTCAAACGGGGCGTCGATCGCAAGGCTACGTGCAATCGGCAGGCCGGTTTCGTTAGCCTCATGGAATGCCGAATACAGGTAGGGCATGAGTCGGTAGCGCAGACCGATGTAGGCCTTGGCTAGTCCTTCGGCTTCTTCGCCGTAAGCCCAAGGCTCGTTGGCCGCTGCAAACTGTTCCCGATGACTGCGGACATAGGGTGCAAATGCCGCGACCTCGATCCAGCGACGATAGAGGGCGCCGTTGCCATCGCCAAGATAACCGCCCACGTCAGCACCCGTGAAGGGCACGCCAGAAAGGCCGAGCTGATTGGTGAGATGCACGCCCAGCAAGATGTGTTCATCCTTGGCCTGATTGTCGCCGGTCCACACGGCCGCATAGCGCTGCACACCGGCAAAGCCGGCGCGGACTAACACGAAGGGTCGTCGTGTGGGATCGTTGCGCTCGCCCGCTTCATAAGAGGTCCGGGCGACCAGGGAGCCGAAGGTGTTGTGTGCCTCGAGTGGCGAGGTTTTCTGTCCATCGAAATCGAACACGACGTTGTCGGGCATGGCCTGCCCTTCGATCGCCGGTTCATTCATGTCGTTCCAGTAGCCGTGAATGCCCAGATCAGCATACAACTGCATATAGCCAATCCACCAGTCTCGTACCCGCGGGCTGGAGAAATCCGGTAGTTCGATGACGTTCGGCGCCATGTCGACGGTGTACGGCTCGCCATCTTGGTAGCGCAGGAACATATTCCCTGCCTGTCCACTTTTAAAAACCGAATAACTGGGGTCCATCGCGATGGTCGGATTGATCGACGCGGTGACTTCGATGCGCATGGCATCGAGCTGTTGGACCAGGCCTTTCATGTCCGGAAAGCGTTGTGGGTGAATGCGAAACGGTTGGTATTCCCACAGGTAATCGGCATCTAGCGTGATGCCATCGATCGGAATGTGCTTGTGACGAAAGGTGTCCGCGATCAGCTTCACCTGCGAGTCGGGAAAGTAACTGGCGCGCGACTGCTGGTAACCGAGACTCCATTTGGGCGGCAGCGGCATCCGGCCGGTGATCTCGCTGTATTGGGCGAGTACGTCGCGCACCGTCGGGCCACCGAAGTAGAATTCATCGATCGGCCCGCCATCGAAGGAAAAGCTGGCAAAGCGCCGGTTCGAGCTGCCAAAATTCAGCACCGAGCGATGCGAGTTATTGAAGAACAATCCGTAGATGCGGCCGTGGTGCAGCCCCGTGAAAAAAGGGATGCTGACATGCATTGGGATGCGCGGGTCGTCATAGCGGAAGTAATCGGTGTTGCGGAGGGTGAGAATTTGGCCACGCCGATCAAGCGCGCCGAGTTCCTCACCGCCGCCGATGAACCGCTCCCCTTCTTGTAACCGTTTGTAGACCGTCATCTTGTGACCGCTCACTGCAATCCCAAGCCCTGTGCCGCCGAGATCTTCGTTGAGCACCTCTCCGGCGATGGTCTTCAGTGTAAAAAGCAGGTCTGGACGTTTCTGTATCTCAAGAATCAGGTGGGCCGTACGGATCCGCACTATCCCGGCGGCATCCGTCACCGTGTAGTCGTTGAAGTCTGGAATACGCTCGTCTTTGAGGGCATAGCCGCGATGCTGCGGGTCATCGGGGCGGGCAACGTGCACGCGCAGGATGTCAGGACCATAGACGTCTATAGCGAAGTGCGCGTGCGTGGTTGTGCCCTGAATGCCGTGGGCCGTTCGGTGATAGCCGGCGACGGCACCAATGTCGTCGGCCAGTGCGGCGGATAGCGCGACCAGTCCGATGAGGGCCCACCCGCGTTGAACCACAAACTTGTACATTCGAATCCCTCTCTCTCCGCCAATCCTTTCCTATTCGATCTCATGGGCTTAGGTGCAAGCCCCGCGTTCCTGGTGCCAAATCCAGTGCCAGACCCTGAATGACTTCGACGCCGACGGTTCCAGCTTAACCTCCGGAAGCCATCGCCGCACTAGTCGCCGGAACAGTCCACGACGGGGGCCTTGCACGTCGCCGACGGGCAGCTCCATCGCGCGACGCATTGCTTCCACGTCCGATTCGACGGCACCCTCCGCCCACGCGGCGTAGACCTCAAGCATGGTCCGCACGGTGCGACCGTGCTGCCGTGCCACCCACAGCGGGTTCTTGCCGAGCATCAGGTTCCAGCTCACGCTCGAATGGCGCGCGCAGTAGGGCCGGCGCGGGCGGATGGGCAATCGCGCCAAGGTCTTCGCCCACCGTGCACCCGACTCTTTGATTGAGCGGAACGGCGAGCCATCTTCGGTGAAGAACAGGTGCGGATGCCGAATGGCGCCTTCCCGAATCAATCGCTCGCGCAGTGCGAGCTGTCGCCGTAGTACGGCGAGGGCGCGAGGGCATAGCTCGAAGACGCGATGGACGCCGGTCTTGGTCGTCGCTCGATCAACTCCCGCGACGCGCGCCTTGCTCACGCTTAGGGTGCCGCGTGCTGCATCGAGATCCGACACCGTGAGCGAGATCTGCTCCGAGGGCCGGAGCCCTGTGAAGAACCGGAACTCATCGTAGTTGGCCTGTGCCTCGCCCCAGTCCGCGCGAATCGCCGCGATTAATTGCTCGGCCTCACCGATCCGAAACGGGTCCGGTCGGATACGGTCCTTGCGCGCCATTCGGCAACCGCGTAGGCCCACGGCAGGATTGATGTGCTGGGGGTGATTGCGGTAGCCAAATGCGAACGCGCGACGCAGCACGCTGACCGAATTGTTGAAGGTCTTCTTCCGGCACCGATACCCGTCGGCCACGCGCGCGAGCGTCACGTAGTCGACGTGCAGAAAGGGCAGGGCTCCGATGCGTGGCCGCCAGAGACCATTGAGCACGCGTAGATAGCCGCAGACAGTCGCCCACGCAAGGTCATCGCGCCGGAATCGCGATTCGCAGTGCGCGATGCACTGGTCGAAGACCTGATCGCAGGTGCGCACCTGGGACGGATCGATCAGCCGGCCCAGGAACCGGTACGGGGGAAACTCCTGCTCGAAGAAGAATGTGCCGGTGCGGATGCGCTGGCGGATGTCGGCGAGTCGCTCGCGCGCCGCCCGGAGGTTCTGTGTGGTTGGCGGCCGCTTGATCGTGGGCCGATACCGAACGCCATCGAGCATGAAATCGAACTGGATGCGGTTGTTGGGCTTGGCACGGATGCCTCCGGCACGGGGACCTCGACTGGACATCAAACACTCCTCAGCTTCGATGGAATTGGCTTGTGGCTACCAACCTACGACGTCGCCCAGACGTTCGCCGTAACCGGACCCGTTTCCCGTGGCTCGGGGCAAATTGCCACTCTGCATGGATAAAAACCTTGCCAGATACGCGCAGATGGTACTAATATTATCCGAATGGCTCGCACGCGAAACATCAAGAAGGCGCTCACCGCGTTCCGGCAGCGGGGTGGCACGCTGCGTACCGGCGAGGCACTCGGCGCTGGCATCCATCCGGCGACGCTCTACCAGCTCGCCGCCGACGGCCAGCTCGTACGGCTCACGCGCGGACTCTATCGCCTCGCGTCCGCGAAGGAGTTCAGCAACCCCGACCTCGCGGTGGTGGCGGCAAAGGCACCCAACGCGGTCGTCTGCCTCGTGTCGGCGCTGGCCTTTCATGAACTGACGACGCAGGTACCACGTGAAGTCCAACTTGCTGTTCCCCGTGGCAAGTATGCCGCGCTTCGACTGAAGTCGCCGCCCGTTGCTGTGTATCGGTTTGATCCGCCCACATTCGACGCCGGCATCGAGTCCCACACCGTCGACAGCGCGGATATCCGCGTCTACAACGTCGCCCGAACGCTCGTCGATTGTTTCAAGTTCCGCAACAAGATCGGCCTGGATGTTGCGGTTGAGGCCCTTCGCTTCGCGCGATCACGCAGGCGAGTGACGAATCGCGAGATCCTCATTTACGCGAAGCTGCTGCGACAGGAACGGGTGATGGGTCCGTATCTCGAGGCGGTGCCATGACCGGCAAGTCCGCGAACGTCGCCTCGACCCTAGCCCGGCTCCGCAATATCGCCGACGCCGGAGGCTTGAGCTTCAACGGCCTGCTGTAGCGATATGTCATCGGGCGCTTCCTCGCCCGCATCGCTCGCCTTCCGGATGCGGACACGGTGCTACTGAAGGGTGCATTGATGCTACGCGTCTGGGGCCTGCCGCGAGCGCGCCCGACCATGGACAAAGATCTGCTACGCCG
>CAIVRI010000162.1 GCA_903908265.1 uncultured Pseudomonadota bacterium
AGATTGCACAGGTCCGTCCTGCCGCATCGCGCACGGAGATGGTGGGTGTTTGGGTTATCGATGCCGCGCAGGCCTTGCTTGCCCGCGATGCAGGGGCAGACTTTTTGATGCTCAGCGCGCCGCCGGATCGGATCGGCCGCAGCTGGATTGCGGCCAGCGGCTTGCCATGGTTCCTACCGGAGGGTGTGGCGACGGCCGGGGCGACCGGCCACTGGCGTGGCCATTATTCTAGTGTCGACAGTTCGATATCGACCTGAGCCTCGCTCATTTCGGCCACAACGACCGCATCGCCAGAGGGCAGCAGTGCGAGGCCAGAATCCCGCAGCAGCCCGGTGACCAGAGGGCCGGTCTCGACCCGACCCTTGGCGAAGACGAATCGTGCAAGCACCGGATCACCGGCAGGCCGACTCACAAACCACACCGCATCCCTGCCGACTACGAGGTTATGCCAGTCGATGGGGGAGAGATCCCCGGCCAAAAATAGATCGTCGCCACCGGGCGCGGTACTGCGCTGCCAGAGGCCCTTGCGGTCTGGCCGCACAAAGTAGAGCCACTGGCCGTCGGTGGACTCCTGAGCGGCCAAGCCGCCTTCCTCGGTCAACTGCTCGGCGGCCCCGTCGCCGGTTTTTTGCCTAAAGAGTTGCCAGCGCTTGCCGTTGCGATTGGACCCAAAATAGATCGTGTGCCCGTCATGCGACCAGGCGGGTGCGCGGCTCTCGCCCTCACCCGAAAGACGCGTTTCGGGTGTGCCGGCAGCCACGTCAACGAGGTAAACGTCGAGGTGTCCTTGGGTGAGGCCAGTGAATAGGACGCGCTTGCCGTCGGGCGCTAACTGCGCCGACTCAATCTGTTCGTAATGGCCCTTCGTGATCGGATGCGGGATTCCATCGGGCACTGTGGCGAGGTAGACCGCATCATGATCGCCCAGATTCGAAATGTACGCTGCGCGCTGTCCGTCAGCCGAAACCGACAGACTGCGCTCGAGGGCGACACCACGCCGGTAAGGGGTACCTTCGCTTTCTGGCGAGACGCCATAGCGCGTGAAACGCGTGGTTACATGCCAGTGCTCGTAGGCGAGTGAGCGACCGTTGTCGGTCATGACGGGCCGACGCTGCGGGTCTGTCGACGGTTGCAATCGCTCTGGTGGGGCACCATCCATGCGGATGCGCCACAGCCCGTCTTGCCCACGACGGCTCGAGGCAATGATGATGGAGTGGCCGCCTTGTTCCCACGTGGTGCCGGTAATGGGAGCGAGGTCGTGTGTCATGCGCACAGGTTTGCCGGAGTCGAACTCGAGAATTTGCAAATCCTCAGCGCCGGCTGCCCGCGTACGAATGAAGGAGAATCGGCGTCCAGAGGTCGCTAACGCAGGCTGCGAGTCCCCCGGCATGCCGGCAGATGGATTGGTGACTCCACCTAACTTGCCGTCGGCGAGGGTGACTGAGACGATTTGGCCCGGCGCGTCCCACGCGCCGCGATGTCCTAGGACGAGTGCGCTGCCATCGCGTAGCCAAGCCATCTGGCCAGCGGTGCGAAACTCACATTGCCCCAATGCGCGTGGTGTACCTCCGGCGGCCCCCACGACCAAGATGGCGCAGCCCTCGGCACTACGGCGTGTAAAGGCGATGAGTCCGCCTTTGGGCGCCCAAGCGGGATTTTCGTCGCGCCCGGGGCCCTCTGTGAGTGCGCGTACGTCGGCGCCGGTGGTCGCACGTACATAGAGTTTTTGCGTGCCGTCCGGCTTCAGCCAGCTATAGACCAGTTGGCTACCGTCCGGTGAAAAACTCGGCGCCAATTGCCGCCCAGGTTCCGCCGCGATCACAACGGTCTTGACGATCTGGCCGTACAGAACGCCTTCACGGCGTTCGACCAGAAAAATCAGAACGAAGGTGAGCGCCACGACCATACCGATGGCGGCGCCCAGGGCGAGTCCGCGGCGGCGCCCGCGCTGCAAATAGGCCCCCACATTGCTGGTTTCAACCCGCATCGGCGCATCGTCGTCGTGGGTGGTGAGAGTGGAGCGGCCTTCTACGGGCGCACCGGTCTCAAAGGCGTACCCGTCGGGGGTGGTGTTGATGAGCCGCACCGAACCGTCGTCGCTGAGGACTCGACGCAGAAAACTAGTGATCCGGCGCAACTTCGCCGGATGATTTTCCGGGCGCACCGGTCCGAACAGATGCAGACACAAGAGCTCGCGCCGAATCCCCAGAGCACCCGCTTGTGCGATCAGCACGAGCGTGCTGAGCATTTGCTCATCCAGTTCAAATTGGCGATCGCCGCGCACGAGGCGCGCCGCCTGCACTTCAATCCGCCAGGTACCGAGCGTAAAGTCTGCGCAGGTCGCTAAATCTAAGGGCGGTGGTAGCGGCCCAGTCGACCAGTTACGGTTTTGCTCGGCGCGCTTTTGCCGGACAACATCGAGAAAGCCGTTGGTTTTCCTTTTCATGGAGCCACCTCGAAGCCGGTATAGGCCGCTGCGAACGCCCATTGCTCGGCGTAATCCTCGACCTGCATCCAAACGGGGCGGTCATTGCCGTGTCCGGCCCTTGTTTCGACGCGCAGCAAGATGGGGTGGCTGCAGGTGCTCGCTTGTGCAGCTTGCAGCGCTGCTGCGAATTTGTAGCTATGCCAGGGTACGACCCGATCATCGCGTTCGGCTGTGGTCACTAGCGTGGCGGGATAACAGGTGCCTAATTTGACGTTGTGCAGTGGCGAGTAAGCGCGTAGCGCTTTGAACTCTTCGGGATTTTCTGACAAACCGAAATCCGCGGACCAGCCGCGCGCGTTGGCACTGGCGGTGTGATACCGCAGCATGTCCATGACGCCGACGGCCGGCAGGGCGGCGGCAAAGAGGTCGGGCCGTTGTGTGAGTAGGGCGCCGACTAGCAGACCCCCGTTACTGCGGCCGCGGATAACCAGATGATCGCGACTGGTCCAGCCGCTCTTGTGCAGCCACTCGGCTGCTGCGATGAAATCGTCGAAGACGTTTTGCTTGTGTGTCTTAGTGCCGGCCTGGTGCCACGCTTCGCCATATTCGGATCCGCCGCGTAAATTAGCGACAGCGTAGACGCCGCCCTTTTCTAGCCATACAGCGACAGGAACACTGAATGCTGGCAATTGCGGCAGGTTAAAGCCGCCGTAACCATACAACATGGTCGGGCGCTTGCCGTCATGGGGTAGGTCGCGCCGGTGTGTGATGTACATCGGTACCTTCGTGCCATCCCGAGAGGTATAGAACACCTGCTCGGTCACGTAAGTCTTCGCATCGAAAGAAACCCGCGGCGCGCGGAAGAGTTCGGCGTCTAAGTTCGTTAGATCAAGGCGATAGATCGATTGGGGCGTCAGGTAATCGGTGTAAGCGTAGTACAGTGTCTTTGCATTGCGGTCGCCCTCGAATCCAACCACTTCCCCTAAGCCCGGTAGCGCCAAGTCCTGTACGTGCCCTTCGGTGTCGGCTACGCGCACAATGCTATGCGCATCTTTTAGATAACGCAGTACAAAGCGATGAGCGGCGTATTGAGCGCCATCGATGGCTTCCGACGTTTCGGCAACTACCGTGCGCCAGGCGGAGCGCTCGGCGTGGCGGCGATCGACTGCAATAATCCGACCGTTGGGTGCTGCGGCGGTCGTTAAAAAATAATAAATGTCGTCGTCGTTACCGAGATAGTCATAGCGCGCATCGTAGTCAGTGAGTAGGGGTGTCGCATCGGCGTCTGGATCATCGAGATTCAGCAGTAGCACTCCGCTCTGGATATAACCATCGGAGACATGCAGTACTAATTGGTGGCCGTCATCGCTAACGGTCGGATAGGGATTGCGCGTCAGATGGTTTGTGACGGCATAAATAAATCGATCGGACTCCTGCGGCGTGGCGAGTGCGTGGTACCAAATGCTGACCTGCCGCGTATCGTCGCCGCCGTGTCCGTCCTCACGAGCCGGATAACGGGAATAGTAAAAGCCCCGACTGTCTGTGCCCCATGCAGTGCTGGTGAATTTTATTTGTTCAATGGTTTCGGCCAGATCCGTGGCGCTGACGACGTCACGGATGCGAATTGTTTTCCAATCCGTGCCGCCATCGGAGGTCGAATACGCCAGATACCGGCCATCGGGCGAAACGCTATACGCTGCCAGCGCCGTGGCGTGATCACTCGAGAGTGTGTTGGGGTCCAACAGTACGCGGGGCGCTGCCGTGGGGTTGTCGAGTACGGTGAGGACGCTCTGATCCTGGGCGCCCTCGTTATGCAAGTAAAACAAGCGTCCGGTGTGCTCTTCGGGGACGACGTACGAATGGCCCCCGGACAGGGACGCCCCGAAACGCTCGTAGTGCCACAGATCGGTCAAGCGTTTGCGGAAAGGTTCTCGGGCGGGTAGCGCTGCCAGAATCGGTTGGGTGTAGGCGTTCTGGGCACTCACCCAGTCATGCACCTGCGGGTCTTCAAGAGCTTCGAGCCAGCGATAGGGGTCCTGTACCGAGACGCCGTGATAGACGTCCACGTGGGCGAGCGCCGGCGTCGGTGGCGCGCTGCGGGTGGCGCCACCCGGACTGAGCGGGGCCATTGCGCAACCGCCGGCCAGTAAGGCGGTTGCCGTGCAAGACAGGACCAGTCGCAGCGTTTGCATCGGGTAGGCTCGTCTCGATCGGAGGGCCCGCATCCTAGCAGGTCCCCCAGTGCGGAAGCCGGATCAGGCGGTCGCGCTCGGTCGGCTTCGTATTGCGGTATACCAGCGGGCGAGGTTTGGCCATTCCGCGCCTACGCGCAGGTGCACCACTTTGCCGAAGTCCACGGCCACGAAACCAACGATGTCGGCCATGCTGAACGATGCGCGGGCGATAAACTCGCGCTCCTCCAGATGCCGATCAAGCGCCGCCAGTTCGGCCAGCACTTGGGCCCGAGCCACTTCGCCATAGGCAGGAACTTGCACAATACGGCCTTCCCAGAACCGGTGGGAGTGGCGGAATACCTGTGTGGTGGGCACATAGAGCCGGAACATCAGCCGATCTATCCACCGATTGATTTCGGCTCGCTCGTCGATAGTGGCGCCGAATAGGTTGGGGCCCTCATGGGTCTCGTCTAGATACCGGCAAATCGTGTTTGATTCGGTTAGTAGCCGGCCATCGGGTAGTTCGAGTACCGGCGTCTCGCCTACCGGGTTGACTGCGAGAAACGCAGCCGACTGGGTCTCGTTGCTGGCGATATCGACCGTGATGAGCTCGAGCGCGATACCTTTTTCGGCGGCATACATCCGTACCCGGCGCGGACTTGGGGCGTGCGGGCTCGTATACAGTTTCATGGCGCATCGTCCTCGCTCTGGGTATCGACCGACAACTCGTCGCCCTTGATGCGATGGTTTTCGCTCAACCAGTCACCCAAATCGATGAGTTGGCAGCGCTCGCTGCAGAACGGGCGATAGGGTGCATTCGGCACGGGTTCATAGGGGCGCCCGCAAGACGGACAACGGCGAGTCTGCACTTTCACAGCATTAGTTACAGCAACCCAAGACGAACGGGATGTCCTCGGTCGTCTGCGTCGCGCGGTTTTGGGCATCCGCCCACTGCAAGAATCGGATGCTGCAGCGGTGTAGTCCGCCGCTGATCTCCGGGTGCAGTCCACAGTCCGCCGGCAGCGAGATGCGCAGCAATTGAATGGGGGTATCGCGCTCGAAAACAAAATGGAAGTTGCCCTCTAGAGCTATTTCCTCACGCGCACGCACATTTTCCCGTGTCAGCCAGAGCAAGTCTTGCACCGTTTCACACAACGGTTGCAGCACCGATAGCCACATCGCAAAATCGGCCCGGCGGGTTTCATCTGGCAGCCGCAACCAGTGTGTGTAGCCGGGCAAATCGAATTCGCACGCGCCACCGGGGATGGCGCTGCGGTGTTTGATTGCAGCCAGAAATTCGTTATCGCGGAGCTTCGCGAGGGCCGTCATCGACGTGGCTTGCAGGGCATCGCGACGTTGTAGTAACTGATTCATTACGCTGCGCAGACGGGTACCATCGACGCCGGGCTTGTTCTGGTACTCGTTGAGGAGTCGCAGACGACGTTCGACTTCCTTGATGACGTCGGCCTTCGGATCGCCGCGCGAAGTGATGGCGAAAATCTCCAGCAGACTTTGAATCGCCGCGCGCATGCCCCACGCATCAGCAATGTCGCGATGATGCACGGCCTGCTGATATAGAAACTCTAGGCGAAGAAAGACGCGCAACCGCTCATTGAGGGGTTGCTCGAACGTCACTGTACGCGGGGGCGGTGACGGGGTCTGTTCCTCGGTCAGTGGCAACTGCATGACTTCATCTTGGCCGAGTTTGTGCAGACGAGGAGCCGACTTTAGACCATTTCTGCGCTTTTAGGGTGCAGAAGGGCTGCTTGCAGATACTGCCTGTGCAGGGTCGCGACGGCGCTGTCCAGCGCTTCTATAGGTCCGGTATTGTCGATGACGTCGTCGGCGCGGGCAAGTCGTGCTGCGCGGGTGGCTTGTGCGGCCAGAATGGCCTCAGCTCCCGCCAGGGTCTCTCCATCCCGGGCCAGCAACCGGGCCAACTGGACTTCGCGGGGGCAGTCGACTACCAGCACCCGGTCGACCGGGATGCGGCCGTTGCCTTCGACCAGTAGCGGGATGGCGAGCACACAGTAGGGCGTTGTGACCGCGCCGATCCGTTCGGTCAGAAGGGCCTGAATGCGGGGATGTACGATCGCTTCGAGGTCATGCCGTGCTGTGGGGTCTGCAAACACGATTGCCCGTAGCGCCCGCCGGTCCAAACGACCGTCGGGTTGGAGCAGGCTCGGGCCGAAGCGGGCGAGTACGTCATGGAGGCCCGCAGAACCCGGCTGTACTGCTTCACGGGCCAGGGTGTCGGCATCGATCACCGGGACGCCGAGTCGCTCGAAGGCGGCGCCGACGGCCGATTTGCCACTGGCGATGCCGCCGGTCAGTCCAACGCGGTACTGCACGGTTTAGTGTCCGAACGGCCACCACGCGGCGATCAGTTCGTGTGGGGTCACCAGCACCAACCAGCCCGCAATGGCGAGAAAGGGACCATAGGGCAAGGGCTCGCGGAGTTTGTGACGGCCAGTCACCAGCAAAGCGATTCCCACGATGGAGCCGGCGAGTGCCGAGAGCAGGGCCACCGGTAACAGGATGCTCCAGCCACCGAAAGCGCCGAGAGCGGCGAGTAATTTGAAATCTCCATAGCCTAGGCCCTCAAGGCCGGTGACCAGCCGAAACCCTTGGTGCACGCACCACAGCGACAGGTAGCCCGCGGTCGCGCCGACAATGGCCTCGCTTGGGGAGACCGGGAAAGCGCCGGTGCCGCGACCCCAGAGGACGGCTAGCAGCAGTCCGCCCCACAGCAGTGGCACCGTCAGTTCGTCTGGCAGGTATTGGGTGTCGAGGTCGATGGCTGCCAAGGCAATCAGGTACCAAGTCAGTACCAGCCCGGCGCCGCTCTCGATGCCGAAGCCGAAGTGCCAACCAACCCAGCCGCTGGCAACCCCGGACAGCGCCTCAATGAGGGGGTAACGGATCGAGACGGCCGCCTGGCACGACCGACAACGGCCGCGTAGCCACAGATAACTCAGGATGGGGACGTTGTCCCGGAACCGAAGGGGTGTGGCACACGCCGGGCAATGTGAGGCCGGATAAATGAGATCGTAGCGTGGCGCTTTGGACAATGCGGTGCCGGCTGGCGCATCGAGCAGTTGGCAATCCACGCGCCAACGCGCCTTCATCATCTGCGGGAACCGATGAATGACGACGTTTAGAAAACTCCCCACCACGAGGCCTAGCGCGACGCAGACCGTGACGAAGGTGCCGGGGGAGGCGCGCAGGAGTTCTACCATCTCCACGGGATCAGACCACGGAGCCGAGTTTGAAGATGGGTAGATACATCGCGATGACCAAGCCGCCGATGAGGATGCCAAGGACGGCCATGATTAGCGGCTCAAGCAAACTCGACATCGAATCGACCGCGGAGTCGACTTCCAGTTCGTAAAAATCAGCCACCTTGCTGGCCATCTGGTCCAACGAGCCGGACTCCTCGCCCACGGCAATCATTTGCACGACCATGTTTGGGAACAGTTGGGTGTTTTCCATGGCGCGTTGCAGGCGCTGGCCGGTCGCCACTTCATCCTTCATGCGCAGCACGGCGGATTCATAGACGATGTTGCCCGTGGCGCCGGCCACCGAAGAAAGCGCTTCGACCAGTGGCACGCCAGCCGCGAACGTGGTCGCCAGCGTGCGTGCGTAGCGGGCAATGGCCGCCTTCACGAGTATCGGACCGACGATGGGAACATGGAGCAGCATGCGATCCATGCGCTCTTGCATCGGACGGGAACGCTTCAACGTGTAGGCAAAGCCCCACCCGGCCGCGAACAGCACCGCGGCGAGTTCCAGTCCGTGGTGTTGCATGAGTTGTGACAGGTCGACCACCATTTGCGTAAAGGGTGGCAATGCTGCACCAAAGCCCTTGAATAACTCCTCGAACTGCGGGATCACGAAGATCAACAGAATCACCGTCACGATCACTGCAATGGCGAGCACAGTGACGGGATAAAACAGCGCTTTTTTGATCTTTTTCTTGATCGCTTCGGTCTTTTCTTTGTAAGTGGCAATCTTGTCGAGCAGGGTCTCCAGCGCGCCGGCGTGCTCCCCCGCATGCACGAGATTGACGGAGAGTTTGTCGAAGTACAACGGGTGTTTGCCGAGCGCTTCGGCGAACGTCAGTCCGCTCTCCACTTGCGATTTCACGTCCATGATCAAGGACTGCATGGCCGGTTTGTCATTGCCGCTGCCAATGATTTCGAAGGCCTGCACGAGCGGAATGCCGGCGGCCAACATGGTGGCGATTTGCCGGAAGAAAATCGCAATATCCGCAGGGGTCGCTTTTTTCTGGCCACCAAAGCCCAACGTTTGCTTCTTGACCTTGATCGGGACAATGCCCTGCTTTTGTAGTTCGAGCCAGACTGCATGCTTGTTCGAGGCTACGGTGCGACCGCGGACTTTGTTGCCGCGACGATCACGACCCTCCCAGAGAAACGGGAAGTCCTTCTTACGAGACTTGGCGAGTGGCGGCATGGGCTGTTGCGGCTCGCGTCACTCGATCGTGACGCTGTTAACTTCGTCCAGGCTGGTCAGGCCATTGCGGACCTTGTGCAACCCGGCGGTGCGCAGATCCCACACGCCTTCGCGGCGTGCCTGATCGGCGATCGTGATGGCGTTGCCGCCCTCCATGATGAGACGGCCGATGGTCTCCGTGACGGGCATGACCTGATAGATGCCGACCCGACCTTTGTAACCATCGGTGCAATGACTGCAGCCGGCGGGCCCATAGATTTTCATGCCGGCGTCGACATCCACCTGCGTGAACCCTTCACGTAGCAAGGCGTCAACAGGAATTTCCAGCGGTTGTTTGCAGTGTGCACAGAGCCGACGCGCCAGCCGCTGCGCGATGATCAAACTGACGGAGGTGGCAATGGCATAGGGTTTTACGCCCATGTCGACCAAGCGGGTCAGTGTCTGGGGCGCGTCGTTGGTATGCAGCGTGGAGAGCACGAGATGGCCCGTCTGCGCGGCTTTGAGTGCGATTTCCGCCGTCTCGAGGTCGCGGATTTCGCCCACCATGATGACATCGGGATCCTGACGCAGGAACGCACGCAGCGCGGCGGCGAAGGTCAGGCCGACTTTCGGATTGACGTTCACCTGGTTGACGCCTGGGAGGATG
>CAIVRI010000163.1 GCA_903908265.1 uncultured Pseudomonadota bacterium
GCTTGCGGCCATTGTTGATTTCACATTCAACCTTGGGGCCGGTCGGTTGCAGGCTTCGACGCTTAGGCGGCGGGTCAATCAGCGGGACTGGCCAGGTGCGGCGCAGGAGTTGCGTCGGTGGATTCATGGTGGTGGGAGAGTACTGCCTGGTCTAGTGCTGAGACGGGATGCGGAAACTTCGTTAATTTTAAATGGCGGGGATCGCTTGGCGAACTAGAGGGCTTCTAGAATGGCGCTGACGGTTTCCAAATTTGACCGACTATATTCATTAGCCAATCGATTAAGCCCAAAGGAATAAAAGATGGAAGAGCACGAAATAATTAAATTCTTGGATTTGGCGGGCCTCCAGATGATTGCATACCAGGTCGATGAGATGGACGGTATTCCAATCTACAAAGAATATGTCTTGGCCAAATCAGAACCGGGGGCGATGGTTCCTCCTAGCATGGAAGCGATTGAGAAGTTTGCCGCATTAATTGCAAAACATGTAGCTGGTTGACTTTCATAGACTAAATCTGTTCGCCGTAAATTATGACTTTTGAAAATTTGTCACCATCCCAAAGCGCTTCCTTTGGCGCTGTTATTGGGGCATTAGTTGGGGATGCCGCTGGAGGTGTTCTCGAATTTCTTGGACGTCGACCGACACGCCAAGACATTGATCATGCAATGACTTTTCCTGGGGGCGGAGTATTTGACTTGGCACCAGGCCAATTCACTGATGATGGCGAAATGACGATGGCGTTAGTAAACGCACTTGCTGAGAACAATGGTGTGTATGACCAAGATGTCGTGGCAAGATCCTATAGCGATTGGGCAGACTCAAAACCTTTCGACATGGGCAATGCAACAAGTTCAGCCTTGAAGCATGTGGATCGGAGCTCTCAAAAAGTTTCTGAAGTTGTTTTGCGAAATGCAGCACAGTCAAACAGTGAGTCAAAAGCAAACGGAAGTTTGATGCGAGCTACACCTCTGGCGATAGCGTCTTGTGGGTCAGATGAGACTGCTGCAATCGCAATCGCAATGAACGATGCCAAGTTGACCCACCCGCATATTGTTTGCCAACAGGCAACTGCTGCCTACACTTTGGCTATCCGGCATCTGATTCTTAATCCGAAGGATCAGCAGGGGGCTTTAGCATCAGTTCGTTCATATTTGGAGCCCACTCAAAGTGAAGTCTTTGAATGGTTTGAAGATGCAATGTCGGGAGAATTGCCAGACGGTAAGCCAAACATGGGATTTGTAAAAATCGGCTTTATCCATGCATTTTTTCATCTTAAGGAAAAAACTGGTTTCCGCAGTTCCCTCACTCAAACATTGGCGTTAGGTGGTGACACTGACACGAACGCCTGTATCGTTGGGGGGTTGATCGGCGCTTATTACGGAGTTGAAAAACTGATCAACAACGACTCGAACAGGGCCGCTGTTTTCAAAGTATTGGATTGCGACGTACAAAAGGGCCAACCTAGACCCCCGCAGTACACATCCTCTAACCTTGTGACACAACTGACCGCATTGGTATCCAAGGCACCATTTGTTTAGTCTGAAAGTGATGTTGCATCCGGTGATTTATCTGACGCAACTCTTGGACTGGTTATCTGAGCGGATGCCCGCTGTTCTCTTTTTTGCCGATCCACCTGATAGCGCCTTGGGCGAGGATGGCACCAATGATGGCCATAGGGCTCGGCTCGGGCTTTGCGTCGATTCGTTCTTGTGGGTGGAATTGCATGCTGCTGGCTCCTCTGGTTTCATGAAGCCGCATGTTTGCTTCGATCCCGAATAGCTATCAAGTCGATCTGGCCTCTCGGGTTACATCGCCGTATCGAATAGCTGTCTCAACATTTAGAATGAGGCCTTGAACCCCAAGTGCTTGATTTGCTCGCCCTTGGAAAACTTAGGCGGTTTGCGATCTGGTATCTTCTGGCCCGCCATTTTTCTCCCGAAATCTCACTTAGCCTCACCACGTCTCAGGCCTGGTCAGGCTGCCTCGCATTTTTGGCACCAGTCGGCGTAACCCAGTCGATGTCGACTCCATCGACATGCAGATGGCCTAATGTCGATAGTTCTGATATTTTCCGACATATGGGTTTCGATCCCTCCCGCCCCTACAACGACCTGCCCGACTTGCCGCCGGCCGTCGACCTGGAGACCAAGGCGGTGCTCAAGGCCTGCGTCAGGGCGAGGGCGGCGCTGGCAGCGCTGCGGCAGGCCACCGCGCTGATTCCCAACCCGACTGTCCTGGTCAATACGATTCCCCTGCTCGAAGCGCAGGCCAGCTCCGAGATCGAGAACATCGTCACGACGAGCGACGCATTGTTTCGACACGCGCGGCTTGCGTCGATGCCAACGGATCCGGCGACCAAGGAGGCCCTGCGCTATCGGACGGCGCTCCAGGCGGGATTCGACTCGATCAGGAAGCGGCCGCTGACAACGCGCACCGCGGAGGATATCTGCAGCATCATCAAGAATACGCGCATGCAAGTGCGCAAGGTGCCCGGTACCCGACTCGCCAATGACAGGACCGGTGAGGTCATCTACACGCCTCCCGAAGTCGAATCACGACTGCGCGACAAGCTCGGGAACTGGGAGCGCTTCGTGCACGGCGCGGCGGATCTCGACCCTGTCATCCGCATGGCGGTCGCCCACTACCAGTTCGAAGCGATCCATCCGTTCACCGATGGCAACGGTCGTACGGGTCGCATCCTGAACCTCCTGATGCTCGTGGAGCAGGGGTTGCTCGACCAGCCCGTCCTGTACCTGTCGCGCTACATCATCCAGAACAAGGCGGCCTACTACGACACACTCCTTTCGGTGACGACCAGCCACCGATGGGAACCCTGGCTGCTCTACATGCTGCAGGCCGTCGAGGAGACGGCCGAGTGGACGTTGGCGAAGATCGCGGCGGTCAGGACCCTGATCGAGGACACGGCTGACTACGCGCGCAAGGTGGTCCCGAAGCAATACAGCCGCGAGCTGATCGACCTGATCTTCGTCCAGCCCTACTGCCGCATCGAGAACGTCGTCGAAGCGGGCATCGCCAAGCGCCAGACGGCGTCGGTTTACCTGCACAGCCTCGCGGAGGTGGGAATCCTGCAAGAGGAACTACTGGGGCTGAACAAGCTGTTCCTGAACATGAGGTTCCTGCAGCTGCTTACCCGGGAACCCAATAGCTATCCCCGATTCGGTCCACGCTAGCCGGCGGCTGCTGGGTGACGCTTTGGCCGCCACGATCGCCTGACTGGGTTCCGTACTAACGCGACGCCATCCCGGAATGCTTTAGCGCAGACATGAGTTGTACACGTCGCTTCCTCATCCAGATATAGACACCGGTGACTGACAGCATCGTGACGATGCCTCCCACTGCGCATACAAGAATGCGCACCGGCATGCCGCCGACCTGCGCGAGATGCAGGAGCGTCAGCCTAAATGTCAATTACTCACGACATTTTCCGCGAAGATGATGGCGAATGTAGCGACCTGCGAAATCGCAGACAGTCTCACCGCGTCTCAGGCCTGCTCAAGCTGACTCGCATACGGACTGCTGCGCTTGACTCAGTCGATACCGACCCGCTCGACATGCTGATGGCAGGAATCGCGATGGCGTCGGCGAAGCGCCAAATCCACATGCGTACTTGATGGTCGCCTGCACCACTGCGCCCTTTTTCGCATCACCGCAGGCGTGCAATCCTTGGCCCTGTTTGACGGAATCGGGTCACCCTTTCGCCATAAGCGCAGGCGACGCAATAGTTCGTCCCGACGAGCGGTTTTTCAACCCTCGCCTCCAGAGTGGCCAACAGCGGCTTTTTTTTTCATACCAGGCCCGTCGGTACGGCTGTGTTGGGCGATCGGGTTTAGTATCGGCCAATCCCGTGGGGGAACGCCGCCATTGCAACCTGAGGTCTGACGCCATGAGTACCCTGTCACGCCGCTTTTTCTTGGCCAGTGCGGCCGTGAGCCTGCCGGTGGCATGTGCGGCAGCCGTACAGCGCCACAGTGCCGGCAGTTGTGTGGACCGCCCTGAGGGCGCTGCGGACACGGTGATCACCGGCGCCCGGGTTTATACGATGGATGCCATGCAGCCGCGTGCACAGGCGATCGCGCTGCGTGGGGACCGCATCCTGGCCGTGGGTAGTGCCACGTATGTTGGGCAGTTTACGGGCGCGCACACGCGCACCATCGATGCACGGGGGCAGACCTTGCTGCCCGGCTTTATCGATGCCCATAGCCATCCGCTGTTGCAGAGCGCGGCTACCGGCGTGGATGTCGGGCTGGCCAGTATTGCCGAGGTGAAGGCGGCGCTTGCGCGCCAAGCGGCGCGGACCCCACCGGGCGACTGGGTCATCGGCATCATGTACGACGACACGAAGTTCCGTGAGGGCCGTGCGCTCACCCGCCAGGACATCGATGCCGTGGTCACTAGCCATCCGGTGATGGTGCGCCACCGCGGCGGCCATACGGCGGTGGTCAACTCCAAGGCGTTTGTGCTCGCGGGCATTGGCCCGAACACGCCCGACCCGGTGGGCGGGAAGTACTTCCGGGAGCAGGGCGAGTTGACCGGGAAGGTGGCGGAGCTGGCCGTTGGGGTGTTTGAAAAGGTCGGCACGTGGCCGGTGGAGGATCGGGCATCACGCGCCCAGTCGGCGGCGCTGAGTTCGCGAAAAATGGCGGCTTGTGGACTGACTTCGACCACCGATGCCTTCACCGAGCGCGATAACTTTATCGCCTATCAGGACGCGCGTGCGGCGGGCGAGTTGTGCTTTCGGATTACGGCGATGCCGTCTGGCCTGGATCCAATCTACGCGGGCATGAAAATGGCAGGACTGCGCTCTGGCTTTGGCGACGAGATGATCCGGATCGGTGCGGTGAAGTACGCTGCCGATGGATCGGCTTCGGAGCGCACCATGCGCATGCAGACACCGTATGCCGGTCGGCCCGACGATTACGGCATCCTCACCATGGATCAGCAGCAGATCGATGCGGCCGTGGACGATGCGCTAGCCCATGGCTTTCGGATCGGTATCCACGCCAATGGCGATGTCACCATTGCGATGGTCCTAGATGCGTACGAACGGGCGCTGAAAGGCTGGGTCGGCCCCAATCCACGGCTGCGCATCGAACATTGTTCGCTCATGAACGCGCAATTGATCGCTCGCATCAAAGCGTTGGGTGTGATTCCCGCGCCGTTCTATACCTATGCGTATTACCACGGCGAAAAATGGTCGGAGTATGGCGAGGAGAAAATGGAACACATGTTTACCCATCGCAGTTATATCGATGCGGGTATCCCGGTGGCACCAGCCTCCGATTTCACGCCGGGACCGTATGAGCCCATGATGGCCTTACAGAGCATGGTGACGCGCAAGGATCGCGCAGGACGTGTGTGGGGCCCCTCGCAGCGAATCACGGTAGAGGAGGCGCTACGCGTCTGTACGGTCAATGGGGCCTATGCTTCGTTCGAGGAAGACCGCAAAGGTTCGCTCACCCCGGGCAAGTTAGCCGATTGCGTGCTGCTGGGTGCCGATCCGCACGACACCGATCCCGACCGATTGGTCGATATTGGCATTGTGCGCACGATTCTGGGCGGCAAGACCGTGCATGCGGCTTGATCGATCATGTGGTGTCGGCGCGCAGCGCGAAGGCGGCTGCCGGCAGCTTGCCGGTTCTACGCTAGGATTGCGCGCTTGGGCGTCTGCTCAATGCCAGTCGCCGCCCAAGGCACGCACCAGTTGCGTCGTGGCGGCGATCCGTCCTTGTTCTAGGCTAATGGCGTTCAGTCGTGCGACCAAGAGCGCATTTTGGGCCGCAGCCACTTCCAGGTAGGTGGTTGCGCCAGCGCTGTAGCGATGCATGGCTTGGGTCCACGTGCTGTGCGCGGCTTCTGCATTGCGCTCGGCGCTGTGTTGCGCATCGCTCAGTTCCCGCACGCCCGCCAAACTGTCCTCTACGTCCTGGTAGGCGCTGAGCACGGTGCGGTGGTAGTTGTCCGTGGCCTCTTCGAGCGCGGCTTTGGCGCCACGCACTTGGGCGCGGCGCTGTCCGCCATCGATCAAGGTCACCAACGCCGATGGCGCGACGCTCCAGAACCGCGCTGGCGCTTCGAACCAAGTAGCGCTCTGCGTGCTCTCACGGCCGAGCGCAGCGCCGATCGTAAAGACCGGAAAATAGGCGCTGCGGGCGATGCCGACGGCAGCGTTGGCGCTCTCCACCCGGCGCACTGCGGCGGCGACGTCCGGGCGACGCTGCAGCAAGGTCGAAGGCTGACCGGGTGCAACCGGCGGCAGACTGACCGTGGGCGGCAGGGGTGCGTAGGGCAGATGCCATTCGGACGGGTTGTGGCCGAGTAAGACCGCCAGCGCATGTTCGGTCTGGGCGCGGCGCAGACGTGCAGTGGATAGTTGCGTTTGCGCATTCTCAAGCAGCGAGCGGGACTGGGAGACATCACTGCTAGGCACCGCGCCGCCGCGGTAGAGCCGGTCCGTAATATCGAAGGCCTTCTGGTCGTCGGCGAGGGTATGGGTCAGTACCTCGACCTCGGCATCGATAGCCCGCAACTGAAAGTAATCGTTGGTCAACTCGGCGCGCAATGCCAACTCCAGGCTCGCCAGATCCCCTGCTGCCGCGGCCTCGAGCGCCTGCGCGCTGCGGGCACTGGCGCGGACCCGACCGAAGAGGTCGATCTCATACGACAGTGATCCGCCAGCCGTGAAATCATCGGCGGGATTGGGGCGCAGCGCCGAATAGCTGGGGGCGTGGGCCGACGTCTCGGCGCGTAGGCCGGTGACGCCAGCCGTGATCTTGGGCCATAACGCGCCTGTGGCGGCCTGTGCAGTGGCCTGGGCGGCCTCCAGGCGCGCGAGCGCGATTTTTAGGGACAGGCTGCCCTCGGTCAGTTGGCCCTGAAGCAGGTTGAGTGCTGGGTCATCAAATCGGGTCCACCATGGGCCTTTGGGGGCCGCGTCGGCGGGCTCGGCGGCGATCCATTCCCCCGCCTCCGCATACACCGCGGGCACCGGCGTGGGCATGGCGGCAGTCGTTGGGGTCAGGGTGCAGGCCGCCAGCGGCATCAACCCGAGCAGGAGCGTGCACATGCGCATGATCAGGGGGTCTTGCCCGGTGCAATACGGACCAATGCGCCGTCCATCAGTGAGTCCGGCGGATCCGCGACCACCACATCGCCCGGTCCGACACCGTCCTGAATCTCAATCTCGGTGCCAAAGTCGCGCCCTGGGATGATTTTGTGCAACGCCACGTGATGATCCTCGCCCACGGTGGCCACCCACAGGCCGTCGCCTCGGAACAATAACGCCGTGACCGGGATGCGCGGCAACTGCGATTGCGCGCCGAGGTCGAAGTGCACCCGCGCATAAGCGCCGGCGAGCAGGGCGCCCCGCACGTTATCCATTTGTAGCTCGATCTGCAGCGAACGCGTCGCCGGGTCGAGCGCGCCTGCGGTGGACGTGACGGTGGCTTTGTACTTGCCAGGACGGCCATCGAAGTTAATTGTCGCCCCCGTGCCAGTCAGAATCTGTGCAGCATAGGCTTCCGGCACCGCCGCGTAGATGCGCAGTCGACTTACATCAGCGACCCGAAATAGCGGCGCGCCTGCGTTCTGACCGGCGCTGACGAGTGCGCCCACGTCTGTTACGCGCTGGGTGACGACGCCGTCGAAGGGCGCTAGGATTCGCTTGAAGCCTTGTAGTTCCCGGAGTCGGGCGAGGTTCGCCTCAGCCGACTGCAGTGCGGCTTGCCGGCTCGCTGCATCTGCGGCTTTCTGTTCGGCGTCCTGTTTCGAAACCGATTCGGAAACGAGGAGCTCGCGCCAGCGTAGATCGGTGGTGCGTGCAATCTCATAGCTTGCACGTGCCGTAGCGACGTCCGCCTGCGCTTGATGAAACTGTTGGTCAACATCGGGCGTATCGATTTCGGCCAGTAGCGCGCCCTTGCGCACGCGTGCGCCGAGATCGGTCTTCCAAGACTTTACATAGCCGCTGGTGCGCGCATAGATGGCCGCTTCGGCGTAAGCCTGCGCCGTACCCGGCAGCAGTAGCGATTCGCCACCCGGTGCAGGCGCAGGCCTAAGCGTCGTGACGATTGGAATAGCGGCGGCTTGGGTCTGCTCCGCCAGATGGCGGCGATCAAATAGTCGGCTGCCAACGCCAAATGCAGCAAGCAAAAGGGCCGCCACGATCAGTCCCAGACGCAGTTGCCGGGTGCGGCGCGCCGCATCCGGCGCCGAGTCACCCGATAATAGAGCATTAGACATGCGCGTCTCCGTGCGACGGCGATTGCTTGCGATGACCATGAATCATCGAAAACACAGTGGGAACAAAAAACAGGGTCGCGAAGGTCGCGAAAATAAGGCCGCCAATGACTGCACGACCGAGCGGCGCATTCTGCTCGCCGCCTTCGCCAAAGCCGAGGGCCATGGGTACCATCCCGATCACCATCGCCATTGCGGTCATCACGACCGGCCGGAAGCGGGTGAAACCAGCAAATGAGGCCGCCTTCATTGCATTGTCGCCTGCCTGCATTCGGTCGCGCGCAAAACTCACGATGAGCACACTGTTCGCGGTCGCTACACCCATGCACATGATAGCGCCTGTCAGCGCCGGTACGCTGACCGTGGTGTGCGTGAGAAACAGCATCCAGACGATGCCTGCCAAGGCGGCCGGTAGTCCGGTAATGATAATGAATGGGTCTAACCAAGACTGGAAATTGACCACCATCAGCAAGTAAATCAACACAACCGCGCCCGCAAGGCCCAGCAGTAACCCAGTGAATGAGGAGTTCATCGTCTCAATCTGGCCCTTGATCGTCGTGGTGGTGCCGCGTGGCGCCTGTGCTTTGACTTCCGCTAGGACCGTGCGCACTGCACTGGCCACGAAGCCGAGGTCAGCGCCGTCCACTGAACCAAACACGTCCATTGCCGGCTTGGCATTGAAGTGGGTCACTACGGCGGGTGAGGCACTTCTGTGGAAGTCGGCAAGGTTCGATAACTCATGGCTCATGCCGTTCGCGCCTGCACTACTGGCCGTCACGGTCGTGGCCTTGAGGTCGGCAAGCGTCGACATCAAGTACTGCGGCGTCTGAGTCACGACTGAATAAGTAGTGCCACTCTTGGGATCGATCCAGAATGATGGCGCGGTCTGCGCACTGCCTGACAGCGAAATGAGCAAGCTCGAGGCGACGTCCTTCTCGGTGAGCCCGACCATTGCCGCTTTCGACCGATCGACATTCACGTTCAGCGTCGGGTAATCAACGGCCTGCTGGACCCGCAGATCGACAATGCCAGGTATCGTCTTGAGGCGATCGTAGAGCACATTCGCATAAGCGTGATTACCCTCAACGTTGAAGCCCGAAATTTGGATGTCAATTGGCGCAGGTAGCCCAAAGTTCAGGATCTGTCCTACGATATCAGCCGACAAGAACGCGAACTGGACTGAGGGGAATTCTTCGCGCAGTTGTTGCCGCAGCAAGCGCACGTACTGCTGTGTCGGTGCATGCTGAGGCTTCAGCATGACGTAGATGTCCGCATCCCCGGGCCCAATGGGCGCGGACGTCGAATAGGCGAGATTGATGCCACTGTTTGGCAGTCCGATATTGTCGACGACGGACTCTATTTCATCTGCTGGGATCACCCGTCGGATACTCGCCTCGACGGCATCACAGAGTCGGGTGGTCGTATCGATGCGCGAGCCGGTGCGTGCGCGCAGGTGCAACTTGATCTGTCCGCCGTCTACCGCCGGAAAAAAGTCCTGCCCGAGGCCAGGTAGCGGGCCTATCGGAAACGCAATGAGTGCGGTCAGCGACATGGCGAGCAGAAAAGGCCCCACAAAACGCCAACCCGCCTGCAGTGCCGTTTCCAGCAAGCCACGGTAGGCTGCCAGTACCTGCTCGAAGCGGGCTTGAAAGCCGGCCTCCAATCGGCCCCAGACGCCCCGAGCGACATTGGCGTTACCTGCCTGGTGTGCTTTCAACCAATATTTCGCGAGCGTGGGCACGAGAGTGCGCGACAGGGCGTAGGACGCGAGCATTGCGAAAATAACCGCTTCAGCCAAGGGCACGAAGAGAAATTTTTCGATGCCTGGAAGCAGGAACATGGGTACGAAAACAATGCAGATCGCCAGCGTTGAGACGAGTGCGGGCAGTGCAATTTGTTCTGCACCTTTCAGGATGGCGCTCTGGACATCTTGACCGCGTGCGAGGTGTGTCTCGATATTTTCAATCGTGACGGTAGCGTCGTCGACCAGAATGCCGACAGCGAGAGCCAGGCCGCCAAGTGTCATGATGTTGATCGTCTCGCCCAATGCGGACAGACAGATAATTGAGGTGAGGATAGAGAGTGGGATCGAAATGGCAATGATGATCGTGCTGCGCCAATTGCCAAGGAAAAGCAGGATCATGAGTGCGGTCAGGGCCGCTGCAATGATGGCCTCGCGGACCACTCCACTGATGGCGGCCCGTACGAACATCGACTGATCGCCAATTAAATTAACGTCCAGTTCCTTGGGTAGGGTATCGCGAATACCAGGTAGACGATTCTTAATGCCTTTAATGATGTCGAGTGTCGAGGCATCGCCGGTTTTCAGGACGCTCATTAAAACGGCGCGGTGGCCATCGCGGCGGACTATGTTGGATTGTGGTGGAAACCCATCGCGTACGTGCGCTACATCGCGCACGTAGATTATTTTTCCGCCACGGACCGTGATCGGTAGCGAGTTCAGTTCTTCGACCGTGCGCACATTGGCGTTCAGACCGATGTAGTACTCCAGATCGCCTATCTTCTGCGTGCCGGTCGGCAGAATCAGGTTCTGTGCGCCGATCGCGGTGCTGACGTCCGCAGCGGATAAGCCGTACGCCTGCAGCGCTTGTGGGTTTAGATCGACCTGCACCTGCCGTTGCTGGCCACCGAAGGGCCACGGTGTGGAGGCGCCCTGTACCGTCGCCAAGCCAGTGCGCAGAATGGTGTTCGACAGATCGAATACCTTGGCCTCCGGCAGCGAATCACTGGAGACGGCGATCTGCAAAATAGGCACGGTTGAGGCATTAAAGGCCAGCACGAACGGTGGAGTGGTGCCTACGGGCAGCGCGCGTAACTGGGTCTGCGAGACAATGCCAATTTGTGCGTACGCGAGATCTTCTTTGGTGTTGGGTTGGAAGAAATACTTCACCACCGAAATGCCGTTCAGTGACTGCGACTCCGTGTGCTCGACGTCATTGACGGTGGTTTGCGCTACCCGTTCGGGCATGAGCACAATACGGTTCGCCATTTCCTTGGGTGGCAGGCCAGAGTAGTTCCAGATCGCAGCGACGACTGGAATGCGAATGTTTGGAAAAATGTCGGTTGGCGTACGCAGGATCGCAAAGCCCCCGAGCAGCAGGATCGTGAGCGCCAACACGATGAACGTGTAGGGACGGCGTAGGGCGAGGTGGACGATCCACATAGTTCAGGTCAAATCCGGCTGTAGCACGGTTTTTCTCGGGGAAAACGGAATTATAACCTTCTGGCAGGCGAGTAAGTCGCCTCATCGATTGCCATGCGCTCAGGGGCGTCAGGCGCGCTCGTTGATCTAGGGTTGCCTGAGCCGATAGCCGCTTTGGCGTGGCGATGGCGATGGCGCCGATCGGATCGCAATGCGGTAATGCCCGGCAGATTGTCGGGTCAAGAATGCTTAAGTTGACCTAACTACAGTGCTGGACGCGTTTCGAGTGCATGCATTGTTTGTGGGACGAGCTGCCATGGCCGTACAGGCCAGCGCTTTTGTGCCCGTCTCTCTCAATCCGGGGGGGCGCCTAGACCCCTAAACCAGGCGCTGGGCATGTCGTTAATAAAAAAAGGGCGTCCTAAGACGCCCTTTTTTTGCAACTGCGGGCGACGGGGCAAGCCCCGTCACCCGGTGTGCATTAGCCGCCGGCCGCCGGCTTGTTCGTCGCCTCAATCACCGCTTCCGCCACGTTGCGCGGAACCTGATCGTAGTGCGAGAACTCCATGGTGTACGAAGCGCGACCCGAAGTCATGCCACGCAGATGGCCGATGTAACCGAACATTTCCGAGAGTGGCACATTGGCCACGACGGCGATATTCGCACCGCGCTCCAACTGATCCAGAATGGAGCCACGACGACGGTTGATGTCGCCGATCACATCGCCCAGGTAGTCGCCCGGGGTGACGGTCTCGACCTTCATCACCGGCTCTAACAGGACCGGACCTGCCTTGCGGATGCCTTCGCGGAAGCACGCCTTGGCCGCGATTTCGAACGTTAGCGCGTTCGAGTCGACGTCATGGTAGCTGCCATCGAACAAGGTCGCCCTAAAGTCGACGGTCGGGAAGCGCGCGAGCACGCCGTCCTCGAGCTGCACGCGCAGGCCCTTTTCGACGGACGGTACGAATTCGCGTGGGACCGAACCGCCGACCGTTTTGTCGACGAACTCAAAGCCTGAACCGCGCTCGAGCGGCTCGAACTTGATCCATACGTCTGCGAACTGGCCCGAGCCACCCGTCTGCTTCTTATGCACGTAGTGTTCTTCGATCGACTTCGTGAAGGCTTCACGGTACGCCACCTGTGGCTGGCCCATGATGCCTTCAACGCCGAATTCGGTGCGCATGCGATCGAGGGTCACTTCAAGGTGCAACTCGCCCATGCCGCGCAGAATCGTCTCGCTGGTTTCGCGATCCGTTTCAAGCCGCAGCGAAGGATCGGCGCGAACCATCTTGCCAAGCGCTGCGCCGAACTTCTCGAGTTCGGTCTTGTTCTTGGGCTTCACAGACACACTGATCACCGGTTCTGGGAAGCGCATGCGCTCCAGTACGACCTGTGCCGAGGTGTCACACAGCGAGTCGCCGGTATCGGTCTCGGCGAGCGAGACGAGTGCCACAATGTCGCCTGCGCGCGCTTCTTCGATGGGATTCGCTTCTTTCGCGAACATTTCCACCATGCGGCCAATCTTCTCTCGCTTGCCGCGAGTGGTGTTCGTGATGGACATGCCTTTGGTGAGCACGCCGGAATACACGCGAATAAAGGTCAGCGCGCCGTAGGCATCGTTGATGACCTTGAACGCGAGGGCCGAGAACGGCTCATCATCCGAGCAAATGCGCTCGCCCACTGGGTTGCCATCCGCATCGACGGTCTTGATGGCCGCGACGTCAGTTGGGGCTGGCAGGTAGTCGACCACCGCGTCGAGTACTTGCTGCACGCCCTTGTTCTTGTACGACGAACCGCACAGGACGATGGTGAAGGCGGATGTAATCGTGCCCTTGCGCAAGCAGGCGCGCAGGGTTTCTACCGACGGCTCGGTGCCTTCCAAATAGGCTTCCATTGCCACGTCGTCCATTTCCAGACAGGTGTCGACCAGTTCCGTACGGAACTTGGCGATGTCGGCGAGGATGGCACGATCGCTCGGCACTTCAATACCCAGATCATCGGCGATGGTTGGGGAGATATCGAGGACCTTCCACTCA
>CAIVRI010000164.1 GCA_903908265.1 uncultured Pseudomonadota bacterium
GGTCCGTGAGGGTCTCGACAATCTCGTCTTCGTCATCAACTGCAATCTGCAACGTCTCGACGGTCCGGTGCGCGGTAACGGAAAAATCATTCAGGAACTTGAGGCTGCATTCCTCGGGGCTGGCTGGAATGTCATCAAGGTCGTGTGGGGCTCTCGTTGGGATGCGCTGCTTGCGCGTGACCAAAAAGGCTTATTGCGTCGACTCATGCAGGAGTGTGTCGATGGCGAGTACCAGAATTTTAAGGCCAAGGGCGGCGCGTATACACGCGAGCATTTCTTTGGCAAGTATGCCGAACTGAAAGAGCTGGTTGCCAATATGTCTGACGATGAGATCTGGCGTCTCAATCGTGGCGGGCATGACTCGACTAAAGTGTGGAACGCTTACGCGCAAGCAATGCAAACGACCGGGCGACCGACTGTGATTCTGGCGAAGACCGTTAAAGGTTTCGGTCTCGGGAAGGCAGGCGAAGCGCAGAACCCGACGCATCAACAGAAGAAGTTAGATGAAGAGGCGCTGCGCGCTTTCCGCGATCGATTCAATATTCCTGTCTCTGATGAAGAGATTGCTGGCCTGCCGTTTAAGCGTCCAGCGGATGATAGTGAGGAAATGACGTACCTAAAGGCTCGGCGCACGTCGCTTGGGGGATCACTGCCCGCACGCTTCAATATCGCGCCAGCGCTCGAGGTGCCGCCTCTATCGGCCTTTCAGCCATTGCTTGAGTCGAGCGGTGACCGTGAGATCTCGACGACAATGGCATTCGTGCGACTGCTCGGCATCCTGCTTAAGGACAAGAATATTGGTAAGCACGTTGTGCCCATTGTCCCGGATGAGGCGCGCACGTTCGGTATGGAAGGTTTGTTCCGTCAGATTGGCATCTACTCTTCAGTAGGACAGTTGTATACGCCGCAAGACTCAGAACAGTTGCTCTCCTACCGCGAGGACATTAAGGGTCAGATCCTAGAGGAAGGCATCAACGAAGGTGGAGCTATGTGCTCGTGGATTGCGGCAGCGACCGCATACGCGAATCACGGCACCCACATGGTGCCGTTCTATATTTACTACTCCATGTTCGGTTACCAGCGTGTCGGCGACTTCATGTGGGCCGCTGGCGATCTGCGAGCCAAGGGCTTCTTGGTTGGCGCCACGGCCGGTCGCACCACATTGGCAGGTGAAGGCTTGCAGCATCAGGATGGACATTCTCATCTGTTGATGAGCACTATTCCCAATTGCGTCTCCTACGACCCAGCCTACGCCTACGAACTGGCAGTGATCGTGCAAGACGGTATGCGTCGCATGTATGTCGAAAGCGAGAGTATTTATTATTACCTGACGGTGATGAATGAAAACTACGTTCAGCCGGCCCTCCCAGAGGGCGTAATCGAAGGTATATTGCGGGGTATTTATCCCCTCGAAAGCCGTCAGGGCAAATTACAGGCGACGTTGTTTGGGTCCGGAACCATTCTTCGCGAAGTGCGCGCGGCGGCACAAATTCTCGAACAGGAGTATGGGGTGTCGGCCGACGTTTGCTCGGTCACTAGTTACTCCGAGTTGCGTCGGGAAGCGTTGGCTGTGGACCGCCTCAACCGCCTACATCCGCTGGACCAGCCCCAGGTCCCTTATGTCACCCACGCACTAGCGGGTCGTCAGGGGCCGTTCATCGCCGCAAGCGATTATATGAAGATTGTGCCGGACCAGATCCGCGAGTGGGTTCCTGGTCGATTCGTGGTGCTCGGTACCGATGGCTACGGACGCTCCGATGCGCGTGCCGCGCTGCGATCGCACTTCGAGGTCGATCGCCATCATGTCGTGGTGGCAACTCTAAAGGCGCTTGCCGATGAGGGTAAGATCGATGCTAAGGTAGTCGCTACCGCCATAGAGCAGTGCGGGATAGATCCTTCGAAGCCCAACCCTGCGACGGCTTGAACCATGGCATCCGAAATCTCCATTGCCGTACCTGATCTTGGCGATTTTAAATCGGTCGAAGTCGTTGAGGTGCTCGTCAAGGTCGGTGACGTCGTTGTAGTGGATACACCGCTGGCGACATTAGAGACTGAGAAGGCCACCATGGACGTGCCGTCAACAGCGGCAGGGCTCGTGACCGCTGTGTTGATCGGGCGAGGCGATAAAGTCGCCGCAGGTTCCGTACTGGTTAAACTCGAAGCGACTGCTGAAGCCGTGCAAGCAGTGCCTACGCCGACCGTACCCCCGGCGCGCGTGGTAGTTGCGGCGGCTGTCCCATCAATTCCCGTGCCCGCGGAGTCTGCGGGGCAGGCGCACGTGACTTCTGCTCGCAGTGTGAGTGCGCCGGGCATGGCGCCGGTAGAGGACGTGGGCTTTTCGCGCGCTTATGCGGGCCCTTCGGTACGCCTGCTGGCTCGGGAGCTTGGGGTTGCTCTCGGGCGAGTGCAAGGTACGGGCGTTAAGGGTCGCATTACGCATGCGGACGTCAAGGCTTGGGTCAAGCAAACACTAACCACCGGCCTATCAGGTGCTGGCAGCGGTGCCCTACCGCGTGTGCCTACGGTCGATCACGCGAAGTTCGGGCCGATTTCGGTTGTGCCTTTATCGCGTATCCAGAAAATTTCCGGACCACGGCTGCATGCTAGCTGGATCAATATTCCTCATGTCACCCAGTATGACGAGGCCGATATCACCGATCTTGAGGCCAAGCGTGTGGCCCTTAAGTCGTCCTCTGAGACGCTCGGTATCAAGCTCACTCCACTGGCCTTTATCATCCGCGCCTGCGCGAACATCCTGAAGAAGCATCCTCGGTTCAACGCTTCATTGGATGAAGCCGGGCAGAGTCTCATTCTCAAACAGTACTTGAACATCGGCTTCGCGGCGGACACGACTAACGGGCTGATGGTGCCGGTGCTGCGCGACGCGGATCGAAAGGATGTCTACGAGATTGCGAAAGATCTGGCTAGTCTTTCGGATAAGGCGCGATCAGGCAAGCTCACGGCGACTGATATGCAAGGCGGCTGTTTCACAATTTCTAGCCTGGGTGGAATTGGGGGAACTGCATTTACTCCGATCATCAATGCACCGGAGGTCGCTATTCTCGGTGTCTCCAAGGCGGCCATAAAACCGATTTGGAATGGCGCCGCTTTTATTCCGCGTCTTATGTTGCCGTTATCACTGTCCTACGATCACCGTGTGATTGATGGGGCGAGTGCAGCGCGCTTCATTGTGGATTTGGCCAAGGCGCTTGAGGATATTTCGAGTCTGCTCGAGGCAGTACAGTGAAGATTGAAATTCGCGTACCCCCATTAGGCGACTTCAAGGATGTGCCGGTCATTGAAGTGCTCATCAAGGTCGGTCAGACGATTTCGACTGACGATCCGGTGCTGACTGTAGAGAGTGAAAAGGCGACGATGGACGTGCCTGCGGCTCACGGCGGCGTCGTCCTTGAACTGCGAGTTAATGTGGGTGATCGGGTGTCCGGTGGAAGCGTCATCGCAATCATCGAGGTAGCTGAGGCTGCTTTGGCACAGCCTACACCGGTGGCTTCAGCGCCCTCGGCCGCTCCAATACTCTGGACGCAGCCGGCGGTGGCCGCAACGGCGCAAGTCGATGAGGTGGCCGCTGACGCGCACTTCCCGTTGTTGGTTATCGGTGCAGGTCCCGGCGGTTATACAGCGGCATTCCGTGCTGCGGACCTCGGGTTGAAAGTCGCGTTAGTCGAGCGCTGGGCGTCCCTCGGCGGTGTTTGTCTCAATGTCGGTTGTATCCCATCGAAGGCGCTGCTGCATGCCGCGGCTGTGATCGAAGAGGCGGGTGCAATGGACGCGGTCGGCATTTCCTTCGGCAAGCCCGTGATCGACTTGGACCGACTACGCGGTTGGAAATCTAAAGTCGTTGGCAAGCTGACACAGGGACTGACTGGGCTGGCTAAACAACGCAAGGTAGAGGTATTGCGGGGGGAGGCGCGATTTCTTTCGCCGCACCGGGTCGAGTTGCAGGGTCCTGCAGGCCGGCAGGTGATTGGTTTTGAGCAGTGCATATTGGCGACCGGGTCTGAGCCGATTCCTATGGCTGGCGTCGCGGAGGATCCGCGGATCATCGATTCCACTGGCGCACTGGAGCTCAAAGACGTACCCAATCGTTTACTGGTGATAGGGGGAGGCATCATCGGTCTGGAGATGGCCTGTGTTTACAGTGCGCTGGGATCTAAAGTCAGCGTGGTAGAGCTCGGTCCTGGGTTGATTCCCGGTGCCGACCGCGATCTGGTTCGCCCGCTCGAGAAGCGACTTCGTTCGCACTACGCGGCGATCTGGACGGGCACCCGGGTCACGGGGATCGCAGTGGGCGAGGATCTGGTCGTGTCCTTTGAGGGCAAGGATGCGCCGGCGCAGCAGGCTTTTGATCGGGTTTTGGTGGCTATAGGGCGCCGTCCCAATGGGCGACTTATCGGCGCTGAAGCCGCTGGCGTTACAGTCGACGCGCGTGGTTTTATTCCGGTCGATAATCAGCAACGCACTAACGTGGCGCATATCTTCGCGGTTGGCGATATCGTCGGGCAACCGATGCTCGCGCACAAGGCGACCCATGAGGCAAAGGTTGCTGCAGAAGTCGCAGCAGGCCAGAAGCGATACTTTGATGCGCGGGTCATTCCTTCGGTTGCCTACACCGACCCGGAACTGGCTTGGGTCGGTCTTACGGAGACCGAGGCGCAAGCCAAAGGCATCCCAGTCGGGAAGGGCCTGTTCCCGTGGGCCGCTTCTGGGCGCTCCTTGGCCCTTGGTCGGGATGAGGGTTTTACAAAGATTCTGTTCGATCCAGACACTCACCGCATTCTCGGTGCGGGTATTGTCGGCACGAACGCCGGCGAACTCATCGCGGAGACCGCGTTAGCCATCGAGTTGGGTGCCGATGCCCATGATTTGGGGCTGACTATTCACCCGCATCCGACGTTGTCCGAAACGCTAGGCTTCGCGGCTGAAGCCTTTGAAGGCACGCTGACAGATCTCTATATCCCAAAGAGAAAGTAAGGTTCAGCGCTCCAGCGGGATACGCAAAGAGGCGCGCAAGCCTGGGCTGGCGTCCTCCAGTCGCAGTGTGGCTTGATGTAGCCGCGCGACTGCCGAAACCAGGCTCAAGCCCAGCCCTGAACCGGGCAAACCGGAGGCGCCGCCCAAGCGACGGAACCGCTGGGTCGCCAGTTCCCGCTGGTCCTCAGGGATCCCTACGCCGCCGTCTTGGACGCTGAGGATAGCCATCTCTCCCTCGGCAACGAGGCGCACAAGGATTGGGGCCGCTCCGCCGTATTTGATAGCGTTGTCGAGCAGATTGGAGAGCGCTTGGGCGAGCAATTGGCGGTGTCCACGCACGTACAGGTTTGCTTCGATCACGGACGACAGTTGCCCTTTTGCGGACACGGGTTCGTAAAACTCCACGAGCTCTGCCGCCAGACGCGATAAATCCACAGCGTCTAGTGGCGCGGTGCCTGACTCTGCCAGAGCGATGCGCAGCAATCCCTGTAGGGTATCGCTGAGTCGGTCAATTTCAGCAATCACTATGGCGGTGGATTCGACCTGCGCCGGTTCTCGCGCGGCTTGTTGTGCATCCTGCGCTGCGCCTCGGATCCGATTCAAGTGGCCCCGCAGGTCGTGGGCGGTGCTGTCGAGGACGGCGCGCATGGTTCCGGTGAGTGTGTCGACACGGCCGAGTAAATCATTGAAACGGGACACAAGCGCGTCGATTTCGTCACCGCTGCCGGAAATAGGCAGTCTTTCGCCGAGGTCGCCACGTGCAATGCGCCCTGCGCTTTTGGTGATCGCCTGCGCTGTGCGTGAAATGCGTCGCCCTAGCCACCAGCCACCGAGGGAGCCGAACAGTATGACCATGGCGAGCGCCCAGACCAGGCTGCGCAGCATGACGCTGCGAAAGGCGAGGCGGTCCTGTACGTCGTGCCCCACCAAGACCCTAAAACCATGGTCGAGGGTCAGTATGCGGCCGCGAATTCGGCGCGGGACGCTCGCCTCCCCATGGACGACGTCGACGTCAAATTCCGCCCACCCGGCGGCATCTGCATGCAGTTCTGGCAGTACCACAACGTTGCCGGCGAGAAAGTCACCCCGAGGACCGCGCATTTCATAGATACCGCCACGGATCCAAGGATCTTCAGCGCGGTCGATCATTTCCGTTACGAATGCATCAAGGCCCTTCTCTCGGAAATCAGCCCCTATGGACTGGGTTTCCACGGATACCAGTTCGTCACCCTCGCTGGCGAGGATTCGCGAGGTCCAAAGGTAGACGGTTCCAAGGACCACCATCATCGAAGCGGCGAGCAGGAGTCCGTTTAAGGCCGCTACGCGGGCAATCGAGGAGCGAGCAAAAGGCCGAATTTGCATCGCTTTATGGATCATCAGTGAGCGTGTAGCCAGATCCACGAATAGTGTGCAGTAATTGCACGTCATAGCCTTTATCGATGGCTTGACGTAGGCGACTGATATGCACATCGATTACATTGGTCTTAGGGTCGAAGTGATAGTCCCAAACGGCCTCGAGGATCATTGTCCGTGTGACCACTTGTCCCGTGTGGCGCATAAGAAATTCGAGTAACTGAAACTCTCGAGTGGTCAGTTCGATCTTCCGGTTCGCCCGGGTTACCTTGCGGTTGCGGGAGTCCAGTTCCAAGTCGGCGACTTTAAGGCGACTGATGGGGGCGGAATCGCGCGGCCGGCGAGCCAGCGCGTCGATACGCGCGGCCAACTCTTCGAGGTGATACGGTTTTGCCAAGTAGTCATCGCCGCCTGCGCGCAGGCCCTGGACACGTTCGTCGACCTCATCGAGTGCCGAAAGGATAAGGATCGGTACCGTACTGCCTACGGCGCGTAGCGCCTTTACGATTTCCAGCCCGTCCCGCTTTGGCAGCATCCGGTCGAGAATTAAGACGTCAAAACCGCCTGCGAGTGCAACGCTACAGCCGGCTTCGCCGTCAAAGGCCTGGTCTACGGCATGGCCGAGCTCTCGCAGGCCCTTAGTGAGGTAGTCGCTGGCGCGGCGATCGTCTTCGATGAGCAAGATTTTCATTCGGGCTCCTTCGGTGCAAGGATAAGGGATGCGAAGGACCCCGGGGGGGCTAACCTTAAGGACTCTTAACCCGGTAATCAGGTTGCCAGTGCCCGGACTGGGCTACGATCCAGCCTACGCAATCGCCGCAGCAGCGGCGTCGGGAGGACAGGGCATGGCGGTTCGTTCACATTGGGCTGGGCTGATTACCGTGTGTTTGCTGACCGGCACCCCCGTTTTTGCCGCAATCATGACGCCAAAGCCTAGCGCGGCCGCCAGCGCGGCCGATTGTGCGCATCTACTGGCCCAATTTGATGTCGCCTGGAACTCGCACCGGGTGTCAGCGCGTGCGGACGCCGCGCATCGGACTCGTGATTTAGGTGAGGCGGCCTGTCATGAAGGCCGCTTTAGTGATGGGGTGCATCAGCTTAAGCGGGCCTTACACGACCTCGGCTTAAAGCCCGTCCGACGGCCAAGCGGGTCGATTTCGCACTAACCGCACTAGGCTCCTGCTCCTTCGGCCGATAGCTGCAGGCGGTGCGCACCGGGCAGCGCCAACACTCCGGTCGCCGTGCCTTGCAGGTATACCGCCCGAGCAAAATCAGCCAATGGTGGGCATGCATTGCAAATTCGGGTGGGACTGCAGCTAGCAATCCCTGTTCTACAGAGTGCACGGTCTTGCCGCCGGCAAGCCCGGTGCGATTCGCGACCCTAAATATATGGGTGTCCACAGCCATGGTGGGTTCACCAAAGACACAGTTGAGAATGACGTTCGCCGTCTTGCGGCCGACTCCAGGTAACGCTTCGAGCGCTGCCCGGTCGTGTGGTACCTCGCCGCCATGTAAGTCCAGCAACCGCCGACACATGCCCATGATATTTTCGGCTTTCGCGTTGTAAAGACCGATAGTTTTGATGAACGACTTCAGACCCGGTAGGCCCAGGTCGAGAATCGCCTGTGGCGTGTGTGCGTTGGGGAACAGCTTTGCCGTCGCCAAATTGACGCCTTTATCAGTCGCTTGCGCCGACAGAATCACGGCGACCAAGAGTTCAAATGGGGTCTTGTAAATTAGTTCCGTTTTGGGTTCGGGATCGATCGATCGGAGTATTTCAAAGAGCGCTCTGCGCTTTGCGAGGATCATCACCTTCATCAACCGGGAGCGCGAGCGGCGAGTCGGGCGCGGCGGTCCGCCTCGCGGTTGAGTTCCCGTCGCTGGTGCTCCTCGTACCGCTGACGATAGGTAACGGCATGAGAGGCTAGCGTAAGGCTATTCAGCGGTACGATATCCACCGGCACCAGCGTGATGCAATCAACCGGGCAAGGAGGCAGGCACAGCTCACAGCCACTGCAGTCTGCTGCGATCACGGTGTGCAAGAGTTTGCGGGCGCCAACAATGGCGTCCACCGGGCAGGCGGGCAGGCACTTGGCGCACCCAATGCACACTGCCTCGTCTATGACGGCCACGCGTGGCGCCGCCTCGATACCCACTTCTGGATTGACTGGGCGAAAGGGCGTGCCAAGCAACTCGGCTAATGCGTGGGCTACGGGCGTGCCCCCCGGCGGACAGCGATCCGTCAAAGCCTCGCCTGTGGCCAGCGCCTGCGCGTACGGACGGCAACCTGAGTAACCACAGCGCGTACATTGCGTCTGCGGCAGGATCGCGTCAATGCGGTCCGTGAGAGTTGCCGTCATTGCCTCAGCTAACGGTCATGCCAAGGGTGCCGCCGTCATCTGGCGAGACGAGGAATACGCCCGGATTGTCGTTACTTGCGCAGAGCACCATGCCCTGCGAAATACCAAAGCGCATCTTGCGCGGCTTCAGATTGGCGATCACGACGACGTTGCGCCCCACCATGGTCTCTGGCGCGTAGGACTCGCGGATACCCGAGAAGATCTGACGGATATCGCCGTTGCCCAAATCGATCTGCAAGCGCAGCAGCTTATCAGAACCCTCGACGAGGCCGCATTCCAACACTTTGCCTATGCGCAGATCGAGCTTGGAAAAGTCATCAATCGTGATCTCGCCTTTACCGGCGGCATTGGCCTCGGGTGCTGGCGTCGCTGGTTTTGGCGCGACGGCCGCCGTGCTTGTTGTTGCGGCCGCGGGCTGCGCGGGGGCCGGAGCAGCGGTCGGATTTTCTTCTATCAAAGTAGCCACCACTTTGGGGTCAAGTCGTATTGCGAGGGGTTCGTACGCGGCAAGTTCCGTGCCGAGCAGAGGGAGAGTGACATCGTCCCAACGTGCCACAGGGTGGCCGAGGAAGTGTCCGGCACGCTCTGCCATTGCCGGCAGTACAGGGGCGAGGTAGGTCATGAGCACGCGGAACAGATTGATGCCCTGCGTGCAAACGGCCACAACGTCAGCGGCCCGAGCCGGGTCTTTAGCGAGGTTCCACGGCTTCTGCGCATCGATGTACTGATTCGCGCGGTCCGCGAGTGCCGCTATTTCGCGTATTGCGGCAATGAAGTCTCGAGATTCGTAGAGCGCAGCAATACGCGGGCCGACTGCTGCAAACTCCGTGTACAACGAGGGATCTGGCAGCGTCCTTGCCAGTCGGCCGCCTGCGCGGGCGATGAATCCCGAGCAGCGGCTAGCAATGTTGACCAGTTTACCAACGACATCGGAATTGAATCGGCTGACGAAATCGTCCAGCGACAGGTCCATGTCATCAATGCCCGGGCCGAGTTTCGCTGCAAAATAATAGCGTAGCGGTTCCGGTGGTAGACGCTCGAGATAGCGGCGTCCCGTGATGAAGGTACCGCGTGATTTCGACATCTTCTGCCCGTTGACGGTCAGAAACCCATGCGCGTGTACTTGCGTCGGGCGTCGGAATCCTGCGCCTTGAAGGACAGCCGGCCAGAACAGCGTATGAAAATAGAGAATGTCTTTGCCGATAAAGTGATGCAGTTCCGCATCACTATCCGCTGCCCACCAACGCGTGAAGTCTAGACCCTTGCGTTCAGCGAGGGCGAGGCTCGCAGCCATGTAGCCTACGGGCGCATCGAGCCATACATAAAAATACTTGCCGGGGTGACCAGGGATCTCAAAGCCGAAGTAGGGCGCATCCCGAGAAATATCCCAGTCACGCAAACCTGCGCTAAACCACTCTTCTAATTTGTTAGCGACACTCTCGTGGATTGCGCCGGATCGCGTCCATTCCCGCAACATTGGCTCGAATGCGTCAAGCCGAAAGAACAGATGCTCGGATTCACGTTCGACGGGAGTTGTCCCACTGATGACCGAAATTGGATCCTTGAGGTCTGATGGTGAGTAGGTCGCGCCGCAGACCTCACAACTATCTCCGTATTGATCGATTGCCTGACAGCGTGGACAGGTACCTTTGACGTAGCGATCCGGCAGAAACATCTGTGCCGATGCATCATAGGCCTGCCGTATTGAGCGGCGGCTGATATATCCGGCAGTATCTAGTGACTGAAAAAGTTGCTCTGTGCAGCGCCGATTCTCGTCACTGTGGGTTGAATGAAAGATCGAGTGATCGATCAGGAAATCCTGATAAGTAGCTCGGTGTTCTGCTGCAATGCCGGCGATCAGTTCCTCTGCTGTCACACCTTCGGCTTGAGCCTTGAGCATGATGGGCGTGCCGTGCGTGTCGTCTGCGCAGACGTAAAAACACTCGTGGCCGGCCATACGCAACGCCCGAGCCCAGATGTCCGTCTGGACGGCCTCGAGAATGTGGCCAAAATGGAGCGGTCCATTGGCATAGGGTAGGGCACTGGTGACAAGAATGCGACGCATGGGTGCTTGGGAAACCGTGATCATCGGCCCACTATTATGCCAGTCGGAGCTTGCTCTTGCTTAGAGAGCGTCCCGATAGGCCTCAAAACGCTGTTTATTGATCGCTTTCCGGTAGGCGTCCCGGCCACTGATCGCCCGGGCGTCGAGTAGTTGCTGGATGGCGGCATCCATAGTGCGCATTCCTTGGGCGGCTCCACTTTGCATAGTGGTCTCGAGTTGGTCGAGTTTGCCCTGCCGAATGAGATTGGAGACCGCTGGGGAATTAACTAGTATTTCCAGCGCCGCAACCCGGCCCGGCTGACCCGAGCGCGGGATGAGTTGCTGCGAGACGACGCCCCGCAGACTGGTGGACAGCATAGTGCGTACGTGGGGCTGTTTGTCGGTCGGAAACGCATTCACGATGCGATCGACAGTGGCGGCTGCGCCATTCGTATGGAGGGTGCCCATGACTAAAACGCCCATTTCGGCGGCCGTGACGGCAATGCTGATTGTTTCCAGATCCCGCATTTCGCCCACTAGCACCACGTCTGGATCCTCACGCAAGGCCGAATGCACGGCGGCGGCGAAAGAGTGCGCATGAGTACCGATTTCGCGTTGGCTGACTAGACAGTTCTTGCGATGGTGAACGAATTCAATCGGATCTTCGATGGTGAGGATGTGACCTCGTGTGCGCGTATTGATGTCATCAATCATGGCCGCTAACGTGGTTGACTTACCTGATCCTGTCTTGCCGGTCACCAGAATCAATCCGCTTTGGATATTACAGAGGTTGCGCACGGCATCGGGCATGCCGAGCTGATCCAGGCTTAACGCGTTGGCGGGGATGACCCGCATCACCGCTCCCATACCGTTTAAGTGCCGCAAAATGTTGACGCGAAAACGGGCAAGCCCTGCAACTTGGTAGGCAAAATCCGCGCCATCCTTGTCCTCGAACCGGGCTAGGGCCTTCTGCGGCATGATCTCCAATAGCAATTCCCGAACGAAATCCGCCTTGAGGGGTTCCGGACGAAGGGGCTGGAGTTCGCCATACATGCGGATTCGTGCTGGGTCCCCGGCAATAAAGTGCAAATCAGAGCCCTTGCGGGTGATCACTTCAGCGAGGTATTCATCGATGCGTGCCATGGCCTTAAGCTCCCGGCAACTCGAGGCGCGGTAAGATGGTCGAGTCCGTCACATAGCGCTGGAATGGACGCCGGTCGAGTGCGTTCAAATAGGCAGCGTCCGGATCCAGTTCTTTGGCCATCACGCCGGCCATTAGGGCTTGGTCAAGCGTCTGCATGCCTTGATCTCGGCCGGTTTGCAGTTGCGCGGGTACTTGGTGCGTCTGGTCCATCTGAATCAGCTTGCCGATGGCACGATTCATCACCATTACCTCACAGATCGCCTTGCGTACTCTGCTGTCAGCGCGTTTGACCAGTACTTGGGTGATGACGGCAATCAGGCTCTGA
>CAIVRI010000165.1 GCA_903908265.1 uncultured Pseudomonadota bacterium
CGGACGTCGAGGGTAAACTCCATAGGGTCAATCATAATCCGAATTCTCTAGTACCGCCTAACCCGCCCCTCTCGAGTACGAGCGAAATGCGCATTCTCTCCATAATTCCGCCGATGACTCAGCTCAACACGCCCTACCCATCAACGGCATACCTGACTGGCTTTCTGCGTTCCCGCGGCTTTCAGGCCGATCAGGCCGACCTTTCCATCGCCCTCGCGCATCAGTTGCTTTCGCCGGCAGGCCTGCAGGCAATCCACAAACGAGTCCTCGCACTGCCGCGCACACAAGAAACTACTGAAACAAAATTTTTTGCAGAGAATTTGGGAACTTATCTCGCCTCCATCGGCCCAGTCATGCGCTTTCTGCAAGGGCGTGATCCGACTCTTTCGCACCGCATCGCATCACGGCGATTCCTACCAGAAGGGCCTCGTTTCGGAGTTTTAGGCCAGCACACGGAAAATGGGCAAGAGGATAACGACCCCCTCGACTGGGCCTTTGGCACCTTGGGTTTGCAAGATCTAGCGAAGCATATCGCGACGCTCTACCTCAATGATCTGGCAGACGTAATCCGTATTGCAGTCGACCCTCGATTTGAATTCGTACGTTACGCAGAGTCGCTGGCGGCAAGTCAGCCGCATTTCGCTCAACTGCACACCGCACTGTCCGCCCCGAATAATCTAATCGATGACCTCCTACACGCATTGACTCTAGAGACCGTCGCACGGCATCAGCCGGAGCTTGTATTGATTACGGCGCCGTTCCCGGGAAACGTTTATGGCGCCTTTCGCATCGCCCAGACATTGAAAAAATCTCATCCTGCGATTGTCATCGCTTTGGGCGGCGGATACTGCAACACCGAACTGCGAGAGCTCAACGAGCCGCGGGTTTTTGAATACTTCGATTTTATAACGCTCGATAGTGGCGAAAGGCCACTGCTCGCGCTTATAGAACATCTACAAGGCAAGCGCCCCGTCGATCAGTTAGTGCGAACCTATACAAAAAAAAATCACTACGTTGATTGCAAAGAGCCAGACATCGCCTTCTCAGAGTGTGGTACGCCTACCTACGATGGTCTACCGATGGATGACTATCTGTCGTTACTCGATATGCTCAACCCCATGCACCGACTGTGGTCAGACGGTCGCTGGAACAAGCTCACCATCGCCCACGGCTGTTATTGGAAGCAATGCAGTTTCTGCGATGTCAACCTGGACTATATTTCTCGGTACGATTTGGCAACGACAGACGTGCTGATGCATCGAGTCGAGTCGTTAGTTCTGGAGACCGGCCAAACGGGCTTCCACTTCGTCGATGAAGCCGCGCCACCCAAGGCATTGAAGTCACTCGCCACCAGCCTCCTTGATCGCGATCTGAATATTTCGTGGTGGGGAAATATACGGTTCGAAAAATCATTTGATGCAGATTTATGCCAACTGCTGGCGCAAAGCGGTTGTATCGCTGTCACCGGGGGGCTGGAGGTCGCATCGGATCGGCTGCTCAAACTCATGAAAAAGGGCGTTTCAGTTGAGCAGGTCGCGCGGGTCACGCGCGCTTTTTCTGACGCGGGCATTCTCGTACACGCTTATCTGATGTATGGCTTTCCCACACAAACCGCGCAAGATACCGTCGATTCCTTGGAATACGTTCGGCAACTGTTCGCAGCGGGCTGCATTCAGTCTGGTTTTTTCCATCGTTTCACGTGCACTGTGCATTCCCCGGTTGGCAAAAGACCAGAAGACTACGGCGTGATCCTGACCCCGCCGTTGCACGCCACCTTCGCCAGAAATGACATTAATTTCACCGATAGCACCGGCATAGACCACGATCAATTTGGACCAGGTCTCAAGAAAGCCCTGTTCAACTACATGCATGGGATCGGGCTCGATTTGGATGTGCGCGAATGGTTTGAACCCGCAGATGCGACAAAGGAGGCATCCACAAGAAGCCGTCGAATGAAGCGCTCGGTAGTGCCTCGCACCTCTGTCGCGCCGAATTTCATCGAACAAGCGCTCTTTTGACCGCAGGTATAGAGGTGGATGCAGTGAGGACGAGAAAATCGATGCAATCGAGACCGGCATGCGCATCATTCTGACCAACTTTGCCCTGCGCAGGTTGTTCCCACGAGAGCAGCGACGCAATACCATCCAGGACATTACTGCGACCGAGTTTGAGCGTCACCTGAATCAGCAGGCGCCGCTACAGGAATTGCCCGGTTATGCCCCCTTCTGCAGACTACACGTACACCGCAATTGGACGTCTACGCGCTGCCTGACCGTGCCCGTTACGGATTGCAACCGGCATTTGCTACGCTCGGGCTACGAGTCACGCAACCACCGCGAATTGCCGGTGTTGGTGCGCTGGTTTGAGGGCCTACAAGCCCCTATCGCAAACTACCTGATCGTGATCCTGTACAGCGCAGAACAATTGCGTCAGGAGGGCACCGTGATCGACGCGGACTGGGGTGTGGTCGGCTGTCTATATACTGAGGAACCCACGGAGACGCCGATGACTCCGATCACCATGATGCGCAACGCGCTCGGTATCGCTGAAGGTGGGTCCGGGGTTCCACTCGAAGCGCTCGCCTATAAGCGTAGTGTAGAGTTCTGGGATGCGAACGCCAATTGGCGATGAGGTTAGTCGCTGACCGCCACGGGAGTATGGGTCCGCGAACCGGGCAGCGGCGATGTTCGAAATTGAGTAGCAACCCAGCGTTTCGCTTACAGCGTTAACGGAATATTTATTGCCGTGTTGTCCTTCAGCGCGAAGGTGTCGTCGACGAAAACCAGCAGGGCGACCTGCTCATTCTCGCAGTCTGAAGCGAGGGGCGTCTAGAGATACGCCGCGCGCACAGCTTGCGCAACAGCAACCTTAGCGCGGACCGCGACACCGATCCTTGAAACCACGCGTCATCAATAATATTGGTACCAACATAAGTAAGAATGAAGTACGCCATGAGAATCACTTCCAGAGTGCAGGTCACCATTCCACAGAAGCTTCGGCAGAGCCCGGGCCTGATGCCCGGCACCGATGTCGAGTGCGAAGTCGCCGCTGGCGTCGTGCGACTGCTCAAGACGACCGACGGTTCGCGCCGCAAGACACGGGGACACACAACAAGACTCACCGTGGCGCATCATCACCAGCCATGAGAGTCATTCCTGAACCCGGTGCCGCAGCGGCGGCGCCCAAACACGGCAAGCCAATGAACCCGCTGAGCTCCAAAAAGCTCCTGCTGACGAAATGGACGGCGGTGACGCCGCGCAAGCGCGAGAAGCATTTTGTGGTGGTGCGGGTCATCGAGCCCGAGCTGCCGTCGATGCGCGTCGAGCAGGTCGAACTGGAAGCCGTGCATTCCAAGCAGGTGTATCTGCTGCACTGGCGCGAGCTAACCGATGCCAGCCTATGGCGCCAAGGCTGGGTTTGACGCGACGCCGTCCGGGATAGATGGCGATAGATAACGAACGGTTATGTATTATTTATCAGTAACTTAAGTACTGATTTCGCGGTGCGGCGATAGACCGAGAAAGGCTCAAAATCACTCCCACTCAATCATCTCCTACCTATCTAAGTACCTACGATCATTTGACTTCTCAAAATGATCGCAGCAGTTGACAGTCGAATCGATCGTCAGAATAAGGCGCTTACAGAAGGCGGCCCGTGATAAATGGCGATACGTGCCGAATCGAGGCGGAAGCGTTACTGCAACGCGTACCAAGTAGAACGACCACCCCCGCGGCGCACGAGCAAACGCTTCTCAACCAGACTACCGAACGTTGACTTGAGCGTATTTGCGCTCGCGCCGTGCTCACGCACCATGTCACGCGTCGTAACCCGCCCATGTTCCCTAGCGTAGTCAAGAATTTTCACGGCCAGATCGGTCAACGTGATGGCGGATTTCTCGCGCTCGACCTTGGTGGCAAGACGACGTTTCTGCTGCTGCAACGCCCGAAGGAAAAACAGCAGCCATGGCTGCCAATCGGGTGTGTTGCTGTTCAGCGTGCTCTGCGTCTGACGCAGCGCAAGGTAGTAGCCTTCTTTGCTGTTCTCGATCACGCTCTCAAGGGAACTGTACGGCACATACGCATAGCCTGCTTGGAGCAGCAGTAGTGTAGTCAGAATCCGGCTCAGCCGGCCATTCCCATCCTGAAATGGATGAAGTGCCAGAAACACGACTGTGAAAACCGCGACGATCAGAAGCGGATGCTGTCTATTGTTTGCTCGCACATCTTCGAGCCACGCCAGCAGTTCCGACATTTTTCTCGGCGTGTCGAAGGGCGTTGCCGTCTCGAACACGATGCCGATCATCTTGCCATCGGTATCGAATGCAGCAACGTCGTTGCGGAGTGTCTTGTATTCGCCGCGATGACGCTCGTCCTTCTCGCTGTAGCGCAGAAGATCGCGATGCAGTTGCTTGAGGTGACGCTCGGTCAGGGGAATGTCGGCCCATGACTGGAACACCGTCTCCATAACCTCTGCGTAACCGGCAACTTCCTGCTCGTCACGGGTCGCAAAGGCTTTGATGTTCAGCCGCCCCAGAAGTGCTTCCACCTCCCGATCCGTCAGGCGGCTGCCTTCGATGCGTGTGGAAGACCCGATACTCTCGATGGTTGCTACGCGCCGCAGGGCGCCCAGTCGCTCAGGCGCAAGGATGCCCAGCGCGCGCCAAGCTCCCTTGAACTCGTCCAGCTCTGACAGCAGAGCAAGCAGTTGGGGCGTAACATGGAGGGTGTCGACATTGGCCATACCCGAATATATACCGGTTTAGACCGGAATATTCACCGGATACGCCACCGGAATAGAGCGGAAAAACAGGATGCTGGCAGCGGCTTATCACCGATGTTATTTACCCGTTGTGAGCGGGGCATTTAATAATTTATTTATAAACAATAACTTATGTTACCAACTCCCACTCGATAGTCTCCTGCACGCGCATCTCTCTGAACCTGCATCTCTTCTGAGCCGACTCTTGGCGGATTTACCCTCAACGCTACCGACAGAAGAACCCGCGGGGAACCGATAGATGCCGAAAGGACACAAAAACTCTACGGCCCCTTCGGGCCCGATCGCCAGAGGCATGACAGCGGCGCTGCATAGAGATGATCTCCGAACCCGATCACGGCATCACCGTCGTGGAGGACCGCGCCCAACCGGAAATTCTTGCCGGCTGCCGCTGCCAGCTTCCGTAGTCCAGCGAAGTCTGCGGGGCGAACGGTCGCGGACGCCTTGATCTCAAGGCCAATGACTCCACCTGACTCGTCTTCGATCACGATATCCACCTCGTTCTTGTCCTTGTCACGATAGTGGTAGAGGGCGATCTGCCGCTCAGAGACTGTCGCCAACTTGAGTACCTCGGTGTACACAAATGTCTCAAGAAGAACGCCGAGAACTGTGCGATCACCGGCCACGCGCTGCGGCGTGACGCCGAGCAGCGCTGCCAGCAAACCTGAGTCGAGGAAGTGCAGTTTGGGCGTCTTGACCAGACGGCTCAGTCGATTGCTGTGCCACGGCTCCAGACGACGAACCAGAAACAGCTGCTCGAGTACGCCCAGGTACTTGCGGGCTGTCTTTTCGTCCAGGCCAATCTGACCGCCGAGCTGGGCGAAATTGGTCAGTTGCCCCGAGTGTTGCGCAAGGATACGCAGCAGTCGGGGCAGAACATCGAGCCTTTCGATCGACGAGATATCGCGAACATCCCGTTGCACGATGGCAGCAACATAGTCGCGCGCCCAGTTGCGACGCCGCGCAGGGTCGGCTCGCCGCAACAGCTCCGGATATCCGCCACGCAGGACTCGTTGCACCAGCTTCCCGTCGGTGGCTGCCTCGAATGCATCCGGCGCCTTCCCCGCAAACGCCTGATCGATAAAGCGGCTGGTGGTTCGCTGCAACTCAGCCTACGACAAGGGCAACAGAGTCACCACCTCCATGCGCCCAGCCAGGCTGTCGGCCACAGTTGGCAACGTAAGAAGGTCGGCCGAGCCGGTGAGCAGAAACCGGCCTGGGCGCCGATCCTGATCGACGGACAGCTTGATCGCGCGAAGTAGTTCCGGCGCGCGCTGCACCTCATCCAGGATGGCGCGGTCGAGGGGACGCAGGAAACCTGCCGGATCATCGCGCGCCGCTGTCAGCGCCGTCTCATCATCCAGGCTGATGTACCGCCTCCCTTCCACAGCGAAGTCGCGCACCAGCGTGGTCTTGCCACACTGGCGCGGTCCGTTGAGCATGACCACTGGTGTATCCGCAAGCGCGGTTGCCACCTGCCTGGCTGCATCGCGCGGAATGAGGGCATCGTCAGTTGCTGGCATGTGGTCATTCCCGGATCTACTGGTTCGTCTAATCCGGATTACGAGATCGTCTAATCCGGACGTTTCGGAACCCGAATCGCCTGCCTCGCAGGGGCGCAGGAGGTTTACGAAGCTCGCGTTTTGCTCACTGTGAATGAGTCAAGTCAACAATGGGTGAACCAGGCAACGCGCGCCCCGACCCCACTTGACGGTAAGAATTTCGGTCCGAGAGGGACCGGGATCTTTACCGGCAGATTTACCCCGCGGGTTACCGTCAAAAGAACGGGTTGGACTTCAGACCAGAGGGCGCGCTACCACCGACAACTTGCTTTCCGATCAGACACGTGGAAAGCCACTTCCCCTCGGAGACTATTGAAAGCAAATAGTTTCCGAAATAACTCAAATGTCGAATACCGTTGATGAAAGAAATCCGCCGAAGAATTCCCTCACTCCCACTCAATTGTCTCCTGCACCTCTAAGTGCCTGAAGTAACGTATCTTTTACTAAGGGTGCGCCGAACTTACCGTCAGATCTACCGCCAAAAACTTCCGCTTGCGGGCGATAGATGGCGATAGGTGCCGAAAGCATCGAAGTCCCTGAGCTGCTGTTCGAGGTCAGAGTTGGCGGAGCGCATGGGGCCCAAGTTCGGTGAGCGCTCGATCTTCCGCACTCTTGCTTAATTTGCCGGCGTGATGTTCCAGGGCAGCAGGGCTTCGAAGTCGGCGACGCATTGCGCGGCGGGTAGGTGATCGAACAAGCGGCACAGATACGCGTAGGGTTCGAGCTCATTGGCGCGCGCGGTTTGCACCAGGCTGTAGAGACTGGCACTGGCCTTCGCGCCTTTGACGGTGTCGGCGAACAACCAGTTGCGCCGGCCTAAAGCAAAAGGCCTAATCGCATTTTCGGCTACATTGGTATCGATAGCGACTTGGCCGTGTTGAACGTAGCGGATCAACTTGGGCCATTGCGTGAGCAAATAGTCCAGCGCGTCACCGAGTTTGCCCGAGGGCAGAGTTTCTTGGGCGAGTGCGCTGGCCCAGTGGTGTAAGGCCGTGAGCTGCGGTACCGCTTTTTGCTCACGCAGTGCCGTGCGCTCGGCATCATTCAGTGACTTGGCCTCGCGTTCGATGGCGTAGAGCGCATCGATGCGCCGCACCCCTTCATGGGCGGCGGTCGAGGATTTCTGTTCCGCTTTGGGCAATGCCTTGATCGCCTCGAAGAACCGTCGGCGCAGGTGCGCCATACACCCGCAGTGCGTCAGTTCATACTGCTTAGCCACCCGATCATAGGCCCCGTAGCCGTCGGTCTGCAGATAGCCCTTAGCGTCGGAGAGCAGGCGCGCCGCCACATCACCGCCGCGACTGGCATCGTAGTCAAAGAGGATGATGCGCTGGCGCGGCGGTCCGGACACTCGCACCCACATGTAGTGCTCGGCCGTGGCCGCCTTCTCGCTCTTGAGCACCTGGACGGGGGTCTCATCCATGCGGATGTACCCGCTCTCGCGTAAGCGTTCGTCCATCAGGTTGATCAGCGGTTGGACGCGCTCAGCGAGCGCAATGATCCAGACCGCCTGCGTAGCGCGCGGCAGGTGCACCCCGTGGCGCTCGAAGATAGTCTCTTGCCGATACAGCGGCAGCGCATCCACGTACTTGCTGGTCACGATATGCGCCAGCAGTCCGGGCGACGCATTGGACCGGGGCAGGATCTGTGCCGGCACAGGCGCGGTTTTCACGCACGGTTGGCAACCGGGGCAGGCGTATTTCTTGCGCACGTGCTGCAGGACTTGGATCTTGGGGCGCACGTAATCGAGCTGCTCAGAAGTCTCCTCGCCGATCTCGACCAGCGTATCGCCGCACGCGCAGACCCGTTCGCTCTCGGCCAGCTCGTGAGGCACCAGGATACGGGGCAGGTGCGAGGCGATGGCTTTGCGACCAGGCTTGGTTGCCGAGGGTTTCTTGTCCTCACGCTGCGGCGTGGTCTGCAGCGCCACCTCGGTGCCCAGCGCCGAGGCTAACTCCACCATGGTCTCGGCTTCGTTGAACAGTCCGTCCTGGCCCGGCGCGACGTTGAGCTTCTCGCGACTCGCCCCAAAGCGATCGGCCTTCAGGACTCGAAGCACCTCTTCCAATATCCGGATGCGCCGCTCGCGTGCTGCCAGTTCCGCACCGCGCTCGGCATCACGCACCCGCAACTGCTCGTTCTCGGCTTCTAGCAGAGCGATGCGTGTCGTGGCATTCGCTGCCTGATCGGTCACGCCCGAGGTGCTCTCCAACATGGGCGCATTATCGCATGAGTGAGCGCTCAATGCACGATAATGTGCCTATATTTATAGGCTTTTATTGCTGTTGAGCTTTACCCAACGCGCTGTAAGAACAGCTCCTGATGCCCGCGTCGCCACACATCAAAGCCGGCCAGCAACTCCTCCAGTTCACGCCCGCTGATCGTCACCGTCTCGCCCTCGACGTCCCTCGGGAACAGGAACCGATCCCGGCCTTCCAATCGCTTGTTCCATAAACACAGACCGTTGCGTTGCCAGTACACGATCTTGATCCGATCGCGCTTGGCATTACTAAACGCATACAGCGCAGGCTCAAAGACATTGCGCTTCAGCCCCTGCTCGACAATCAGCGCCAGCGTCGCCGCTTGCTTGCGCATATCCACGGGCGTCACGCAGATGTATACCGCCACATCCGCGTCCGGGCGCATCATCCGGGTTGCTCCAAGAGCGAGAGCACGCGCGCCAGCTCCCCCACATCCTCCAACATCAGTTCGGCGCGTCGGCCGTTGACCAACAACAGCTGCAGCCGCACCGGTAGACTCGCTGCGCCGTGCCGTGGCGCCGTAATACGCACGCGCGCAAAGCGTGCTACCGATTTGCGCGCCGCAACCGCCGTTGCCACAGCCACGCTGGGTTGCGTTTGCGGCCAACGCTGCGCGCGCCGCAAAATCCGCTTCCACCGATAACCCTCGTCAGCATCCAGTTCATGCTGGCGCGCGTACGCTGCCATCCCTTCGCCGGCCGCTTCGCACTCGCGCCAATGCTGGAGCCAAAATGCCCACCGAGCCTCACGCGCTTCCTTCGTCATCATGCCGCTGTCCTCCGTAGAAAACTCGCGGCATCTCATCACCGTCGGGAACTTCAGGGTAGGCTGCGGAAGATCGAGCGCTTACCAAGTTCGCACTATTACTTCGGGATACTGTTCAATGGTCGCTTCGGTCCCCGAGTGCAGAGGTTCCTGTAACCGAAGAGGTTGCACGTCGTCACCATTCCGGTTACGCTATCCTCAATGATCAAAAGTTTCAGGCATAAGGGACTCGCGTCACTATTCGAGACAGGGAACGCGCGCAAGGTTCAGCCGAAGCATGCGAAACGCCTGAATCTGATCCTTACCGCCCTCAATGCCGCGACCCAGGCGGCGCAGATGGCGATGCCTGGAATGCGGTTTCATCCATTGCATGGCAGCCGTTATTCCGTTTGGGTGGATGAAAACTACCGCGTGACCTTCCGTTTCGACGGCGGCCATGCCTATGAGGTGGATTATGAAGACTATCATTGAAAGTTCGGGCCGGATGCACAACCCAGCCCACCCTGGGGAGATCCTCAAGGAGCTTTACATGGGACCGCTCGGCGTGACGATTACGCAGACGGCTGACGCTCTTGGAGTGAGTCGTAAGCACGTATCGGGAATCGTGAACGGGCGGGTACCCGTGTCGCCGGACATGGCGGCGCGTCTAGCCGGCGTCTTCGGCACTGAGCCGGACATCTGGATTAACCTTCAGGCTCAGTACGATCTATGGCAAGTGAGGCAGCACGTTCGTCCGAAAGTCAAACGCTTGGCAGCCTGAGATCTGATCGACTTAATCTTGGGGTTAAGCCCGCCGAGCCGTCTTAGTTCAGACGGCGTCGGACTCTGCGCGAGCGCGAATGTTGAATTCCCTCTGCCCATTCATATCCGCCGAGTCCCACCATTGACCTCAAACAGATACCAGTCATTTTCCGCCGTCAGAAACGTTCGCGCGACGCAGCCTGTTGATGATCCGCGCCGCGAACTCAAGGCTGCGAGCCCGGCTTGCGGCCGAACTTTGGCCGATGCCCATAATGTCCACGCTAAGGCGCTCAAGATGAGCGGCGAGATCTTCCATCACGCAGCCACCTTTCACCATCCATACAATATGAGGCGCGTAGCTGTCGTACTCATCTGACAGAGCTGCGGTACCTGGCGAAACTCCGATGGGATCCCAGCTACGAAGGAGCTCTTCGACGATACGAATGTCAGCCTTCGCCGCGTCCCTGAGACTCTTTCGTTCGGTCGCTGTCATAGAGTTTAGGTCTCTGAGTGCATTTTTGGTCGACTGCCCGCACCGACGCACGCAAATCCGTCCGGTGTCCGACGGATCGCCTCGCAGTTATCAGATATTGCCATTATTGCCCGCTTAAACTCGGGGTTAACTTCCCCAGCGGACCGTGCCACGCTGTGGAAAACCCTGGTCACTCCCACTCAATTGTC
>CAIVRI010000166.1 GCA_903908265.1 uncultured Pseudomonadota bacterium
CAGATCTACCGCCAGATAAATCCGCTTGGAGACGATAGACGGCTATAGACGGCGAATGGCTCGACCGGCCTTGCGTGAGCGGTCACGGGGTCCATGCTCAACCGAAGAAGCAAGTATGCGCATCCTCGCCTACCAGTGATGCAAATTCCTCGACGGATTTCACCTCTGGCGTCGGATCGTAGCTGTGCCATTTCAAATCGCGACGCTGCCAGAACACGCGCCACACACCACGAGATCTGACGTAGGTCGCCTTCGCTACCGGCGATTCGTGCTTCTCGTTGACCGGGCCCTGCCAGACAGGTCGGATTTCAAATATCTCAACGCTCTGACCCGTTATGCGGAATGCAAGATCTACGGACGGACGGATATGTGCCGGCGGTCGACGACGTTGCATGAATGAATCCATCGCTCTGTGCACCCGCGCCAGTTCGATCTCAGCGAGCGGCACGACTGCTACGCCACTTTCTGCAAGTTCACCGTATGGGCCTTGAGGCTAACTTTGAGACACTTCCTTATTGCATCGAAAATTGCAGCCAAGTTATCCATGCTTGGATTGCCTTTGGGCGACAGCATCCTATGGAGACTCTTGCTCGGCGTGGCCGTTACCTTGGCCAACCGTTCAAAGCCAAGAGTCGCATTCACGAGATCGCGCAAAATGAGACGCGCCGTCTCCGGCTCACCACTCAGAAAAAGCGTTGCCGCCTCATCCAGGAGCGCCTTCGCGAACGCGGGATCCCGCTCGACGCGAGCAACAACTGTCTTCTTGAAATCACGAGTAAGCGCCATTGTCGTTACCTCTTTCGCTTCTTGGCATTGCGGTCGATAGGCGGAGGCGCCTTTCGAGCCTTGTACTCCGCGTGCAGCGCTTTCGCCCGATCGATATCTGATTGCTGTCGACGCTTGGTTCCACCGCCAAACAACACGATCAGCAATTCGCCGTCTTTCGCCAGATAAATCCGATAACCCGGACCCCAATCGATTACGTATTCGCCAATGCCTGCAAACCACTTCACATTGGACGTGTTGCCGAGTTCCATCCGCAGTTTCGCGCTCGTAACTTTGGCCGCCGCCTGCGCGTCTAGGCTGTCAAACCATTCTGCGTACGGACTCGACCCCTCCGGGCGAATGTATTCTTCTACCCGGATTTTCATTGGGATATAGTAACGTTTACGTTACCTATTGGCAAGAAACGAACGGACGATGGTGTGGGGGAGTCGGCGATGTCACTCGAAGATTCACGAAACGCCGTGAGACACCATTGCGCAATGCCTTAATTTATAGGCTTTCGGGTCGCCTGGCACTTCGTCTGACGGTAAATCCCACGAGCAAAATGCACGGAAAACTCTTACCGTCAGATTTACCGTCAAAAATGTTTGCTTGAATCGCGCTGAGATAGGCAGGTGAAATCACAAACCACCTGATCACTCAATGACTTAGCGGCCTCGAAAGCGGCCTACAACGATTAAATATCAATAGTTTCTGAGCGGTCACAACCCCTTGTTATACAAGCTTTATTTCTCGGCGCGAAAAAGGAATCACTCCCACCCGATGATCAACGAGCCTTCTAAGCTGTTGATTGACAAGGGACTAGCCACAGCCTTCGCACTTTTTACCGTCACTTTTACCGTCAATCTGATTTGAGCCTCAAAACTCGCTCGCAGGATCTATCGGCATCTATCGACGACTGTCGGCGCACCTTTGAGCACCACCTTTCGGGGTCTATCGACATGTATCGACTTGCGCGGCGACCATCAGGAGCGGTTTCCGGCGCTGCCGCTCATATGAAATTAGCTGCGAAATGCGGAGCCATCAAATGACTTAAGTCCTTTTCACGGATGGTTTATTTCGAGATATTTTTACCGTCAGCCACGCAGACAGTGCCATCCAGATGTTGGCACGGACGCTGAATTGCGCCATGCGCCAACATCGCGGTGGACCTGCTCAACGTCTAGTTAAAGCGCGATACTGCTCACCGCTTGTTTTCCTCGGGCTCAGTCGGTGATGGTCATGTGCCTCGAATGACACTAGCGGCAACACGCAATGGCTGGGGCCACCGAGTTTGTCGTGTGCGGGTGCGTGGAAACAAGACCGCCGCAGCCAATCTTGTCATAAACCTATCAGAATGATAAGATTCAGCCGCATTCTTATCATCATGATGAGATTAAAGCCCAATCTCCTCAGACAAGATTCATTGCTCCATGACCACCCCTGCGCTGTCACCCCGTCACGATGCGTTGCTGCGCTTGGTGCGGGCCGCCACGGGGCCCGTGCAGCCGGGAGCACTGGAGCAGGCTCTCAAGGTGTCCCGGCCCACCATCAACCGGGCCCTGCGAGAACTCCTGGCAGTGGGCTTTCTGGAAAAGCTGGGGAACGGCCGGTCCACGCGCTACGTGGCGACAGATGCGGCCAAGGCTGCACTGGGGGCCTTGCCTTCCACCGCACCCACTGCAGAGCACGGCCTAATGCAGTGGTCGCCGGCTGCCCTGCCCCTGATCGAATCTCTTCGTGCGCCTTTGGGAACTCGCGCTCCGACGGGCTATGAAAGCAGTTTCGTAGACAGCTACATCCCAAACCAGTCCAGCTTGCTGCCACCGCAGCTGGCCACGGAGTTGTTCAACGCCGGCCGCAGCCGCGACCAGCTACCCGCAGGAACCTATGCCCGTGAGGTGCTGGAGCAGTTGCTCATCGACCTGTCGTGGTCGTCATCGCGCTTGGAGGGCAACAACAAGAGCCTGCTCGACACCAAGGCGCTGTTTGAGCTCGGCGAGCAAGCAGCCCCCTTCGACGAAGACGCGCTGATGCTGTTGAACCACAAGAGCGCCATCGAGTTCACGGTCGACGCTGTGCCGACAGAGGGGATCACGGTGCCCGTCATCGTTGACCTGCAAGCCAAGTTAATGAAAGACCTGCTGAAAGACTCGCGCGACATCGGCAGCATCCGCCGGCGCGTGGTGAACATCGCCGGCTCGGTCTACTCGCCAAGCAACGTCCCCACCGTGCTGGAAGAAACGCTGAAGTCCATCATCGACAAGGTCCGCCGCATCCGAAACCCGGTGGAGGCCGCCTTCTTCCTGTGGGTCAACGTGGCTTACCTGCAGCCCTTTGCGGACGGCAACAAGCGCACGAGCCGCCTCGGCGCCAACATGCCGCTCATGCTCTACAACTGCGCGCCCCTGTCCTTTCTGGACGTGGAGCGCTCAGATTACGCGACAGCCATGATTGGCATCTACGAGCAGCGCAACGTCGCCGCGGCGGTTGACCTGTTTGAGTTCATCTACCGTCGCTCGATTCAGAAGTACAGCGTGCTGCGAGCCTCGTTGGCTGCGCCCGACCCCCTCCGAGCCCGGTACCGACAGGCCCTGAATGAACTCATGCAGTTCGTCGTCATCCACGGCCGAACGCTGGAAGATGCACTTTCGCAAGTGCCCGTAGCCGCGGCTGACGTGATGGCGTTGCGCGTGATCGTGAATACCGAGCTGGACCAACTGGAGCAGTACAACTGCGCTCGCTACAACCTCGCGCGAAGCACGACGCAAAGATGGATTGACGCCGCGCGGCTCAGGTAGCCCGCCGGGGACCTCTCAATAAAACCAATCACCTGCGCGGCGTTGTGAATGTTTTGTGAAAGTAAAAAGTCGTTATCTATCAACAATTTATAACATAACTCCTACTCCCACTCTATCATCAACGAGCCTTCTAAGCTGTTGATTTAAAAGTAGTTCCAAGTGGATCGGTCGATGTTTACCGTCATTTTTACCGTCAAAGTGTCAGGCACCAGCATTGGCGCGGGTTTGCGGGCGATTCGGCCGAAAGTGACCTTTCGAGATCTATCGACATCTATCGGCTCGGGAGCTAGCCGTTGAGACCAGCATTCAGTCAACTCCATGGTGACGCCGTTGACCGAAAGCCAAGCTCACCAGATGAGCCTGCTGAGACCCATCGACGGTCAATCGCCGGAACTTTGCGGGCACCCCCAGG
>CAIVRI010000167.1 GCA_903908265.1 uncultured Pseudomonadota bacterium
ATGAAATACCGCTGTATCCTCGCCTTGGCGCTGCTCGCAGGCCCCCCTCTGGTGCTGGCGGCCGAAGCGCTCGACGGGCTCACCTATCGCGAGATCGGGCCCTTCCGCGGCGGACGGGCGACGGGCGTGGCCGGTGTGGTCAGCGATCCGAACGTCTATTATTTCGGCGCCGCTTCGGGCGGCCTGTGGAAGACGGTCGATGCCGGCACGACCTGGACGCCGCTGTGGGACCAGTTCCCCGAAGCGTCCCCGGCCGTGGGTGCGGTGGCGGTGGCGCCCTCGCAGCCCAAGACGCTCTATGTCGGCACCGGCGAGATGAATATCCGCGGCAATGTCGCCACCGGGAACGGGTTGTATAAGTCCACCGATGCGGGCAAGACGTGGCAGTACGCCGGTCTGCGGGAGACCCGCGCGATCGGTCGGATCGTGGTGGATCCGTCGAACCCGGATTTGGTCTTGGCCGCGGCGCTGGGTCATCCCTTTGGGGATAATCCCGAGCGCGGCATCTTCCGCTCCACCGATGGCGGCGCGCATTGGCAGAACGTGCTGTTTGTGGACGCCAAAACCGGCGCCTCCGACATCGCTTTTGACCCCAGCAACGCGCAGGTGCTCTACGCGGGGATGTGGCAGGCCTACCGCAAGCCGTGGATCATGGAAAGCGGCGGTCCTGGCAGCGGGCTGTATAAGTCCTTTGACGGCGGTGCGCATTGGCGGCGCCTGACGGGTAACGGCCTGCCGGCGGGCATCTGGGGCCGCGTCAATGTGGCGCCGGCGGGCGATGGCAAGACCGTGTACGCCATGATCGAGGCCCAGAAGGGCGGCTTGTACCGCTCCAGCGATGGCGGTGAGACCTGGGCACTGATCAACCAAAAGCACAGCATCAAGCAGCGTGCCTGGTACTTCAACACGGTGTTCGCAGATCCCAAGGACGTGAACACGGTCTATGTGCTCAATGTCGCCTTCTACAAGTCCACCGATGGCGGCAAGACCTTCAAGACCTTGAAGCCGCGCCACGGCGACAATCATGAATTGTGGATCGATCCGAGCAATACGCGGCGCATGATCAGTGGCAACGACGGCGGCGCCAGCGTCTCGGTCGATGGCGGCGAGACCTGGACCACGCAGATGAACCAGCCGACGGCGCAGTTCTATCACATCGCCGCCGACAACGCGTTTCCGTTCCATCTCTATGGCGACCAGCAGGACAATACCAGTATCGCGATCGCCACCGCCGGCCGCTCGGGCGGGGTGGGCATCGAAGACTGGCATCCCACCGGCGGTGGCGAGAGCGGCTTTATCGTGCCCGATCCGCGCAATGCCGCGATCGTCTACGGCGGCGGCTACGATGCGCAGCTGACCCGCTACGACCAGCGCACCAACCAGCTGGCCAACATCACGCCGTGGCCGCGCAACACCATGGGCTGGGGCGCCGCTGATCTCAAATACCGCTTCCAGTGGACCGCGCCGATCCTGGTCTCGGCGCACGCGCCGCACGCGCTGTACTTCGCCGCGCAAGTGCTGTTCCGCTCGCTCGATGAGGGCCAGAGCTGGACGGTGATTTCG
>CAIVRI010000168.1 GCA_903908265.1 uncultured Pseudomonadota bacterium
ATCGGCATCTTTCAGGCACTGGCCGATGGCGAGGCGGATGTGATGATCACCGACGACTTGGAAATCGCGCGCGTCGTGCGGCGCGAACCGCGTCTGTGCCAACTATTCGACGCCGTATTCGAGCCGGCCGAGAAAGCGCTGCTGCTGCCCTCGGATAGCAATTGGCAGCCCGTGATCGACGCCGCCTTAGCGCCATGGCTCATCGGCGATGGGTATCCTGCGCTGCTGGAGCGCGCCACTGCGCAGTGAGTCGCGTGCCTAGCCACGCAGGCCCGGTGCCACTGAATACGTGCAGCCAACTTTACACTAGCGCAGGACCTATGCAGCCAGATACCGTAGGCCACCACTTACGGGAGACCGCTCATGCTGACGCGTCGTGACTTTCTCGGATCCACTGCGGCCGCGACCGGCGCCTTGGGCGTTGCTGGGTGCAGCGCGGCCATACCGCCCGAAGCAGCGGCACCGTTCGCAGAATTAAAATCACGCAGCGCCGAGGCGATCCCGATTACGACTGCGGAGCATCTGGCCCGCCAAGAGCGAGCCCGCGTACTCATGGCTGAGGAAGGGCTTGATGCCATCATTCTGGCGGAGGGCACCTCGCTGACGTATTTCACTGGCGCAAAATGGTGGGGATCCGAACGCTTGTTCGCAACCGTATTACCGGCGCGCGGAGACGCCTTTTACGTTTGCCCTGCTTTTGAAGAGGCGCGCGCGCGCGAGCAGGTGGCATCGACGCCGAACGCCACACCGCTCGATGTGCGCACGTGGCAGGAAGACCAAAGCCCGTATACGTTATTGGCGCAGGGTCTGCGCGACCGGCGTATTTCCAGCGGACGCATCGGGCTGGATGAAAATGTGCGCTTTGTATTTGCGGATGGCATAGGTCGGGCAGCCCCACACGTCCGTTTCGTGAGCGCCACCGCCGTCACGGCAGGCTGTCGGATGCGCAAAAGCCCCCACGAGATCGCGCTCATGCAACTGGCCTCTGAGATAACGCTGGCCGCGTATGAAGCCACGTGGAAACGACTCAAGCCCGGCATGACCCCGGCGGCAATCACGGAACTCTCGAAACAGGCACACGCAGCGCTGGGCTTTGAAGGCGCAGCCGATCTGGTGCTGATCGGTGCGGCCTCTTCTTTCCCCCACGGGTCCGTACAGGCAACACGCCTAGAGGAAAACTCGCTGGTGTTGTTCGATGGTGGCTGCGATGTCCATGGCTACAAATCCGATCTCAGCCGGACCTTTGTCCTTGGACGCCCCACCGAACGCATGCGCGTCGTTTTCAATGTGATCAAGCAGGCACAGTCGGCCGCACTGGCGACTGCTCGGCCGGGAGTCGCCTGTGGCGACATTGATGCCGCAGCGCGAGCGGTGGTCGATGCCGCAGGTTTCGGGCCGCATTACGCCCATTTCACGCATCGGGTAGGGCATGGAATGGGGATGGATGGGCATGAATGGCCCTACCTCGTGCGCGGCAATACGACCAAACTCATGGCCGGCATGACCACCAGCAATGAACCCGGCATTTATCTGGCCGGTGAATTCGGGGTGCGACTCGAAGACGATATGCACATCACGGAAACGGGGGCCCGACTGTTCACACCGCAAAGCCATTCGCTCGAACTCCCCTTTGCTCGTGCTTAGGCAACGCCGAGAAGGCATCACAGCGGTAGCTGAAAGCGCTGGAACCGGCGCCGCTGACGGGCGACACTGCAGCCCCCCGCCTAGTTGCCGACACCGATGACCGACGCGCCCCCAACAGACCAGCACCCGTCCATCCGCTCCTTCGTGCTGCGCACGGGGCGTATGACGGACGCGCAAGCGCGCGCGCTAGAGGAATTTTGGCCGCGCTATGGCGTGGAAGCTGCCGATGCACCCATCGACCTCGATGCCGTGTTTGGGCGCAACGCCCCGCGCACCATCGAAATCGGCTTTGGGGACGGCGAATTGCTTGTCGCCTTGGCCGCGACGAATCCGCAGCGCGACTACCTCGGATTTGAAGTCCATACCCCCGGTGTCGGACATTGTCTGCTTCGTGCCGCCGAACTCAATCTGACCAATCTGCGCGTACTGCGCGCCGATGCGGTGGACATGCTGAACCGATGCATCGGCAGCAATACCCTCGACGAAGTGTTGATCTACTTCGCCGACCCTTGGCCAAAAAAACGTCACCACAAACGTCGCATCGTGCAGACGGCCTTCGCTAACTTGGTCGCGTCGCGTTTGCGTAGCGGCGGGACCTTGCGACTCGCGACCGATTGGGTGCCCTATGCGGAATGGATGCGCGAGGTACTCGATCCGCATCCGGACTTTATCAATGCCGCAGTCGCAACCGGCTATGTGCCACGCCCGGCCGAGCGGCCAGTTACCAAGTTCGAACGCCGCGGCAACCGCTTAGGCCACGAAGTGCGCGACCTCCACTACGTGCGTCGCTGATCGTCAGGGATCATAATCTGTCAGTCGGAATGACGCAGCGAGCGCGACCCAACCGTCGACCAACACGATCGGCACGGATCGCAGGCGTTGCCCCGGACACGGCCCGGCCGTGCACTCGCCATCCTCCGGTCGAAACTCGGCGCCATGTGAACTGCAGATGATCGCAGCGCCGGCAGTCGTCAAAAAATGATCCGGCCTTAAATCGAGTGGGTGACCGGCATGCGGGCAGCGATTGACGTAAGCACGGACCACCGGCCCATGGCGCACTAGAAACGCACGCAGAGGCCAGTCCCCCTGACCCACGCGAAAGCCGCGGGCACCGGGGTCCTCCAGATCGGCGAGGCGGCAAATCCGCATATA
>CAIVRI010000169.1 GCA_903908265.1 uncultured Pseudomonadota bacterium
CTCACCACCGTGCTTCTCGGCCATGACCTTGGTCAGCGCCGCCGTCAGCGTCGTCTTGCCATGGTCAACGTGACCGATCGTGCCCACGTTCACGTGTGGCTTAGTACGCTGGAACTTTTCCTTCGACACGGCGATCTCTCCAATTTCAGAGGTTAATTAAGGGTCGTTGCTAGTCTAACCGGCCCCGGGGGTCCAGAGCCAACACGAATTATCCGGCTCGTTTGAGAATAATCTCGGCGACGTTATTCGGCACCTCGGCATATCGCTCAAATTCCATCGTGAACGTCGCGCGCCCTTGGCTCATTGAGCGCACGGACGTGGCGTATCCAAACATTTCAGCTAATGGCACTTCCGCATTGATCATCCGGCCGGATGGAGAGTCATCCATACCGACGATTTGGCCACGACGACGGTTAAGGTCGCCGATCACGTCACCATAATAATCCTCTGGCGTGACCACTTCGACCTTCATGACCGGTTCTAGCAGGACTGGCCGCGCATCTCGGAATCCCTCTTTGAAGCCGATGCTGGCGGCGATCTTGAAAGCCATTTCATTGGAATCAACGTCATGGTACGAACCGTCAAACAGAGTCACTTTAACGTCAACGATGGGGTAGCCCGCGATCACGCCACCCTCCATCGCTTCCTCAATGCCTTTGTCGACCGCAGAGATAAATTCCCGCGGAACGGTTCCGCCGACAATGCCATCCACAAATTCGTAGCCCTTCCCTACTGCAAGCGGCTCTAACCGTAGCCAAACGTGACCGTATTGACCGCGACCACCGGTCTGGCGGATGAACTTGCCCTCCGACTCAATAGTCGATCGCAGGGTCTCGCGGTAGGCCACCTGCGGCTTGCCAACATTTGCCTCGACCTTGAACTCGCGTTTCATGCGATCGACGATAATTTCCAGATGCAACTCGCCCATGCCAGAAATGATTGTCTGGCCGGACTCTTGGTCGGTATGCACCTTAAAGGAGGGGTCTTCCTTGGCTAAACGCTGTAGCGCGAAACCCATCTTCTCCTGATCGACGGTCGTTCTAGGCTCAACGGCAACCGAAATGACAGGGAGTGGAAACTCCATTTTTTCGAGGATGATCACGCGATCAAGATCAGAGAGTGTATCCCCGGTTGTCACATCTTTAAGCCCAACCGCCGCGGCAATATCACCAACACGCACCTGTTTGAGCTCGGTGCGTTCGGACGCGTGCATAAGAAGTAGGCGGCCGATTCGCTCGACTTTTCCCTTGTTCGGAACGCGCACTTGGTCGCCAGAATTGAGAACCCCAGAGTAAACCCGGAAGAATGTCAGATTGCCGACGAACGGGTCGTTGAGGATTTTGAATGCCAACGCAGAGAAAGGCTCTGTATCCGACGCAGCGCGAGTGATCTCCTCCCCGCTCTCGGTATGCCCCTTGACCGGCGGCACCTCAAGAGGCGACGGCATGTACTCGACAACCGCGTCGAGAACCGCCTGGACGCCCTTATTTTTAAACGCAGAACCACAGGTTACCAGGCAGATTTCGTTACGCAGCGCGCGTTCGCGCAAGCCCGCCTTAATTTCCGCCACAGACAGCTCGCTGCCCTCCAGATACTTATTCGTGAGCGTCTCGTTGGCTTCGGCGGCGGCTTCCACTAACTTCGAGCGCCATTCCCGACATTGGTCAATCATGCTGGCCGGCACTTCCCGATATTCGAATCGGGTCCCCTGCGTCGCATCGTCCCACCACACTTCCTTCATCTGGATGAGGTCAACGACGCCGGCAAAGTATTCCTCAGCACCGATAGGCAACTGCAAGACGACCGGATTACCCTTTAGACGGGTTCGGATCTGGTCGACGCAGCGCTCGAAATTTGCCCCAGCGCGATCCATCTTGTTGACGAACGCGACTCTCGGGACGCCATATTTGTTCATCTGGCGCCAGACGGTCTCCGATTGCGGTTGCACGCCTGAAACTGCGCAATACACCGCAACAGCAGAGTCAAGCACTCGCAGGGACCGTTCGACCTCAATAGTGAAGTCCACGTGGCCGGGCGTATCGATGATATTGATGCGGTGCTCAGGGAATGCGCCGTCCATCCCTTTCCAGAAACAGGTAGTGGCAGCCGCGGTAATAGTAATCCCGCGTTCCTGCTCTTGTTCCATGTAATCCATCACGGCCGCGCCGTCATGGACCTCACCGATGCGATGCGAGACGCCTGTATAGAACAGGATGCGCTCGGTCGTCGTCGTCTTGCCCGCGTCGATGTGCGCGGAGATACCGATGTTTCGGTAGCGCTCGACCGGGGTTATACGAGACACCTGATAGGACTCCCTAAAAAGAACCGGCGGACCATGGGTCCGCCGGCTTTTTATCTTCTGATTTAACCCGCTGCGAGACCTACCAGCGGTAGTGCGCGAACGCCTTGTTGGCCTCAGCCATACGGTGCGTATCTTCGCGCTTGCGAACCGCGGCGCCGCGATTCTCGGACGCTTCGAGCAACTCATGGGCAAGACGCATCGCCATCGATTTTTCGCTGCGTGAGCGCGCAGCATCAATGACCCAGCGCATCGCTAGCGTCTGGCGACGGTTGGCCCGCACTTCAACGGGCACCTGATAGGTGGCACCGCCGACGCGCCGAGACTTCACCTCGACCGCAGGCTTAACGTTATCAAGCGCTGAGGCGAGCACCTGCAAGGCTTGGTCGGCCGGGCGACTGGTGCGCTCGGCGATGCGATCGATGGCACCGTAGACAATGGTTTCAGCAACGGACTTCTTGCCGCGCTCCATGATCATGTTCATGAACTTCGCGAGCATTTCGCTCCCGAATTTAGGATCGGGAAGGATGGTTCGTTGGGGGGCTTGGGCACGTCGGGACATGTGTACTACCTATTACTTCTTCGCGCGCTTAGCGCCGTACTTCGAGCGGCTCTGCTTGCGGTCGTTAACGCCCGCACAGTCGAGAGTGCCGCGCACCGTGTGATAACGGACGCCCGGGAGGTCCTTCACACGACCGCCACGAATCAGGACCACCGAGTGCTCCTGAAGGTTGTGGCCTTCGCCGCCGATGTAACTCGAGACCTCGAATCCGTTGGTCAGACGCACGCGACACACCTTGCGGAGTGCCGAGTTCGGCTTCTTAGGAGTCGTCGTATAGACGCGAGTGCAGACACCGCGCTTCTGCGGGCTGGCGTTAAGCGCCGGCACCTTAGACTTGGTGGCCGGATCGTTACGGCCATCGCGGATTAGCTGGTTCGTCGTTGCCATGAAGTATCGCCGCCATGCCGGCTTTTTAGGCCGGAGAAAATCGGGCCGCCTATCGGCGGCCCGGTGGATTCGCAGTTCGACCAGACCCGATTACGGGATGGCCGAGAAAGACCGCGGATTTTAGGTCCGGGGTACCTTCGTGTCAATCACCCCGGCGGTTAAACCGGGGAATCTGCTGTAATCCGGATCGCTTTTTACGGCAACCCGGGGCTCAAGGTCATTCAGCCGCAGCCACCTCGGTGGACTCGGCCGTCGCAGCCTCATCGGATTCAGGCAGCGTGCTGCCCATATCCATGAAGCTGGAGCGGGCACTGTCCGGATCCGAGCGGCGGCGACGGCTGGCGTGGTAGGCAAAGCCCGTACCGGCCGGAATCAGACGGCCCACGATCACGTTCTCCTTCAGACCGCGCAGGTCGTCCTTGAGGCCACGGACCGCGGCCTCGGTGAGGACCCGCGTGGTCTCCTGGAAGGATGCCGCCGAAATGAACGACTCGGTCGCGAGGGACGCCTTCGTGATGCCGAGCAACAACGGCTCGAGCTTCGCTGGGGACTTGCCATCCGCTTCGAGTTTGACATTCGCTTCGAGCGTGCGCGCGCGGTCTACCTGCTCGCCACGTAACAGACCGGAATCACCCGAGGACAGGATCTCCGCCTTGCGGAGCATCTGCCGAATGATGACTTCGATGTGCTTGTCGTTAATGCGCACGCCCTGCAAGCGATACACATCCTGAATTTCCCGTACCAGATAGTTCGCCAGCGGCTCGACGCCCTGCAGACGCAGGATATCGTGCGGGTTCGGCTCGCCGTCGGCGATGACCTCACCCTTGCCAACGGTTTCGCCCTCAAACACATTGAGGTGGCGCCACTTGGGAATCAGTTCTTCGTACTTGTCACCCGTCAACGGGGTGATGATCAAGCGGCGCTTGCCCTTGGTTTCCTTGCCGAACGAAACCGTACCCGAACGCTCTGCGAGAATCGCTGGATCCTTCGGCTTACGGGCTTCGAAGAGATCGGCAACGCGAGGCAGACCGCCGGTGATGTCACGAGTCTTCGATGATTCTTGCGGAATACGTGCAATGACGTCACCGACCGAAACCTTCGCGCCGTCCTCAAGGCTAACGAGCGCACCGGCTGGCAGCGCATAAATCGCTGGGATGTCGGTGTTGGCAAAAGTAATTTCCTTACCCTTTGCATTCAACAACTTCACCACTGGACGCAGATCGCGTCCGCCAGACCCACGCTGCTTCGGATCGAGGACGACGGTCGAAGAAAGACCCGTGACATCGTCAACCTGCGTGGTCACCGTCAAACCATCCACGAAGTCCTGAAACTTCATGAAGCCGGCGACTTCAGTGACAACGGGGTGGGTATGCGGATCCCACTGAGCGATCGTCTGGCCGGCAGCAGCCACATCACCCTCATTGATCGAAACGACGGAGCCGTAAGGCAACTTGTAGCGCTCACGCTCGCGCCCGAAGTCATCAATGATGCCCACTTCGCCAGACCGTGAGGTCGTGACCAGATGGCCCTTCTCGTGACGGACCGCCTTGACGTTATGGAACCGAATGGTGCCCTTGCTGCGTACTTCAACGCTGCTGGCAGCCGCTGCTCGCGACGCCGCGCCACCGATGTGGAACGTACGCATCGTCAGCTGGGTGCCCGGCTCACCAATGGACTGCGCGGCAATGACGCCAACCGCCTCACCAATGGCGATGCGGCGCCCACGACCGAGGTCACGGCCGTAGCACTGTGCACAGACGCCGTAGCGCAGCGCACAGGTAATTGGCGAGCGGACCTGCACCTGGTCCACACCAGCCAATTCCAAGGTGCGCACGAGCTTCTCATCGATCAACGTGCCGGCCTCGACAAGAATCTCGTCGTGGTTACCCGGGCGCAGCACGTCCAGTGCCACGACGCGACCGAGAACGCGCTCACCGAGACCCTCAACCACGTCGCCACCTTCAACGATCGGAGTCATGCTCAGACCGTTCGTGGTGCCGCAATCCACTTCTGTAATGACCAGATCCTGAGAAACGTCGACGAGACGACGGGTCAAGTACCCGGAATTTGCGGTCTTCAGTGCCGTATCCGCGAGGCCCTTACGAGCGCCGTGGGTCGAGATGAAGTACTGAAGCACGTTCAGGCCTTCACGGAAGTTCGCGGTAATGGGCGTCTCGATGATCGAGCCGTCAGGCTTGGCCATCAGGCCGCGCATACCAGCGAGCTGACGAATCTGGGCTGCGCTACCACGTGCACCAGAGTCGGCCATCATGAAGATGGAGTTGAACGACTTCTGCCGGGCTTTGTTGCCCTTGGAGTCAAGAACCTCATCGGTGCCCAACTTGTCCATCATGGCCTTGGCGACCTGATCGTTTGTGCGCGACCAGATATCAACGACCTTATTGTAGCGTTCGCCATCGGTGACGAGACCAGAGGAATACTGCTCCTGAATCTCTTTCACTTCGCGTTCAGCGCCGGCAATGATTTTGCCCTTTTGCTCAGGCACAACCATGTCGTCAACGCCGATCGAAACGCCAGACCGAGTTGCGTAGGTGAAGCCGGTATACATCAGGTGATCAGCGAACACGACCGTATGCTTGAGACCCAAGGCGCGGTAGCACTCGTTAATCGTTGCCGAAATCGTCTTCTTGGTCATGTCCCGATTGATGAGATCGAAGGACAGGCCCTTTGGCAGCACTTCCGACAAGAGAGCACGGCCAATCGTCGTATCAACGACTCGGCGACGCTCCAAGTCCGTGCCGTCTGGCTGGCGCAGGTGTTCAACGATGCGAACCTTGACCTTGGCATGCAGGCTGGCGTGCTTACCCTCGTAGGCGCGATGTGCTTCAGCAATGTCGCTGAAGTGCATCCCTTCGCCTGGGACGCCGATATGTTCGCGCGTCATGTAGTAAAGCCCGAGCACGACGTCCTGCGACGGCACAATGATCGGGTCGCCGTTTGCGGGCGACAGGATATTGTTCGTCGAGAGCATGAGGGCGCGTGCTTCGAGCTGTGCTTCGAGCGACAGCGGCACGTGGACCGCCATCTGGTCGCCGTCGAAGTCGGCGTTGAACGCCGTGCAGACCAGCGGGTGCAGCTGAATCGCCTTACCCTCGATCAGTACAGGCTCGAAGGCCTGAATACCTAGTCGGTGCAAGGTCGGCGCGCGGTTCAAGAGCACTGGATGCTCGCGGATCACCTCTTCGAGGATGTCCCAAACTTCCGGACCCTCACGCTCCACCATGCGCTTGGCGGCTTTAATCGTGGTCGCTTCACCACGCAACTGCAGCTTCGAGAAAATGAACGGCTTGAACAGTTCGAGCGCCATCTTTTTCGGCAGACCGCACTGGTGCAAACGCAGGCGGGGACCCACGACGATCACCGAACGGCCGGAGTAGTCGACTCGCTTACCGAGCAAGTTCTGACGGAAGCGGCCCTGCTTACCCTTGATCATGTCAGCAAGTGACTTGAGCGGGCGCTTGTTCGTGCCGGTGATCGCACGGCCGCGGCGGCCGTTGTCGAGCAGCGCATCCACGGCTTCCTGAAGCATGCGCTTTTCATTACGGACAATGATGTCCGGCGCATTCAGCTCAAGGAGACGACGCAGACGATTGTTGCGGTTGATCACACGACGGTACAGATCGTTGAGATCGGACGTCGCGAAGCGACCGCCATCCAAGGGGACGAGCGGGCGTAAATCAGGTGGCAATACCGGCAGCACGGTCAGAACCATCCACTCAGGTCGGTTGCCCGACTCGATGAACGATTCAACCAGCTTCAGTCGCTTCGACAGGCGCTTGAGCTTCGTCTCAGACGTGGTATTACCCATGGCTTCACGAATCGTCAAAACCTCCGAAGGGAGATCGAGCGACTTGAGCAACTCGTGTACGGCTTCGGCACCCATGCGGGCGTCGAACTCATCGCCATATTCTTCGATTGCTTCGAGATAGGCTTCGTCCGAGAGCAATTGGCCACGGGTGAGTGGGGTCATGCCCGGCTCAATCACCACGAAGGCCTCAAAATAGAGCACTCGCTCAATTTCGCGCAGTGTCATATCGAGCAAGAGCCCAATACGAGACGGCAAGGACTTGAGGAACCAGATATGGGCTACCGGGCTCGCTAGCTCAATGTGGGCCATCCGCTCACGGCGGACCTTGCTCTGCGTGACCTCGACGCCGCACTTCTCGCAGACAACGCCGCGGTGCTTCAGTCGCTTGTACTTACCGCAAAGGCACTCGTAGTCCTTTACTGGACCGAAGATCTTTGCGCAGAACAGGCCATCACGTTCCGGCTTGAAAGTCCGGTAATTAATGGTCTCCGGCTTCTTCACCTCGCCAAAGGACCATGACCTGATCATGTCGGGCGATGCAAGCGCAATGCGGATCGAATCGAAGCTCTCGACCGGGGCCTGCTGCTTGAAGAACTTAAGAATATCCTTCATGTCTACTCCTGCCGTATCGTCAATTTCCGTTCACCGTCATCAACTGGGGATGCCTAGGGCATCCAATTTCCGGGGTGTTACCCCTCGGATTCGAGCTCCATGTTGATGCCGAGCGATCGAATCTCCTTGACGAGAACGTTGAAGGACTCGGGCATTCCCGCGTCCATCTGGTGATTACTGTCGACGATGTTTTTGTACATCTTCGTGCGCCCGTTCACGTCATCGGATTTAACCGTAAGCATTTCCTGCAACGTGTACGCCGCGCCGTAGGCCTCGAGCGCCCACACTTCCATTTCGCCGAAGCGCTGGCCGCCAAACTGCGCTTTGCCACCCAGCGGCTGCTGCGTGACGAGCGAGTAAGGTCCGGTCGAACGTGCGTGCATCTTGTCATCGACCAAATGGTTCAACTTGAGCATGTACATATAGCCCACGGTGATCTCACGGTCGAAGCGATCGCCGGTACGCCCGTCGAACAGACTCGTCTGGCCGCTCGTCGGAAGGTCTGCGAGCGCAAGCAGGTGCTTGATCTCCGCTTCGGTTGCGCCGTCGAAGACCGGGGTTGCCATAGGCACGCCCTTGGTCAGGTTCCGGCACAATTCGAGCACTTCAGCATCCGACAGAGAGCCGATATCCGCCGGCTGGCCGCCGGTCGTGTTGTAGATCTGATGCAGGAAGCCACGCAGGTCAGCAACTGCCTTCTGCTGCTCCAACATCTTGCCGATCTTCAGGCCCAGACCGCGCGCGGCCCAGCCCAAATGCGTCTCGAGCACCTGGCCGATATTCATTCGACTCGGAACGCCCAATGGGTTCAGAACGATGTCTACCGTCGTGCCATCGGCCGCATAGGGCATATCCTCAACCGGCACGATCGTCGAGATAACACCCTTGTTACCGTGGCGGCCGGCCATCTTGTCGCCCGGCTGGATGCGACGCTTCACGGCCAAGTACACCTTGACCATCTTCAGCACACCCGGCGCCAGATCGTCTCCGGCGGTGATTTTGGCCTTTTTGTCTTCGAAACGCTTTTCGAACGTGCGCTGCTGGGCAGTAAGGCGCTCGGCAACCTGCTCGAGCTGCGCGTTCGCCTCATCTTCCTGCAGGCGAATTTCAAACCACTGCTCGCGCGGCAAATCGTCGAGGTAATCGGACGTGATAACCGAACCTGCCTTCAACTTCTTCGGGCCGCCATCCGCCGCCTTGCCAATAAGCGTGGTGCGAACGCGGGAGAACAAATCGTCCTCAAGAATACGGCGCTGATCGTTAAGGTCCTTACGAACCCGCTCAATTTCCGATCTCTCGATCGCCAAGGCGCGACCGTCCTTCTCCACGCCATCACGCGTAAAGACGCGGACGTCGATGACGGTGCCATCCATACCCGGCGGAACGCGCAGGCTGGTGTCTTTCACATCGCTAGCTTTCTCGCCGAAGATCGCGCGCAGAAGCTTTTCCTCTGGGGTCAGCTGGGTCTCGCCTTTCGGCGTGACCTTGCCCACCAAAATGTCCCCAGCTTTGACTTCAGCGCCGATGAAGACGATACCGGCTTCATCCAGTTTCGCCAGTGCTGCATCACCAACATTAGGGATGTCAGCAGTAATTTCCTCAGGGCCAAGCTTCGTATCACGCGCTACACAAGCGAGCTCTTCGATATGGATCGTCGTGAAGCGGTCCTCTTGAACGACTCGCTCCGAGATCAGTATCGAGTCCTCGAAGTTATAGCCATTCCACGGCATGAACGCGACCAGCATGTTCTGCCCTAGAGCCAACTCACCGAGATCGGTGGAGGGACCGTCGGCAAGTACGTCGCCACGCGTCAGATGGTCGCCCACCTTCACGAGTGGGCGCTGATTGATGCATGTGTTCTGGTTCGAACGCTGATACTTCGTCAGGTTGTAAATATCAACACCCGACTCGCTGGCGCTCGTTTCCTGATCATGGACTCGGACAACGATTCGCGAAGCGTCAACGGAGTCGACGACGCCACCACGGCGGGCGATCACGGTGACACCCGAGTCAATGGCAACCGCCCGCTCCATACCGGTGCCCACCAGTGGCGTATCGGCGCGGAGTGTCGGCACTGCCTGACGCTGCATGTTCGAGCCCATGAGCGCTCGGTTCGCATCGTCATGTTCGAGAAACGGAATCATTGATGCCGCAACCGAAACGATCTGCTTGGGCGAAACGTCCATATAATTAATACGGTCGCTCGTCATCAGCGTGAACTCGTTCTGATGTCGGCACGAGACGAGATCGTCGGAGAACCCGCCGACCGCATCGAGGTCGGCATTCGCCTGCGCGATCACGTATTGGCTCTCTTCGATTGCCGACAAGTAATCGATATGCTCGGTCACGCGACCGTCGACAACCTTGCGATACGGCGTTTCTAGGAAGCCGTATGAATTCGTACGCGCATAGACAGACAGTGAGTTGATCAAGCCGATGTTCGGGCCTTCCGGCGTCTCAATCGGGCACACGCGGCCGTAATGAGTCGGATGCACGTCACGCACTTCGAATCCTGCGCGTTCGCGCGTCAAGCCACCTGGGCCGAGAGCCGAAACACGGCGCTTGTGGGTGACTTCGGAGAGCGGATTGTTCTGATCCATGAACTGGCTGAGCTGCGAGGAACCGAAGAATTCCTTCACTGCAGCCGCCACCGGCTTCGCGTTGATCATTTCCTGCGGCATGATCGGCTCGCTCTCGGCGAGCGTCAGGCGCTCCTTGACGGCGCGTTCCACGCGCACGAGACCGATGCGGAATGCGTTCTCGGCCATCTCGCCTACCGAGCGGATACGGCGATTGCCCAAGTGATCGATATCGTCAACAACGCCGTCCCCGTTGCGAATACCAATCAACGTCTTCAGGACGTCAATGACGTCCGACTCCAGCTCATGCAACTGATGGTGACGCTTCGAGAATTCGTCCGAACGGCGTGAGAAGTATAGCCCGTCGTACAGAATGCCTGCGCCGGTGACCGCCTCGCGGCCGACCCGACGATTGAACTTCATCCGACCGACCGGCGACAGGTCGTAGCGTTCGGGATTGAAGAACAAATTGTGGAAAAGGTTTTCGGCGGCGTCCTTCGTCGGCGGCTCGCCCGGGCGCATCATGCGGTAGATCTCAACCAACGCCTCGAGACGCGTACGGGTTGGATCAATGCGCAGAGTGTCGGAGATATACGGGCCGCGATCCAAGTCGTTGGTGAACAACGCGTGAATCTCTGTGATTCCCGCTTCAACGAGCTTCAACACCGTGGGTACGGTTAGAATCTCATTGACCTTGACCAGCACTTCGCCGGTTTCGGTGGAGAACACATCATGCGCGAGCACCTTGCCCGCAAGGTATTCGTTCGGCACGGGCAGACGCTTAATGCCGGCATCTTCCAGCTGGCGTACGTGCCGCGCCGTGATACGCCGACCTTCCTCAACGACCACTTTGTCGCCGATTCGGATCTCAAATGCAGCAGTCTCGCCACGCAAGCGTGACGGAATCAGCTCTAGCGACGCGCCCTGTGCTGACAGGTGGAACGTGTTCTTTTCAAAGAACATGTCGAGCATCTGCTCCTCGGTATAGCCGAGGGCACGGAGAACGATGGTGACCGGGAGCTTGCGGCGGCGGTCGATTCGCGCAAAGACGCAGTCTTTCGGGTCGAACTCGAAGTCAAGCCACGAGCCGCGATAAGGAATGATCCGCGCCTGGAACAGTAACTTCCCTGACGAGTGCGTCTTGCCCTTATCGTGATCGAAGAACACGCCGGGGCTGCGATGCAACTGCGAGACGATAACGCGCTCGGTACCGTTCACGATGAACGTGCCGTTGTCGGTCATGAGAGGCAGTTCGCCTAAATAGACTTCCTGCTCGGCAATGTCGCGCTTCAACTTGCGCGCGCCGGCGGCGTCTTTCTCATAGACCTTGAGTTGCACCTTGACGCGCAGCGGTGCGGCATAGGTCAAGCCACGCATCTGGCATTCTTTGACATCAAACACCGGCTCACCGAGCCGATAGTTCATGTAGTCGAGGGTGGCATTGCCACTGTAACTCTGGATGGGGAACACGCTCTTAAAAGCGGCGTGCAGCCCCACGTCCTCGCGATTAGCCTCGGCCGCGTCGGCCTGCAGGAACTTGCGGTACGAGTCGAGCTGGATCGCCAATAGATACGGCACGCCCAGAATACTGGGACGCTTACCGAAGTCCTTGCGAATGCGCTTCTTCTCGGTGAACGAATAGGCCATGAGCTCACCCTCTACAATACGCGCACCCTAATGTAGGGCACGCAACGCGGTCCGCCCTATGGACGCACCGCAAAAATAAAATCGACTCTGGACTCCTGTACCCGCTCGCTTTTTGACGAGCGGGTACACGGTGGAGCCCGGAGTCTACCGGGCACAAGACGCGTCAATGCCGCGCCAAAGTGCCTTACTTGATCGCGACCGTAGCGCCGGCGTCTTCGAGCGACTTCTTGACCTTGTCAGCATCCGCCTTGGTGACGCCGTCTTTGATCGTCGACGGAATACCTTCGACGAGATCCTTGGCTTCTTTGAGGCCCAGGCCGGTCGCTTCACGGACAACCTTAATGACCGTGACTTTCTTATCGGCTGGATAAGCCGTCAGCATCACGGTGAATTCGGTCTGCTCTTCGACAACAGCAGCAGCAGCAGGAGCGGCAGCGGCAGCAGCAGCAACCGGAGCCGCGGCGCTAACGCCGAACTTATCTTCCATCATCTTGACGAGATCGACGACCTCGAGGATCGACATGCTACCGATCGCGTCGAGAATCTCTTCCTTGCTAAGAGCCATTTTCAGTTAACTCCAAAAAAACGATTGATGATTTAAACCCGTAAAACAAATCGAAGGCATTAGCCCGCGGCGGCAACTTTCTGATCCTTCACCGCAGCAACGGTGCGAACCAGCTGAGCGTGCGGCTCGGCGAGCGTACGAACGAACTTCGAAATAGGCGCCTTGATAACACCTAACAGCATCGACAACGCCTGCCCCTTGGTCGGCAACGACGCAACTTGGTCAAGCGCTTTGGCAGGCAGTAACTGCCCACCGAGCGAAACCAGTGTTGTGACGAGCTTGTCGTTGTCCTTGGCGAAGGCCTTGATGACGCGCGCAGCGGCACCGGGGTCTTCTTTGGAAAAGGCCAAGAGCAACGGACCCTTGAGCTGCGGGGCGATGCATTCGAAGGACGTCCCAGCAACCGCCTTACGCGCGAGTGTGTTCTTGACAACACGCAGATAGACCCCGGATTTGCGCGCCTGAGCGCGCAAATTCGTGATCTGCGTAACCGACAAGCCACGGTACTCGGCGGCCACGACAGATTGCGCAGTACGCGCAACTTCGTTGACCTCGGTCACCAGTGCCTTCTTCTGCTCGATATTGAGTGACATTTACAGCCTCGCAGAAGATCAGCCCACGAACGTCACGACCCGTTTAGAGGCCATGCCGTCCACCTTTTTTATGCGCAGCGCCCACGCCCTGCGCACTTCGCCGCCCTCAATCCGCGGACTTGCATCCGTGGATTGGAACGGTCAACGGTGACCTTCAGCCGGCGTTTTGCCGTTGTGCCGATGCGCTAGGCGCGTCGGCACTCGCTTCGGGGACACCATCTGCGCAGGCCACCGAGTCACCTCGGTCCTTCATTGAGCGGCCTCGAAGTCTTGCGACTCCAGCCGCGCCTGCGGTCTTGGATGGCCGCCGCGGCTTACGCCACGGCCGTCATCATCGAAAAAATCAGACTCCGAGCGTCGAACGCTCAATAGCGACGCCAGGACCCATGGTCGAGGAGAGCGTCACTTTCTGAATATAGATGCCCTTCGAAGAAGCAGGCTTCATACGCTGCAAGTCCGAGAGAAGCGCCTGGAGATTTTCCTTGAGTTTCCCGGCCTCAAAGCTGGCTCGCCCCACCTGACAGTGCACGATCCCTGCCTTGTCGCAGCGGTAACGCACCTGACCGGCCTTCGCATTGCGCACCGCAGTGGCAACGTCCGGGGTCACAGTACCGACCTTCGGATTCGGCATCAGGCCGCGCGGACCGAGGATCTGACCGAGTGCGCCGACAACGCGCATGGCGTCCGGGCTCGCGATCACGACGTCGAAGTCCAACTCGCCAGCCTTCACCTTCTCGGCGAGGTCCTCAAGGCCGACGATGTCAGCGCCCGCTTCACGAGCGATGTCTTGATTCTTGCCGCTGGTGAACACGGCGACGCGAACCGTCTTGCCAGTGCCGTTTGGCAGCACTGTCGAGCCGCGCACCTGCTGGTCAGACTTGGTTGCATCGATGCCGAGATTGACGGCGACGTCCACCGACTCGTCGAACTTCGCAACGGCGAATTCTTTAACGAGCGCGAACGCTTGATCGATGTCGTAGTTCTTGCCCGGCATGATCTTCGTGGCCCAGGCTTTCACGCGCTTCTGTAGGTTTGCCATTTTAGCGCTCCACATCCACGCCCATCGAACGGGCGCTTCCAGCAATCGTACGGACGGCGGCATCAAGGTCTGCGGCCGTAAGATCCGGCATCTTGAGTTTCGCAATTTCCTCAAGTTGAGCACGGCTGATCTTGCCCACCTTTTGGGTGTTCGGACGGCCACTGCCCTTCGGAATGCCAAGTATTTTAGCAATGAGGACACCGGCGGGCGGCGTCTTCAGCACGAACGTGAAGCTGCGGTCGCTATAGACCGTGATCACGACGGGCGTTGGCATGCCTTTTTCGAGCGACAGAGTCTGCGCATTAAACTGCTTGCAGAACTCCATGATATTCACGCCCTGCTGACCTAACGCAGGACCTACCGGCGGGCTCGGATTAGCCGACCCGGCGGGGATTTGGAGCTTGATATACCCCGTTACCTTCTTCGCCATTCTCTACCTCAGTGGGTGCAAACGCCTTGCGGCTCCCCGGTTGTGGTCCGCCCCAAGCGGGGCAAACCGAAAATCAGATCAGGCCTTTTCCACCTGCGAGAACTCCAGTTCGACCGGCGTGGAGCGGCCCAAAATCTGCACAGCAACGTGCAAGCGGCTCTTCTCGTAATTCACCGATTCGACTACGCCATTGAAGTCGTTGAACGGGCCATGCGTCACGCGCACGATCTCGCCAGGCTCAAACAACACCTTCGGCTTCGGCTTGTCGACGCCCTCTTCGACACGACGAAGGATGGTATTAGCTTCCTTCTCTGTGATCGGCGCCGGCTTGTCTGGCGTACCGCCGATGAAACCAAGGACCTTGGGCACTTCTTTGACTAGGTGCCAACTGTCCTCATCCATCTCCATCTGCACCAGCACGTAGCCGGGGAAGAACTTGCGATCGCTACGGCGTTTCTGCCCGTCGCGCATCTCCACCACTTGCTCCGTAGGCACTAAAATGTCGCCAAACTTATGCTCGAGACCGAGCATCTTCACGCGCTCTTTCATCCCTTCGGCAACTTTGTGCTCGAAGTTCGAATAGGCGTGGACGACATACCAGCGCAGTGCCATGGCCTTAGCCCCCCGCGCCGAGCAGCGAACGGGTGATATACCCGAGCAACATGTCGACGAGCCAGAAAAATACACCTAGCACGACGACGAAAATCAAAACCACGACGGTAGTCATTTGCGCTTGTTTTACAGTCGGCCAAACCATCTTGCGCAGTTCGACGCGCGAACCGAGCGCGAACTCCCAAGTCTGGCGACCCAAGCCCGTCATAGCCAAGGACACGGCCGAAAGGCCGATGCCAGCAATGACCGCCACATAGCGGACCGATACGGGCAGGGTCTTTAGCGCGTAAAACGCCACGAACCCGCCAACGAGCACGAGGACTCCGGCAATCAGCCAGAGCCAGTCGGCCGAGCGGCGTTCCGCATTATTGTCAGTATGTTCGGTCATGACGTCCTGTTAAGTCCTGCCCGCGAGTGGCAGGCCAGGAGGGAATCGAACCCCCAACCTGCGGTTTTGGAGACCGCCGCTCTGCCAATTGAGCTACTGGCCTATCGCTCCTAGCCTCTCGCGGGTCAAGTCCTCTACTTACGCTTTCGTCTTAGAGAAGAATCTTCGAAACGACACCGGCGCCGACGGTACGACCGCCTTCACGGATAGCGAAACGAAGGCCGTCTTCCATCGCGATCGGGCTGATCAACTCAACCGTCATCTTGATGTTGTCACCCGGCATGACC
>CAIVRI010000170.1 GCA_903908265.1 uncultured Pseudomonadota bacterium
GCCCGACTCGGGGAACTGTATTTGAGTGGCCTGGCGCGGCCCGATACCGCTTCCGCGGGGGTCGTGGCGCAGTTGGCCGACCCCAAGGCAGGGTCCTCGGTCTTTCATCAGTTGTTCCCAGAGGGGCTCTCGGTCGAGCCCGATGCCACCCTCGCCGCGCGCTGGAATCGCGCTGGTGCGCTGGCCGGTGACGCAGGGTCCCAGTCCCGCATCGGCCACCAGTATGGCGCGGGTCTTGGGGTGCCCAAGAATCTGCTTCTCGCCCGTAAATGGTTCCGCCGCGGCGCGGTTGGGGGCCATGCGGTGGGGGCGCTGGGGATGGGATTGCTCACCCTGGACCATTACGGCCGTGCGCCGCGCCACTACGACCCCATTCCGTGGTTAGAGGCGGCGATCGAGCTCGGGGATGTCTCGGCGCAGTTGGCGTTGGCGCTGTTCTTGCTGGATAACCCCGCGGAGGCGCCGCCCGAACGAGCCGGGCAATTGCTCCTCAAGGCCGCGAAAGCCGGGCATCCTTTTGCCATGCTGAAACTGGGCGATTGCTATGCCGCCGGGTCGCATGGGCTGGCGCTAGACGAGCGCACCGCCGAGATCTGGCTACGCCGCGCGGCTGCCAAGGGCCTCACCGGGGCCCACGTACGGCTACTGCGCCTATTGGCTGCGCAGCCGGACCGCAATGACCAGGAATTGGCGGTACTGGCGCGGGAGGCGGCGGAGGCCGGTCACTCCGAAGCGCAGTACCTGATGGGCGTCTTCTCGTTGGCCGGTCAAGGGACGCTCGAAGATCCGCAAGAGGCCGCGAAATGGTTTGAGTTGGCGGCCGCGCAGGGCGTGACGGGGGCGTACGAACGACTCGGTGCCATGTATGCCACGGGGATCGGTAAGGACGCGGATCCGGCCTTGGCCGTCGAGTCCTTTGCGCGGGCGGTGGCGCTCGGCGATCTGGACGCCCTCACCCACCGCGCCATCCTGCGCCAGTCCGGCATCGGCCTGCCGCGGGATCCGGCACGCGCCGCCGAGGAATTTTTACAGGCCGCCGACGCCGGCCATCCCGAGGCGGCACTGCAGTTGGGGATTGCCTATGCGGCGGGACTCGGGGTCCCGCAAGACTGGCGCCTCGCCGCGCAGTACTACCGCCTCGCGCACGAGCGCGGCGTGCCGGAAGGGTCTTTCAATCTCGGGCACTTGGTCGAGCAAGGCCTTGGCGTGACCCCGAATGCAGCCGAGGCCCTTGCGTTGTTTGCCATCGCCGGTGCGCGGGGCTTGGTGGCCGCGCTGTGGGCGGGCTATCAGCGCTGTGCGCCGGACGCCGACGGCGGGCTCTCCGCCGAACAACGCCAGTGGCTCACGCAGGCTGCCCGCTTAGGGGATATCGATGCCGCAGCCCTGCTGCAGCCGCCCACCCCGCCCGACGCCAGTACTTCCGCAGCCACGACCCCGCCCTGAACCGGTAGCGCGATGTGCGCTTAGAGTGCGAGCAAGGTCGCGCTTCCACCAAGCAAAGTGCGGATAATGCAGGCTGTTCAGAGATGCAGGGAGCCTACGTACATGCGCATTTTTGGTGCCATCGATCGGCTGGATGCGACGGCCGTCGAGGGCTGGCTCAGTTGCCCGGATCACCCCACGGAGAAGTTCACGCTGGAACTGGTACTGCACGGCGTGGTGGTGGCTCTGGGCAGCGCCGATGTGTTCAGGGCGGATCTGAAGCACGCACAATTAGGCGATGGTTTTTGCGCCTTTTCGCTAC
>CAIVRI010000171.1 GCA_903908265.1 uncultured Pseudomonadota bacterium
GCACTGGGCTTGACCAATGCAACGCTCGTCGATGGCTTGCATGACCGCGTCGGTGATACGGGGGTGGCACACCCGCTGTTGATGCTGGCCGGGGCCTTGGAAATTGCAGCGCCGGGTGAACTCATTCTGGTCATTGGCTTTGGCCAGGGCATCGATGCGCTGTTGCTGCGCGTGCGTGAGCGCGCTACCGCGCATCGGGCCGGTCGTGGCCTTGCCGGTGCGCTGGCGGCCGGTCTCACCGATCAGGCCTATGTGCGCTTTTTGTCGCACGGCGGCGCATTGACGCTGGATTGGGGGATGCGGGCCGAGCGCGATGCGCGCACCGCGCATTCGGTGCACTATCGTAAACGCGCCGCTCTGAATGGGTTTACCGGTGGTCGTTGCACTGCCTGCGGTACGGTTCAGTTCCCACCGGCGCCGGCTTGCGTCAACCCGGACTGTCGCGCGTTTGCGCCGCAGACCCCGGTACGTCTGACGGATGTGCCGGCAACGGTGAAAACGTATACCGAAGACTGGTTGGCGTTTACGCCCGCGCCGCCCTTGGTGTATGGCAACGTCGCCTTCGAGGGCGGCGGCAATGCCTTCATGGAATTTGCCGACGTCGATCCGGGTGAGGTCGCGGTAGGGGCTGCATTGGTGTTCGTGTTCCGGATCAAGGATGTCGATCATGCGCGCGGCTTCCATCGTTACTTCTGGAAAGCCACGTTGAGGAGAACCTGATCATGGCCAGCGGGATCCGCGACAAGGTGGCGATCGTTGGCATGGGCTGCTCGCGTTTTGGTGAGCGCTGGGATATGGGTCCGGACGACCTCATGGTCGAGGCCTTTACCGAAGCGGTGGCGGATGCTGGCATCGAGCGTGATCGCATCGAAGCGGCTTGGCTCGGTGTGTTCTACCAAGAACAGAGCACTTCGAAGTCGGGTCTGCCCTTGTCGATGGCGCTGCGGTTGCCCAACGTGCCGGTGACGCGGGTGGAGAATTTGTGCGCCACGGGCACTGAAGCGCTGCGCGGCGCGGTCTATGCGGTCGCCTCCGGCGCGGTGGATATCGCCTTGGCGATGGGCGTAGAAAAATTGAAAGACACCGGCTTTGGCGGCTTGCCAGAGCGCGCCAAGGGGACCTTCGAGGACCAGTGGCAGCCGGGCTTCACGCCACCAGGGGCTTTTGCGCAACTGGGGGCTGCCTATGCGGCGCGCCATGGCCTATCGATCGATGCGTTACGTCGCGCGATGGCGCACGTGTCTATGAAGAGTCACGCCAACGCCGTCGATAATCCCAAGGCCCACCTGCGCGCGCCGATCACGATCGAACAGGTACTGCATGCGCCGATGGTGGCTTTCCCGTTGGGTGTTTACGATTGTTGCGGCGTCAGCGATGGCGCGGCCTGCGCGATTGTGACGACGCCGGAGATCGCCGCCACACTCGGCAAGCGCGATCATGTCACCGTCAAGGCCTTGCAGTTGGCCCCGTCAAACGGCGCCGAAATGGGGCACGCCAGTTGGGATGGCAGCTATACGCCGACGACGCGACTCGCCGCGAGCCGCGCCTACCGTGAAGCCGGGCTCACCGATCCGGCAACCCAGCTGGGGCTGATCGAAGTGCATGACTGCTTCTCTGTGACCGAACTGGTGGTCATGGAAGATCTAGGTCTCTCCGCGCCCGGGCGCGCGCCGGCGGACATTCTCAACGGTCGCTACGATCGGGACGGCGCGATTCCCTGTCAGACCGATGGGGGTCTGAAGTGCTTCGGCCATCCAGTGGGCGCCTCGGGTCTGCGTATGGCCTATGAGATTTACACGCAGTTGCTGGGTCGCGCCGGTGCGCGACAGGTCGGTGCGCCATCCTGGGGCCTGAGTCACAATCTGGGTGGCATCCCGAACCGCAACGTGGCCAGCGTCGCCATTTTCGGCTTGAACCAATTTTAAAATTTAAATTCGAACCTTGAGTAAGCCTAATGAGTGTTGAGAAATTGCACGTCGTGACGGAAGCCGGGGACCCGCAGTGGGGCTATACCCTAGAAGAGCTCGCCACGGCGCCGATGGTCTTTCGCGAGGATTTGTATGCTGGCAAGACCGTGCTTGTGACCGGGGGTGGCAGTGGCTTCGGTCGGGCCATGACCTTCCTGTTTGCGCGCTTGGGCGCGCACGTCGTCATCGCCGGGCGCAAGGCCGAGAAGCTGGAAGAGACACGCGCAGGCGTTGAACGTCTGTTGGGTCGTGCGGTCGTGACGACGCGCGCGATGACGATTCGCGACCCAGACGCCTGCCAAGCCCTGATCGCAGAGACTTTTGCGCAGCACGGGGGCCTTGATTTGTTGGTCAACAATGCCGGCGGTCAGTACCCGCAGGCCGCGATCGACTTCAGCCCAAAGGGTTGGCATGCGGTGATTGAGACGAACCTGACTGGCACGTTCTACATGATGCAAGCGGCAGCGCGCGCGTGGCGTGATGCGGGTGCGCCGGGCAGTATTGTGAATATTGTGGCGAATGTCTGGCGGGGCATGCCGCAGGTGGCGCACACCTGCGCGGCCCGTGCGGGGGTGATTTATCTGGCCAAGACGCTCGCCACGGAGTGGGCGCCGCTGAAGATCCGCGTCAACTGTGTGTCCCCCGGTTCCATTCGCTCGGAAGGATTGAACGTCTACGATCCAGCGGCAGCCGCAGCCTTTGTGGATACCAATCCCATGCGTACGCTCGGCGATGTCTATGACATCGGCCAGGCGGTTGCCTATCTCGGTGCGCCATCCGGAAAATTTGTGACCGGTGAAGTGCTTGTCGTGGATGGTGGTAACAGTCAATGGGGCGATGTATGGCCCGGCGGCAAGCCCGCCTACTTCGACGTGTAAAGAACCCCGCGTAATCCAAACCCACTCGATCGCCCATCGGAGGACCCCATGCCAGATACCCTGATGACCCGCATTCCCCGTAGTGACTTGCCACAGCCGTTCCATCGGGCCTGGGACACGCTGCAGTCCTTGACCGGTGATGCGACTTTCGTCGAAGTGTTTGCGCAAGCGCCCGAGATGCTCGATTTTGTGATGTACAAGTTCTATGGACCAATTTTTTTCGGCGGCAATGTGGATCAACGTTATAAGCAATTGGTCCGGCTGCGTCTGTCGACCCGGCATGGCTGCCTGACTTGCAACAAGCAGAATGTACCAGGGGCACTGGCGGCCGGTATCACCGAAGCGCAGGTGGCCGCGCTGATGGATTACGAGGACGGACCCTTCACCGAGGCAGAGAAAGCTGTGCTTGCCTACGCCGATGAAGTGGCCCTGACCAATATTGAAGGACGCATGACGCCCGCGTTGTATGCGCGTCTAAGGGCCCACTTCAGTGACGCCGATCTGTGTGAACTGGGCACGGTGATGGCGGTCATCTCGGGGATGGCCAAACTTTCGTTCGTGCTCGATCTGGTGGAGCGCGAAGATTATTGCCCGTTCACGCCGGCGGCGACCGCTACTGGTACTTGATGTAATTCGTCACTTTCCATAGGAAGCACGCATGTACGCCTACGATAAGCCCTTTGTTGTGAATCCCGAGGCCGGCCACGATTCGCTCGAGGCGAAGCGACCGCTTATGGATAACGGGCTGGATAGTCCGCATCCGGAACGCTACTACTCGCCGGAGTTCATGAAGCTCGAATGGCGCAAGCTTTGGCCGACCGTGTGGCTGCTGGCCGGCGTGACCTCTGATATTAAGGAAGAGGGTGACTACACGGTGTTTGACGTGGGGCACGAGTCCGTCGTGCTGGTGCGTCAGAAAGCGGGTGATATCCGAGCCTTCCACAACGTCTGCCCGCATCGTGGCAACAAGATCGCACTCAATGACTCTGGCAGCGTTGCGCGGTTTACCTGCGCGTTCCATGCTTGGCAGTTTTGTTTGGATGGCAAGCTCGAATGCATCACCGACGAGGAGAGTTTTCATCCGGCGCTGATCGCGCATCGGCCGGGTCTTTCTGAAGTGCGGTGTGATTCGATTGGTGGTCTGATCTTCATCAATCTCGACGGCAATGCACCGCCGCTGAAGGAATGGATCGGACTGCCGACCGGTTACCTTGAGAATTATCAAGTCGACCAGATGAATGTCGTGCGGCATGTGCGCACCGAATGGCACGGTAACTGGAAGGTAGGCGTGGATGCCTTCTACGAAACCTATCATCTGCCGCACATCCACCCGCAGACCCAGGGCGTGATGGAGGATTACTCGCAGTATGATCTGTACCCGAATGGCTTCTCGCGCATGATCGTGCCGATTTGCACCAAGTCGCATCGGATCGAGGATCAGGACACCGTATCGCCAGACCTGATGTACATGATGCAGGAAGCGGGCATGGATCCTGCAGCCTATCAGGGCAGCGCGAAAGGTGTGCGCGTTGCTGTACAGCAGGCCAAGCGTGCCCGCGCCGAGCGCTTAGGGCTCGCGCATTACGCGAAGTTTCAGGATGGCCAGTTGACCGATAGTTGGGCGACCGGGTTGTTCCCGAACGTACAGATCGGCATGCACCCGGAGGGCGTGTTCATCATGCGCTTCCTGCCGCACCCGACGGAGCCGGAGCGCTTCTACTACGACAACATCACCATGTTCCGGCACGTGGATGACAAGGACTACTTCGTGCCGGGTTGGATGGGCTTGCCCAAGGACACGGACATCACCGGTGCGACGCGACCGGCTATTGAAAGTTATGACATCACGCAACGTGCGGATTTGGGCCCGGTCCTGAATCAGGACGTCGAGCTGGTGTCGGCGGTGCAGCGCGCCTCCAAGTCGAGTGGCTTCAAGGGCCCGCTATGGAGCGAGCAAGAGGTGCGCGTGCGCCACTTTCATCGCGAACTAGATCGTGTACTCGGGATTAAAAAATAGACCGATGGTCGCGCCAACGGCGTGACATCGAGGGGGGCGATGATGAGGTTGACGGTACTAAAGCTATTGGTCGTGGCGATGCTGGGCGGCTCTACGGCACAGGCCGCCGCGCCGGCAGATCCGCGGATGCCTGTGACAGCAGGCCCTGGCGAAACGGTGTTCAAGGCCGCGTGTGCGCAATGTCATCTGGGTCAGGTGCCCAAGGCGCCGACGCAGGTATTCCTTGGCATGATGGAGCCAGAGGCGATTTACGCGGCGCTGACGACTGGCGTCATGCAAAGTCAGGCTGCGGCGTTGTCTGCGCAGGACAAACAGGCGGTTGCCGGATATTTGGGTGACGCCAATCTGAGCAGTACGGGGCCAGCGCCCGCGGCGCCGAGTTGCAGCGGGGCTGCCGCGAATTTTGATTTGTCGCAACCGCCGGATGTGCGTAACTGGGGCGCGGATTTGGGTAACTCGCACTTTGTGCCGGCAGCAGCTGCAGGGCTTGCTGTGGCGGATGTGCCGAAGTTGAAATTGAAGTGGGCGTTCGCGTTCCCGGGCGCAATTCGGGCGCGCTCGCAGCCCTCCTTTGCGGGCGGTTCACTGTTTGTTGGTAGCCAGAACGGGACCGTGTACGCGTTGGACGCGGCGTCCGGCTGTGTACGCTGGACGTTCAAGGCCGGTGCCGAAGTGCGCACCGCCATTGCGGTGAGTACCTGGAAGGCGGGTGATCGGGCCGCCAAACCGCAGGTGTTCTTTGGCGATCTGGTGGGGCGCGCGTACTCGCTGGATGCACGTACCGGTCAACTCTTGTGGTCGCAGAAGCTGGAGGATCACCCCAGCACGACCCTCACGGGTGCGCCGACCTTCTATGGCGGACGGGTATATTTTCCGGTGTCCTCGTTGGAAGAGGCCATGGCGGATCCGAAGTACCCGTGCTGTACTTTCCGCGGATCGCTGGTTGCGCTGGCCGCAACGACCGGTCGGGTGATTTGGAAAACCTACACCATCGCTGAGAAGCCCCGTGCAGTGGGTCAGACGACCGTGGGCACGCCGATCTTCGGCCCTTCCGGCGCGGCGATCTGGAACTCACCGACCATTGATCCGAAACGCCAACTGGTTTACGTCGGCACAGGCGACAACTACTCCGCCCATGCCACTACCCGGTCCGATGCGATCCTCGCTTTCGATCTGGCGACGGGCAAGATGCGTTGGTCGCTGCAGGGTTTCACGGACGATGTCTGGAATGTGGGCTGCATGCTGAAAAATGCGAACTGCCCGGAGCATGCAGGTCCGGACTTCGACATCGGTGCCGGTACGATGCTGGTGAAGACCAGTGCAGGCAAGGAGCGACTGTACGCGGGGCTCAAGAGCGGTGAGGTGCTGGCTGTCGATCCGCAGACGCATGACCGCGTGCTGTGGAGGCGTCGGTTAGGTCGCGGTAGTACGCAGGGCGGTATTCAGTTCGGGATGGCGTACGACGGCCTGCATGTCTACGCGCCCATCGCGGACCTCGGTCCAGTTGTGGATCCCAATTATCCCGGTGAGCCGCACCCGGGTATTTATGCGGTCGATCCGATGAACGGCGATTTGGTCTGGTCCCACCCGGCGCCGGATCGTTGCCACGGCGATAAGTTCTGCGATCCAGGCATCATCGCGGCCATTACCGCAATCCCTGGTGCCGTATTTGCCGGGCATATGGATGGCTCACTACGCGCCTATGCATCGCAGACCGGTGCGGCCCTGTGGGAGTACGACACGCGCGCCGACGTCACTACGCTTTCGGGCGTCGTTGCGCACGGCGGCACGATCGGCGGCGCCGGCCCGGTGGTGTATGGCGGGAAGCTGTACGCCGTGTCCGGTTATGGGGCGTACTTTCATCTGCCGGGCAACGTGTTGTTGGCGTTCTCGGTGGACGGACGCTGAACGCATGGATCGCACGGCCCTAAGCCTGCCGCTTCGGGCCGTGCAGATTGCCTACTATGTCCCGGATCCGGTACTTGCCGCAGCAGAGTGCGCGCGGCGTTACGGTTGGGGGCCCTTCTATTTGCTCGAGCATGTGCCCCTCTCCAGCTGCCTTTACCGGGGTCGTGAGGCACCGTTTGATCACAGTTCGGCCTACGGTCAGGCCGGCGATCTAATGGTGGAGTTAATCACGCAGCATGACGACGCGCCGTCGGTTGTGCGGGAGGCCTACGCGCGGGAGGCCTCTGGCCTGCATCACGTCGCGCACTTTGTGCCTGATCTTTCTGCTGCGTTGGCGCACTGCGTGCGCGAAGGCGGCGTCGTGGTGATGGATGCGTGTACTGCCGATGGCGTACGCTTTGTGATGGTGCAGATGCCCATGTTGGGTCACTACTTGGAACTGTACGAGCCGTCGCCTGCATTGCGCCGCTTCTACGGTTACATCCGAAAAAAATCAATCGACTGGGATGGCGCTGCGCCATTACGGCGTTTCAGTTAAGGGAGAACGCGATGGGCAGACTGAACGGTAAGGTGGCGGTGGTGCTGGGCGCCGCGTCGCCCGGCAATATGGGGCAGGCCATGGCCCGCCGCTTCGCCGCTGAAGGCGCCCGTGTGCTGGTGGCCGGGCGTCATTCGTCTGAGCTGAACAAGTTGGCTGCAGAAATCGGTGGCACAGCGGCGTTGTGTGATATCACCGCAAAAGCGCAAGTGGAAGCCTTGGCGAATTTGGCAGTAGCCACCTATGGCCGCATCGACATTGCGGTCAACTGTGCGGGCTGGGGTCTTATCGCCAAACTTCTCGACACCACGGAAGAAGAGTTAGATCGCATTACGGCCTTACAGTTCAAAGGCCCCTATTTTTTCTTCCAAGCCTTTGTCGGGCGCATGGCCCAGTCTGGTGGTGGATCCGTGATCACCATGACCTCGGCCTCGACCAAGGCCTTGCTGTGGCATCACGCCGCCTATATCGGGACGAAATCCGGCACCGATGCGGTGATGCGCTGCTTTGCCAATGAATTTGGTGTGAAGGGAGTGCGCGTCAATGCCATCGCGGCAGGCTTCACCGAAACGCCGATGACCGAAGCGGTGGCGCGGATGCCTGGGCTGGCCGACGCGTTCGTGAAAGAGTATCCGATGGGTCGGCTCGGAACGGTGGATGACGTGGCCAATGCGGCACTGTGGTTGGCTTCGGACGAGTGCTTTGTGACCGGGGAGGTCCTGCAAGTGAATGGTGGCCTGACGCTGCGCCGCAATCCATCCACGCGTGAGATCAATGCCAGTATGGCGGCGGCGCGTGCAGCGACTTGAATCGGTTGGGTCGCGTGACGCACAGTGGTCGGTGCACAGAGTGAGGAGGGGCGTGACGCGGCCGTCACGCCGGGGCAATCGATTAACACGCGTGGCCGTGGGTCACGCATTCTGAGGAGCAGAACATGGCAGATAAACAAGCGGTGACGGAGATTTTGGGAAAATTAGGTTGGGCCTATGACGAGAACCATCTCGACTATTTCGAGGAAGTGTTTGCCGAGAACGGCCGCTTCTCCATGAGCATTGCCGGTCAAGGACAGGTCGGGGACTTCAACGGACTGGCCACGATCATGGGACTCTACCGTGGCGCCAAGGAAGCGCAGGGCAATCAACAGCGTCGGCACGTGGTGAGCAATCTGTTCTTCACCGCGGAGACCGATACGGCTGTGACCGCCAATTCGTATTTGACGTTGTTCGTCAATGAGGGCGGCGTGATGAAGCTGACCTCCACTGGGTTATACACGGACCGGTTCGAGAAGATCGCAGGCGTCTGGCGCCTGGTGCACCGCGATCTCAAGCTAGACGCGCCTTACTAAACAGGTGGCAGACGGGGCGTTGGGGTGGTCGATCAAGCCCCTGCGCCTTTTGATTCCGGCAGATCACGTTGCCGGCATCCGTGCGGTCCGCTGCGTCTGTAAGTCCGCGTGGAGCGGCGTTGGGTTGGGCCTGCGCGATAATCCTGCAGCGTGCGGTCATCCGAGGATAGGGATGTGGACATGCACCGATCTTGTGTAAATGTAATAACGACGATGCAGTTAATTGTTTAAAAAATCATGTGCGTTTAAGTGAACATAGATCGTCGACTGCAGATCGCAGGACGCGTACCGAACGCCTTGGTCTGATGCGGGCTAGGCGCCCGTCATGCACCATTGTGTAGACGGTTTTTTTAGTTATCCGGCGGACCGCAGCTACCTCGCTTACCGTGCGCCGCGATCCTGTGGGGTCCGTGGCGAGGCGCTAGGTACTGTGGATTCCGTGGTGGTGCCCGCATGTGCCTGTTGCGGCCCCGACCGCCGGCTGACAATGCGAATTGCTGGGGCCCTGAAGGTGGGATTGGCAAGCGCCCTTGTCTGGCCGTAAGATGTGGATCAATCAGCTCGCGGGGGAAGACGGCGTGACTAAGTCTGAACTGATTGAGATCATTACTTTCAAGCAAAAGAACCTGCCTGCTAAAGACGTGGAACTGGCCGTCAAGCAGATGCTCGAGATCATGGGCGATGCATTGGCGACCGGCGAGCGGATCGAGATTCGTGGCTTTGGCAGCTTTGCGCTGCACTTTCGTCCTGCCCGGCAAGGCCGCAATCCAAAGACCGGCGAAGCGGTGTCCTTGCAGGGCAAGCACGTGCCCCATTTCAAGCCAGGCAAAGAGCTGCGCGAGCGCGTCAATGACGGCCAGCATCTGCCGATCCGCGGTGAGTAAACGGGTAGACCACAACGACTATTGAATAAAGGGCCCGGTGGGCCCTTTATTTTTTCTATCGGGGGTTGCGCCGTCTGACCCGTCGCGGTCCGTGACGGCCTCTTCGCGTCAGTGCAGTCCGAGTTCAAGACCTAGGGTGTGCACCATGGAGGCTAAGAAGACCACGAGCCCGATGTAGGCGAGACCGTATTCGACGCGTTTCTCCAGCGCGATGCGGTAGTACGGCGCGTTGCTGGCAATTTGACCGCGCACAACGGCCAATACATGGGGCAGGGCCAGGACACCGATCAGAATGAGGATCGGGCTGGGCTGATAGATAAACGCGCCGATCAGGATGGGTACGCCCACTAGCCAGAGTTTCGGGCTCACCGCCGCCGTGATGCGCCCGCCGTCAAAAGGGGTCAGTGGAATCAAGTTGAATAGATTCAAGAAGAACCCGGTGTAAGCGAGTGTGAGCGCCATGGCATCGCCGCTATAGCGGCCATAGTAGTAGCAGGCTAACGCCCCGAGCGAGCCGGTCACAGGGCCGGCAAGCCCGACGTAGGCTTCGGTCTCCACGTCATGCGGCAAGTCCTTGAGTTGGATCCAGGCGCCAACAAAGGGAATGAACGTCGGTAGTCCGACGTTGAGCCCGCGCTGGCGCGCGGCCAGGTAGTGGCCGGCCTCGTGCACGGTCAGTAGCAAGACAAAGCCGATGCCAAAGGGCCAACCGAAGGCATAGCCGTACACACCGACCATCAGCAACATAGAGCCGACGGATAGCAAAATCTTGCCAAATTTGAGGGCGCTGAAAATCCAAAACATGGGTCAGGCTCCGGGCTTGCCGCTGGGGTCGGAAGGGGGGCTCACAGCGGAATGCTCCGGCGCTGCCGGCGCGCGCGTTGCAACCGTGCCGATCGTGAGCGGTGTTTGCGCCGCTGGCGTCTTACCGAAGAGACGGCCGAACAACGCTTTGATGCGCTTCCAATAGATGCCGACCGCGATGACGCCGATTTTTGCGAACTTGATTAAGAATCCGGTGAGTAAGGCGAGCAGGCCTAACTTTTTGGCGGCAACGCCGGCGATCAGGGCCGCGAGGCCGAAGGTGGCCACTTTGTCCGTAGACGCATTGAATTGACCATAGCGGTGCCCTTCGTTGAAATCAATGCGCGCAAGCAGTGCGCGCGCAATGGGTTTCTTGGCTTCAATGCCGGCCTCATCCGCTACGAAATCGAGCGCAATGTAGCCACCCCGACCGAGCACATAGGTGTTGTAGTTGGCGCTGGCGCCGACATCGGGTGTGCGTAGCTTGCGTACCACTTCGGCCGACCAGACCAGGCGGTGCATGGCGGCGTCGTACTGCGGGGCTTCGATCCACCGCGTGACCTCGATGGCGGGTTGGCCCATTTTGGTGCGTTCGGCGTTACCCGCCGCGGTGCCTTCTTGTAGACCCTTTAAGAGTGCATCCGCCTTCCAATGTTGGGCATCGTCCTCGGCCACGTGACCGGAGTCGTCGTACTGTAGCCAGCCGCGCCATTCCCCCTGTCCTTCGTCTAAGGGCACGACCCAGCCGAGAAAGTGGTCCCCCGGGGGATTGCCGTACAGGCGTGAGATTTCGGCAGCTTCTTTTTTGGGAATAAAGCCCATCTGCGCGGGCAGGTGCAGGGTCGCCACCGCCGCGAGCGCAATATCGGCAGGTCCTTTGACGAGCGCTTGTTCGGCCGCCGCCACCGCGGCCTTGCGTTGCAGGTCGAGGTCGTCGGCGCGCGCAAGCCCAAGGCCTGAGAGCAGTAGCAGGAGGCTTAAAAAAGCCGGCCCACGTCGTAGTGGCATGCGTGTGGTCCTTTATGGGCCGCAGAGGGGCGCGCGCAAACGCGTCGAGCAGGGGATCAGCCGCCGGCTTCGATCCGAATTATCAGGCGGCCGGCTGCATCCGTCGAGCGCAGTGCGGGCTCGAGGTATGCTTGCGGCGCCACGGCGCACGGGCGTATGGCACGCACTGCGTGTTTTTATATACATACCCCATACATGGCCACGCTGGACGGTTTGGCAGGACGAAGGCGGCCGCGACCGGCCCTCGCGGGTAGAGCGCGCGTGTGGCGTCGGCTTCAGGGGCGGGGCATGGTAGATTGCGCACCTGTCTGAACCCCGAGCGCAGGAATCCGATGACCGCGACGAACCGTCACAGCCGTAGGGGCGACTGCCGATGAAGTGGGGCGAAGCGGCCCTGATTCTCTCGGGAGCGCTGGTCGGCTGGTACGCCACACGACGCGCACGGATAGACTTGGGTGCGCCGCAGAAGGGGCCCTCGAGCGACTACCTGACGGGCCTGAACTTTTTGGTCAATGAGCAACCCGACCGAGCGGTGGAAGCTTTTTTGCGCGCGGTTGCCCTCGAGCCGGACACCATCGAGACCCAGTTTGCCTTAGGCGCGCTGTTTCGGCGGCGTGGTGAGGTCGATCGCGCGATCCGGATGCACCAAAATCTCGTCGAGCGAGTGGATTTGCTGCCCGCATTCCGGGAACAGGCCACTTATGCGCTCGCGCAGGACTATCTCAAGGCGGGCTTGTACGACCGGGCTGAGAAGTTGCTCGTCGGCTTGGCCGAAGGCGGACCCTACCGCTTGCCGGCGTTGAAAGATCTGGTGCTGATCTATGAGTTAGAGCGTGACTGGGCCAAGGCGATCGAGATGCATGAGATCTTGGCGCGCAGCGGCAAGCCCGATCAAGCGATCGCTTTGGCGCACTACCGCTGTGAGTTGGCGGAGCTGGCCCGTCGCGCGCAGGATTTTGCCGCGGCCAAGGCGCAAGTGAAACTCGCCAGCGCCGGCCCACGACAGTTCCCGCGCTCGGTGCTTGTCCGCGCCGATATCGCATTGGACGAAGCCGATGCGACGTTGGCGCTGTCGCTATTGCGACGCGTGCCCGTCGAAAGTCCGCAGCTGGCTTGCGAGGTGCTGCCGCGGCTGGTGCGTGCGCTCCAACTGCAAGGCCAGGAAGAGCGTCTGCCGGCGGTTCTCGCCGAGTTTGCCGGCGAGGGTTCCGAGGTCGCGGATGCCATCGCCCATGCGGCGATTTTGACCGGTAACGCCGAATCACCGGCGCTGCTGCACGTGCTGCGTGGGTATTACGCGCGTGACCCGTCGGTTGCCGAGTTGGTGCAGGCTCTGTCAGCGGATCGGACGCCGGATGATGCCGCTGTGCGGGCGCTGGCGCGCGCGTTGCGGCGGCAGGCGTTGCAGGTTGCGCGCTATCGCTGTGGCGACTGCGGCTTCTCGGCGAGTACATTTTTCTGGCAGTGCCCGGGTTGTAAGAGCTGGGACACGATGAAGCCATTAGGCCCCGGTGAGCAGGGCGGGTCGCTGCGCAGCTAAGGCGCCGGTATACGCAGGCCTTCCGTCCATCGCCGCCTCTGGTAAGACCTTTCTACGCCCCCGTTTTTTGCTACATAAATGCGCAGTTCGGCGTGGTTTGTGCGGATAGCCCCCGGTATTGCGCGGCGCATGCTTAAGCCTGCGGCGGCGTAGGAGAGGCTCATGCCAAACGACACAGTGGCGAATCTGCTGGACGAGGTCAAAGCCTTGGTCAGTACTGCGGAAGAGTTGTTGCAGGCGACAACGGCGGATGCGTCGCAGCACGTGGTGGGTGCGCGCGAACGCGCCACGCGCACCATTGAGGTGGCGAAGTCACAGATTGCCGACTGGGAAGCGGCTGCGGTGCAAAAGACCAAAGCAGCTGCCCAAGGGGCGGACCGTTACGTCCACGAACACCCGTGGACGGCTATTGGTCTGGGTACAGCGATCGGTGTGGTGCTCGGTTTGCTCATCCGGCGCAACGAGCCATGAACCCACTTGCTAGCGGATACCAGAGTCGGCTGCGGCATATCGCTGAGATTTCTTTGTCGATTGCCCGCACGCGCTTGGATTTGGTAGCGGTAGAGACGGAGGTGTTCGTGCGCGGTATCGTGCACGAACTGCTGCTGGGGATCCTCGCGGTGCTGCTGGCTTTCTTGTCGTTGGCCTTTGTCGGGCTCTGGGCCGTCGTCGCAGTCACCGAGCCCCATCGACCGTGGGCGATCGGTGCGGTCATTCTCCTGTATGCCTTGGGCGCGTTGGCCAGTGTGGTCGGTATTCGTCGGCAGCGTCGCCAACGGGGCCGTTGGTTGCATTGCACCAGTGAAGAACTACGGGCAGATCTGGCGTCGTTAGGAGGCGAGGGACCATGAGAATGGCGCACAGTCGTAAGCGCCAGGTGGCGTTGGTCGCCGAAAGTCGGCGCTTACGCCGGGAATGGGCCGACGAAGTGTCGATCTGGAATCACCAAATCAACAGCATAAGGCACTTGGTTGCGCAGGCGTTGCGGGTGCGGGGCCTTGGCGCGCTGCTGCGTCGGCTAGGGCGGCTGGGGTGGCGCAAAGGCTAGGCGGCCGGGGTGTGGGCTGCGCAGTTCGCGGCCCGCGATGACCACGCGGTTCTGCGCCGCGCGCGCGGCATACGGCTGCGCTATCATGCCGCTTTATCTCCGGTGGAGCCGCCATGTCCGCACGCAAGCCCGTTCGTTTCGCCGTCTTTCCCGTCGCGGGTCGTGGCACGCGCTTTCTGCCGGCGACCAAGGCCAGCCCGAAGGAGATGCTACCGATCGTCGACAAGCCGCTGATCCAATACGCGGCGGAAGAGGCGTTACAGGCCGGTGCGACCCAACTGGTCTTCGTTACCGGTAGTGCTAAGCGTGCGATTGAGGATCATTTCGATTCCGCCCCCGAGTTGGAAGCGGCACTGGCAGCGCAGGGCAAGACCGAACTGCTGGATGCGTTGCGTGGCATTGTGCCGGCAAACGCGACCTGTATTTACATCCGCCAGTCGGCACCGCTAGGCCTCGGTCATGCCGTCCTTTGCGCCCGATCGGTGGTCGGTGACGAGCCGTTTTTCGTGCATCTGGCGGATGATTTAATCGATGCCGAGGTGCCTTGCTTGCGGCAGATGGCCAATATCTACGATGAGCTGGGTGGCAGTGTGCTCGGCGTGCAAACGGTGGATGCCAAGGAGACCGACAAGTACGGCATTGTGGCCTCCGAGCCGATGACTGATCGCCTCTCCAAGATCACTTCGATGGTTGAGAAGCCCAAGCCGGAAAATGCGCCGTCCAATCTGGCGGTCGTCGGTCGCTATCTGCTGACGCCCCGCATCTTCGATAAGCTCCAGCACATCGGTCGTGGTGCCGGTGGGGAAATCCAGTTGACGGATGGTATTGCTGCGCTGCTCGCGGATGAGGCGGTCTACGCTTATGCTTTTGAGGGCAAACGCTATGATTGCGGTAGCAAGCTCGGTTACCTTGAGGCAACGGTTGAGTACGGCCTCAAGCACCCGCAGTTGGGCGAGCCATTCGGGCAGTTGTTGGCTCGTTTGATAGTGGATCGCTTGCGCGATCGTTAACGGGAAGGCGCCGCTGGCCGGTGTACGCCGGTGTGGATGCGCCGTTGTTGTCCGGACTATGATCCGGTTCGTTTTTCATTAGGAGATACGCATGCAAAAGACCACGCGGACTGTGATTGCTCTTTCAAGCCTGCTGGCTGCCGGCATCGCATTGGCCCCGGTAGTGCAGGCTGCAGAGGCGCCGACCGAGAAGTGCTACGGCGTGGCCAAGGCCGGCAAGAATGACTGTGCAGGGGCCGGCCATGCCTGCGCCGGGCAGTCGTCGACGGCGTCGGGCAAAGAATGGCTCAAGGTGCCTGTGGGTACTTGTGAGCGTCTGGTCGGCGGTAGCCTGACCGCCGCAAAGTAAGATCTTGCGCGGATCTGCCGCGCAAGGATGGGGAGCGCAAGCCCTGCCGGTGCAGACCGGTATCGGCTTGCGCGCGTTGCACCACGAGTCTTTACTCGAGTCTAGGGCGGCCGTGGGCTGGCTCGAAGCGCATAGCGAAAATTACTTCGCCGAGGGCGGCTCGCAACCGGCCGCGTTGGAGCGCTTGCGCGCCCACTACCCCATCGCTTTGCACGGGGTGGGACTGTCGTTGGGGTCAGTCGACCCGCTCTCATTACATCATTTGACGCAACTCGCCCGCGTCGTCGAGCGCTTCGAGCCGGTCTTGGTATCGGAGCACCTCGCCTTCGGTGCGGTGGCGGGTGTGCATTACAACGATCTGTTGCCGCTGCCCTATACGCGCGAGTGCGTCGATCATTTGGTGGCTCGGATCGGTCAGGTGCAGGATCGCTTGCAGCGACCGATACTGGTGGAAAATGCGTCGTGTTATCTACGGTATCGCGCCGATGAGATGACCGAGGTGGAGTTCATCACGGCGGTAGCCAGGCGCGCGGGTTGTGGCGTGTTGCTCGACGTGAACAATATTTATGTGAATGCCCGCAATCACGGTTTGGATGCGCAAGCCTATATTGCATCGATGCCGGTCGGCTTGGTCGGTGAGATTCATCTGGCCGGGCACAGTGTCAATGTGCACGAGGGACACGAAATCCTCATCGATACGCATATCGGCGCGCCGTGTCCTGCGGTTCTGGCGTTGTATGTGCAGGCAGTGCAGCGCTTTGCGGGTGCGCCGACCTTGTTTGAGTGGGATACGGACGTGCCCCTCCTGGAGACTCTGGTCGCCGAAGCGCACCGCATTGACCGTGTGCGCGAGACACTCGATGTCCACGCTCGCTGAACTGCAGGACTCCTTTGCGCGCGCCTTAAGTGGCGATACGGCTGGTGCCGAGTCCTGGGTGTGCAGTGGGGGCGTAGCGGCGGTCAAACGACTGGCGATCTATCAGCACAACGTGGATGCGCTGCTGGCGAATTATTTGCGTGCGGCATTTCCTGCGGTCGCGCGTCTGGGCGGGGAGGACTATTTTGTCGGGCTGGCACACGCCTACCGGGTGGCGCACCCCTCGCGCAGTGGCGACCTGCAGAGGGTTGGCGCTGCATTTCCCGCCTTCCTCGCAGGACAGTTGCAGGACAGCCCCTATGCTTTTATGGCAGATGTAGCCCGCTTGGAGTGGGCCTACCAGGAGGCGTTGGTTGCCGCCGACGCACGCGTGTTCGATGTTGCGGCCTTTAGTGCCGTGGCTGCCGATCAACACGATGCGCTGGTCTTTGCGCTCGCGCCCTCGGTTCGGTGTGTGCAATCGGCCTATCCGACGCAAGCCATCTGGATGGCGAATCGGGTGGCGGGACGGGACACCGGTGCGACGCTCGACGACGGGGGGGAGTGTCTGCTCCTACATCGCGTCGGTGACGAGGTGCACGTGCGCCGGCTCGATCCCGGCGCAGCGGCGTTTGTGGGCGCGTTGGTCGCTGCGGCGAGCTTGGCGGACTGTATCGTCGCATTAGAGGCGGTAGACGCAGCGGCTGATCCGACCGCGTTGTTATTGCGCCTTATTCAGTGGGGCGTCATCGACGGATTGGTAGGCGTGTGATCGTCCGGCGCGCTGCGCGGTGTGGCGGCTCCTGCTAGAGGCGATACATCGGGCGCGTCGGCTTCGGGGAACCTGCTTGTGGATGCTGGGGGACGCGCCTTTAGCGAGGCCTTTGCAAACGGGGCGGTAGCCGCTTATCCGGACTACCGTCTGCAGTTGCTCAAGGATGCGTGTGGATCCACGCATCCAGTATCGGTAGCAGTCGCGCGCGCTGCTCGAGCCGGATCTCGATTCCGAGTGCGGCCCGATCGGCATCGCGATGTTCGCGACCTTTGAGTTCAGTGGCAGCGAAGGCACGGATCTGTGCCGGCATGGTGGGGTCTACCGAGCGGGTCGGCAGGCTAGGGATATAGCGACTCCACGCAGGTCCATCGACGAGAGTCCGCACTGCCGCCAGATGCGAGAGCGCAAAAGCCATCGTCTGATTCGGGTAGTGGGCAGCGACTTGGCGAATGATCTGCGGTGCGGTGGTCTTTGGTGGTTCATCGGACAGGGCGATGTCGAGCGCTTGCTGTGCGAGTGCCTTGTTGTGTACCGCACCGAGCACGGTGTACAGGTGGGCGCGCATGGCGGGATCTTGTTCCACTCGGGCAGCCTGGTGCAGAGATTCAAACAGGGCGGCGTCGGCGCCGAGTGCCACCATGTAGTCGAGCAGGCGATGCAATTCCGTTGGCACCAGCGTCGGATCCGTGGCCGCGCCTTGATAACGGCGGCGCGCTTCGGTCAGCGTGGCCGGGTCGTCGATATGGGCCAAGAGGGCGAGTACATCCTGACGTAGGCCTGCCTGCTGCATCGTTTCCTGCGGTTGTGGTGTCCAACCGATGCGGGCAGCCAGCGGGGCCACGAGCGCGTGTTCCCGGGCCCGGAAGGCGCCGATGCCTGCGTCGCTTTCATCGTAGAGTTGATCTAACTGCTGCAGCGCCGAGATCATGCCGCGCCACAAAGGGGCTGGGGCCTCCACCGGGGTCGCGGCCACCAGGCGCATCACGTCGGTTACGGGCGCTTGGCCGGTGAGTGCTAGCGCCAGACGGTCGAAGGTGAGGGCGAGGCGGTCGTTGACCGACAGGGCGTCACTGTGTGCCAACAGCGCCGTGAAACTCGCGGCATCGTAATCGACGCGGTAATAGCCATCGGCACCGACATTGATCAGCGCGGGGCCACAGCCGGGCAACGTGGCCGTGGCAGTCGGGCCGTGCAAGAGCAGACGCTGGGTGGGGCCACCTACCGTGGCGTAGGTCAGTGGGATTGGCCAGTGCCCTTTCTTTCGGCTATTAGGGCCCGAGCGATACTCATCCGCCGTGAAGTGCAGCGTGGTGGTGTTCTGCGTGCAGGTGGTTGCAACGTGCACCAGCGGTATGCCTGGCGCGTTCACGAAAGCGCGTGCGATGTCACTGATCGGGTGACTGGACACGGCATCGACCGCGGTCCAAAGGTCGTCGGAGGTGGTGTTGCCGTAGGCATGGGCGGCGATGTAGCGGCGCACGCCGGCCTGCCAGGTGTCGGCGCCGACGTACGTCTCGAGCATGCGTAGAACCGCATTGCCTTTCTGATAGGTGATGGAGTCAAAAGCCTCGTCGACGTCGCGTGCCGAGTGCAGGTGCTGCACGATGGGGTGCGTGGTGGATACGGCATCGACCGCCATGGCCGCCTCGCGCCCGTGTATTGCATTGGTAGCGGTCTCCCACTCCGGGTGCAGGCGTTCGGTGGCGCGGCCTTCCATCCACGAGGCAAACCCCTCGTTCAGCCATAGATCATCCCACCAGCGCATGGTGACGAGGTCACCAAACCATTGGTGTGCAATCTCGTGCGCGTCTACTTCGAAGATCCGCTCACGGTCACCTTGAGTGGCGAGTTTGGGATCCACCAACAGGGCGTGCTCGAAGGTAAAGATTGCGCCCCAGTTTTCCATGGCGCCGAAAAACTGGCTCTGGCCGGGTGCGGCGATGTTGTCGAGCTTGGGCAAGGGGAATGGCTTGTCGAACCAGCGCTCATAATCGATCAGTACCTCACGCGTGGCGTCGAGGGCAAACTGGGCCTCCGCGATTGCGCCGCGGCGTGTCACGACGCCGGCTTCCAAGCGTCCGGCGCTGACCGCACTGCTCGCCCGTTCAAAGTCGCCCACGCCGAGGAACAAGAGGTAGCTCGACATCGGCGGAGTCGCAGGGAAGTGCCAGCGCACGAGGCCATCGGCTTGTTCGTGCGTGCTGGCGACCGGTAGGTTGGAGACCGCGATCCGACCTTTGGGGACGAGCACATCGAGGGTGAAGGGGGCGCGGAAGGCCGGTTCGTCAAAGCACGGTAGGAAGCGGCGTGCGTCGTGGCTTTCAAATTGGGTGTACAGCGCTCGCTCACTGCTACCGCCGGCACTGGTGTAGTCCAGCGCAAAGAAGCCGGCGGCTTGCGTGCCGATCGGTCCGGTGTAATCGATGTCCAGTTGGTGCGGGCCTTTGCTGAGTGCGCGTGTCGCGGTGAAAGTGACGGACTCGTGCTCGGCATCCACGGTAGTGGTCAGACTTGCGGCGGCACCGATGCCCTCCAGGTGGGCCGACTGAAACGCAAGGCCATTGGCTTGCAGGGTGATCGAGCGGGTCGACTGCAGTACGTCGAGGTCGATGCGTACGTGGCCGCGAAAGCGCAACGCTGCCGGGTCCGGCGTGATGTCGAGGGTATAGGCGCTGGGGCGTATCGTGTGCGGCAATTCCGACGGCACCGGCATCGGCGCCGCCGTAGCCGCGACGCTCACGGCGGCGGCCAACACAGCCCAATTCTTGGAGAAATGCATGCGGGGGTACCTCGGTCAGGATGGCGCAAAGAACGTGAGGATAGCGCGCCAAACGCAACGCGGGGGGGGCGAGGGAGGGTAAAAACAGGGGCGTCGCGTCGGTAGACCCAGCAGGCGGTCCTCGGAAACAGGGGGGGGAGAGTTCCAAGCCGACATCCTGCGACGCCCCTGTAGCCATATTGAATCGCACTGGCGCGAAAAATACAACTTTCGTACAGTACCTATGCCCATCCTAGGGTCAAAAAAGCAGTATTTTTACTTAAAAAGGATCGGAAAACCGCTACAAGCCGAAACCTGTACAGCAAATGTTTAGTTTTGTGCGCATCGCAGTTTGCGACATTGCCGGCGTGCACTCAGTCCAAGGTGCGGCGGTAGGTCTTGAGGCCTAGCGCCAGGACGACGGCCGTGAAGGCCAAAATAGGCCAGACGTGTGGCCACAGCGAGTCCATGCCAAGACCTTTTAAGAGGATCCCGCGCACCAGGACCAGGAAGTGGGTGAGCGGCAGGATATTCCCGATCCACTGCGCCCAGACGGGCATCCCACGAAAGGGAAACATGAAGCCCGATAGCAAGATCGAGGGCAGGAAGTAGAAGATGGTCATTTGCATCGCCTGCAGTTGGTTGCGGGCGACGGAACTAAAGGTCATGCCGAGCGTCAGCGTCGCCGCAATGAATAGCAAGACGACCCCATAGAGCAGCGTCAGGCTACCCACCATCGGGACGGCGAATACAAAGTACGCGGCGATGAGGATCAGCGTGACCTGCAGTAGACCAATACCGATGTAGGGGGTGATCTTGCCGATCATGACTTCGAGTGGTGTGGCCGGCGTGGAGAGCAAGTTCTCGAAGGTGCCGCGTTCGCGTTCGCGCGTCATGGCCAGACCCGTCATGAGCGCCATGGTGAGTGTGAGGATCACGCCCAGCAAACCCGGCACGATATTGTAGGCCGAGACGACTTCGGGATTGAAGCGCCGCAGGACACGCAGGTCGATCGGTGCTGCGCTCGCATTCGGTGTTGCGCGTGGCAAGTCGCGTAGAATTTCTGCGCTGGACAGGCCCCCTAAAACCGACAATGCACTACCGACCGCCATGGGGTCGGTGGCGTCGGCTTCGATCAGCACCGTGGGTCGGCGGCCGCGCACGAGGTCGCGATGAAAGTCGGTGGGAAAGGTGACTACGAATTGCACCTCGCCGCCGTTCAGCAAACGCTCCGCTTCGCGTGCGCTCACCGTGCCCTCGACATCGAAGTAGCTGGAGGCACGCATTGCCTCGACAAATGCCCGGGCGGCCGGTCCCGGGTCAGCCATTACGACGACGGTGGGTAAGTGTTTGGGTTCTGAATTGATGGCAAAGCCAAACAACAACAGTTCGGCCAGGGGAATGCCAAGGATCATGCCGAAGGTGAGTCGGTCTCGACGCAGTTGAATCAATTCTTTGTTGGCAATACCAAGGAAGCGGCTAAATGAGAAGGTCATGCGCCGTCTCGCTGCGCTGTGTGCTGCATCAGATGGATGAACGCGTCCTCCAGCGAGGCATCGACTGGATGCGCCAGCAGTCCGCAGCGCGCTGCGGTGGCGGGTAATTGCGCGGCGAGTAGTGCGGCATCACGGCCGGTCACGTGTAGCGTAGTGCCAAAGTTTGCCAGACCGGTGACCCCTGGGGTTTGTGCGAAGGCGGCTCGGCTCGACGCGTCAGCCCCCGGGATGATCCACGTGGTGATGCCGGCGGCAGCGATGATCTCGTTCGCACTGCCGTGCGCGATCAGTTCGCCATAGGCCAGATAGGCTAAGCGGTGACAGCGCTCTGCCTCGTCCATGTAGTGCGTGGAGACGAGCACGGTGACGCCGGCCGCTGAGAGATGGTGCAGTTCCTCCCAAAACTCCCGACGTGCCGCCGGATCAACCCCGGCGGTGGGCTCATCTAGCAGCAGTAACTGCGGGCGATGCAGCAGGCAACTGGCCAACGCGAGGCGCTGCTTCCAACCACCGGAGAGGGATCCGGCTAATTGATCAGCACGATCACGCAGGCCGTAGGTGACGAGCGTGTCATTCACGGCGGCCCACCGGTTTTCCACCGCGTACATGCGGCCGATGAAGTCTAGATTCTCGCGTACGGAGAGGTCCTCCCACAACGAGAAACGCTGGGTCATATAACCGACCTTGCGCTTGATCGCGCGGGCTTCCCACACGAGGTCATGTCCAAGGCAGGTCCCGCCACCGGCGTCGGGTGTCAATAATCCACACAGCATGCGGATGAAGGTGGTTTTGCCGCTGCCGTTGGGACCGAGGAAGCCATAGATTTCCCCTGTCTGTACGGTCAGGTCGACTGCATTAACGACCGTTTTACCGGCGAAGCGTTTGGTGAGTCCGCGGACCGCAATGGCGGACGTGCCGTCCATCACGGCGCTATCGTGACATCGAGCGGTAGACCCGGTCGTAACTGTAGGGCATCGCGCGCGACGGGCGCGGCCTCTACCCGAAAAACGAGACGGGCGCGCGTTTCGCGACTGTAGATGACCGGCGGGGTGTATTCGGCCTGCGCAGCAATGAAATCGATGCTGCCCCGGATGGGGGTCGTGCACGCATCGCAGTGCACGATGATGGCGGTGCCTAGGCTTAACAGAGCGAGTTCTGTTTCCGGCACATAGAAGCGGATGCGGCGGCGGTCATCTGGCAGCAGACTGGCCACCGGCGCGCCACTGGGCACCCACTCCCCCGCGTGGTAATAGGTGTCCGTGATCTCGCCGGTGGCCGGCACCACCACGTGTTTGCGGGCGACTGCCCAGTGCTTTTGGGCGGCATCCGCGCGTGCGGCGTCGAGATCGGAGCGCGCACCGGTCACTTCAGCAAGGCGGCCGAGGGTATCTTGTGCAGTGGCGAGCGTCGCTCGTGCCGCGCTGACATTGGCCTGCGCCGCGTCATGCCGACTGCGTGCTTCGTCCAGTGCTTGGACTGCGATTAGGTGCCGTTCAGCAAGTGCGGCACTGCGCGCGTACTCGGCGCGCGCCAACTCGGCGTTGGCGCTGGCCGCCTGCAGTGCCGCGTCCAGTGCCGCAATCTCGGTGCGTCGGTGCGGTTGGGCCAGGTTTTGTACGTGCGCTTGGGCAGTGGCAACCCGAGCGTCGGCGCCGGCCGCGGCCTGCAGGTCGGGATCGGTGGCCAGTGTGAAGGCCAGCGTGCCGGCTGTGACACGCATGCCGCGCGGCGCATCCAGGGTGGCGAGGTAGCCGGCTGTGGGCGCGGCAAGTGCAAGGTACTCCCCCTCGGCATAGCCCTGCCACGACAGGGCCTGGGGTCGGCTGCAGCCAACGGCCAGACAACTGATCGGGAGTAGTAGAAACCAACGCATACGGTTCATCCGGCCACCTCGGGGGCGAGCGTAGCAAGTTCTCAGTCGGGATCTATCCGTATTGGCCGTGCAGCTTTGGGGAGGAAGTCAGCGGCACTGGGCTACCAGACTGTCCCCTTCGCGCCGCAACTGCCGAAAACCAGCGGCCGTCAACCGTTTGCTGATTTCGTTTGACACATCCCGGGCGCTGGTGAGTAGGTTCGGTGTCCCGACGTAATGAAAGAGATGGCCGCGCGGTGCGAGTAAGCGCGCGAACGTTCGGTACAACTCGGCCGAGTACAGCTCCCCGGCGATACCGAACCGCGGTGGGTCATGCAAGATTGCGCCGAAGGAGCGGTCGGGAAGCTGGGGCAAGTGGTCTAAGACGCTGCCGGCGATGAGTGCAAGGCGTGGATCCGCCGGTGGTGACCAGGGATTTATCGTGCGCAACCAGCGTACCTCGTCGCTCTTTTCGAACGAGCGGATCTGTCGGGCGCCTTGCTCCAGCGCCGCGATCGCGAAGTAGCCTAAACCGCCGCAGGTATCGAGCACGTCGACGCCGGCGACCTTCGCGAGCTTAACCTTGGTGCGCGCATCTTCGAGTGGCGAGACCTGCTTTGACACCAACATTTTGATGCCATCGATCTCGAAGGTTGGCGGTCCCCATGCGGTCGGTACCAGTTTGTACAGGGCCGTGCCGTAGCGCGATACGGGTTCCCAGCCACCCTCGACCTGTTGATAGATGGTGCGATCGCGCACCCGCTCCGGGAAGTGAATGTCCTGCGCACCCAATTGAAAGCCTTCATTGGTCGGTGAAACGGTGGTCAGGGTACGACCGAGGTCCAATGAGACCCGGACTTCGGTCCGTTCTTTCCAGTTCGCGCGACGAATGAAATCAACCACCTCGCGCGTTAGTAGCATGTCGCCGCCACAGGGTCGACGCGGTGGGCCAGGGGGAGGGCAGGCGGGCGGTGCATCACGGAAATCCGATAGGCTGACGGTGTGCAGTGTACCCGTCCGGCGCGTGTCGTGGACGGCGCGGGGCGGGTGTGGGCAGGACACGGCAGGCCACTGAAGAGCGCACGTGTGGGCGCTAATGGCTGCATTTGTGCATCAACACGGCAATTAGTCGGTGTACGTCGTGGCGGTGCGCTCAGCGAGCATGGGTGGCTATCGTATTGGGAGCGCTCGTATGTCTGCCTTGATGCAATTGCTGCTGCTCTACGCATTGGTGACGGCCGTACATGGTATGGGCCTGCGTGCGGCAGGGGCCCCGCGCGCGTGTCTGCTGGCGTTGCCGTGGCGGGGCGTGCTGCTCAGCGCCCTTGCCGCGTTGGGCATTGCGCTTGCCGAGGCGGTGCTAAAGGTCTTGGGGCTTTCTGGGGGAGCGTCCTTCGTTTGTGCGCTGGCCGCTGCGCTGGCGGGGGTTTATGCCGCCGGATTAGCGGCGGTGGCGGAGTCGGGCGGTTCTGTACTGCGCCGGGGAGCGCAGGTGGCCGACACAGCGGACCGCGCTGCCGTGTCGGTGCTGCAGGGGATTGCGCGGTTATGGCGGGTGACGCGTGGGGAGGCTGCGCGCGTCGCCCCCCCGGAGGTGCCGGGTCTATCCATCGGCGGCATCGCCATTCCAGAAGCCGATGAGCCCAAGCATTTTAAATTCATCGGTACCACCGGTACGGGCAAGAGCACGGCGATTCAGGCCTTGTTGGAGAAAGCGTTGGCGCGCGGCGATCGAGCCGTCATTGCCGACCCCGATGGCGGGTACTTGGCGCGGACCTACGAGCCGCGGCGCGGCGATCTCATTCTGAATCCGTTCGATGCGCGCAGTGGGGTCTGGCAGCCGTTTCAGGAACTGTACGCGCCACACGACGCGCGTGAATTGGCGCGCGCCTTGATCGGTTCAGCCAGCGGGGAGGCGGCGGCGTGGCATGGTTATGCGGAGACCTTTTTGGCCGCATTGCTCGAGCGCCTCAAACTCTTGCCGCAGCCGACGGTAGACGAACTGTATCGCGCGCTCGCCACGGCCCCATTGACCGAGTTGCGGTTGATCTTGCAGGGCACCTCGGCGGCACCTCTGGTGGAGTCCGGCAACGAGCGTATGTTTGGCTCGGTGCGTTCGATTGCGATGAGTCGTCTGGCGGCCTTGCCGGTCATTCAGCGGCAAAGCGGCGTGCATTGCTCGGTGCGTCAGTGGGTGCGGGAGGGCTCTGGCGTGCTGTACCTGCCCTACAAGGCCGATCAGATCGCCACCTTGCGTCACTTGGTGTCGGCGTGGATGCGCCTCGCCATTTTTGAAACGATGGCGCTTGGTGAAGGGGATCGTCGGCTGTGGTTCGTGGTCGATGAACTCGATGCGCTCGGCGCGATTGACGGCCTCAAGGATGCGCTGGCGCGCTTGCGTAAGTTTGGCGGCCGTTGCGTGCTGGGTTTTCAGTCGATTGCGCAGGTCAGTGGGACTTATGGCGAGGCGGATGCACGCACGATCGTGGAGAACTGCGCAACGACACTGATTCTGCGCACCTCCGCCTCAGAGGGGGGCGGGACCGCGCGGTTTGCCTCGCAACTGATCGGGCAGCGTGAGGTGGAGCGCGTGCAGGAGACGCGCAGTCAGGGCGAGCGGGACGGGAGTGAGCGCGTCTCCCATGCCCGGCAGGTGGCGCTGGAGTTGGCGCTGTTGCCGGCTGAGATCGAGGCGTTGCCGGATCTGGAGGGTTACCTTAAGTTGGCCTCGAATCCGGTGTGGCGCCGGATTCGTCTGGCGCCACGGCCTCACTGAGCGGGGCCGTGCCTAGCGTAGAGCGAGCGCGCAGTTGCGCGTGATTGCATTAAGCAGCTGCGTGCTATCGGCCCCTGCATCGTTGTATTGGACCGCGTCCCTTACGGCGAGGATTTTTTGGTGCGCATCGCCGAGCGCTGGACGGCAGCGCACTTGCGCCAATGCATGGTGGACCCACGCGGCGACGGATCGTTGCGCGGCTTGCGCCGCGAGCGCGATTGCACGGTATTGCTCATCCTCCAGTAGCACGTGTAATCGGGTGTCCTAAGCGGTGTCTATTTGACCCATCTAGAGCAGTCCAGTTCGGGCGCTCGTAGTGCCTAGGGCCCATGCGGATCGCGACAGGAGCGGCGCACAGCGATTCCCGGACGGGTCCGTGACGACGACCGTCGCACCTGCCGTAGGGGCCGTGACACCTTGGTAAGACGGTGCGGAGGCGCGGGCCTGGGCCTTATTCCCGACCGCGACGCGGCGTCAGCGCTGGTATCGCTTAGGCACGAACGGCAGGGGTACGGTCTGTACGGCCGGGCGGCGATCCCGTACAACGGCCTGCACGGGCTGGGCGCCGGTCTGTACATACGCCATCAGGATGGGCTGGCCTAGCGACGGGGAGACCGTGCCGCTGGTGACTTGTCCGACCGCAGCGCCTGTCGCATCGAGCAAGGTCGACGGCGCGCGAATCGGCACCGTCTCGGGGGAGACGAGCCCCACCCGTCGACGCGTCGGGCCATCGGCCAGTTGCGCCAGCACCAGGGCCGCGCCCGGGAAGCCGCCGGCCAATGCGCCGCCCCCCCGTCGTGACGCGGGAATCGCGAACGCCAGACCCGCTTCTACCGGTGAGGTGCTTGCCGTGATGTCGTGACCATGCAGTGGCAGGCCGGCCTCCAGGCGCAGCGTATCGCGAGCGCCAAGGCCGATGGGCGCGACGCGCGGGTCGGACAGGAGTCGGCGCACGATCCGCTCGGCTGCATCTAGCGGCAGTGAGATTTCGTAGCCGTCCTCACCGGTATAGCCCGAGCGGGTTGTGAAACACAATGCGCCTTCGAGTCGTAATTGCGCCGCGTGCATGAACCGTAACAACGCGGCGGTGGGGTCGAGCGCTGCTAACACCGTCTCTGCTGCGGGGCCCTGCAGGGCGATGAGTGCTGCATCGATCCAGTCAAAAGAAAGCGCCGGACACAACTGCTCTAAGCGCGCGCGATCCGCGTCGCGGTTGCCTGCATTCACGACGATACGGACTTCGCTCCCACAGTTGACCAGCATCAGGTCATCCTCGATCCCGCCCGCGTCATTGAGTAAGTACGAGTATTTTTGCAATTGCAGCGGCCAGCCGTTGAAGTCAATCGGTAGCGCGGCCTGTAGCGCCCGCTGCAGCGACGCGCTCGTGCCATCGTGTGCGCGGACCCGCAACTGCCCCATGTGCGAGACGTCGAAGAGGCCTGCTTGCGCGCGGGTGTGCAGATGTTCGGCCTTGAGCCCCGCCGGATACTGGATAGGCATCTCGTAGCCGGCAAAGGGGCCGAACTTGGCACCCAGTTCGCGGTGCAGGCTCGCCAGCGGAATGGCTTTGACGCTGGGTTCCATCAGATGCTCCTCGGTAAACGGTGGGTCGTGCGCGCTGGGGCTGCGGGCCTCATGCGTAATCGGCCATTGGCGGACAGCTACAGACTAGCTGTCGATCACCGGCGGCATTGTCGATGCGTTTGACGTGCGGCCAGAACTTAGCCTCCCGCAGCCACGGTAGCGGATAGACCGCTTGCTCGCGGGTGTATGGATGGGTCCAGTCCGATGCCAGTTCCCACGCGGTATGCGGTGCGTTTTTGAGCGGATTGTCGAGCGGGTCGAAGACGCCTGATTTCACCTTTGTGACTTCGCCGGCGATAGCGATCATGGCGTCGCAGAAACGATCGATCTCGGCCTTCGACTCACTCTCCGTGGGCTCCACCATCAGCGTGTCGGCCACCGGGAACGACAACGTCGGCGCATGAAAGCCATAGTCCATCAACCGTTTGGCGATGTCTTCCGCGGTGATCCCGCACTCCGCCTTGAGGTGGCGCACGTCCAGAATGCACTCGTGCGCGACGCGACCATTCGCGCCGCTGTACAGCACCGGATAGTGCGCTTGCAGCCGGGCGGCAATATAGTTGGCATTCAGGATCGCAGTGACGGTGGCCATGCGCACGCCACTGGCCCCCATCAGGCGCAGGTACATCCACGAAATCGTTGCGATCAGGGCGCTGCCGTTTGGCGCTGCACTGACGCTGTTGCCCTGCTCGGCAGACTGATACGGATCGCTGGCGAGGAAGGGCGCTAAATGCGCTGCGACAGCGATCGGACCCATGCCAGGACCGCCACCACCGTGGGGGATGCAGAAGGTCTTGTGCAGATTCAGGTGGCAGACGTCGGCGCCAATATCGCCTGGGCGCGTGAGTCCCGCCTGCGCATTGAGATTGGCCCCATCCATGTAAATCTGACCGCCGGCGGCATGCACTTGGGCGCAAATCGCGCTGATGGAGGCTTCGAATACGCCGTGGGTGGAGGGGTAGGTCACCATCAAGGCCGCAATGTGGTCCTGGTGCGCCGTGAGGCGCGCACGCAAGTCCACTAAATCAATATTGCCTTGCGCATCGCAGGCGATGACGACAATTTTGAGGCCCATCATCTGCGCAGTCGCCGGGTTGGTGCCGTGCGCGGACGCTGGAATCAGACAGATATCGCGATGCCCCTGGCCGCGTGCAGCTTGCCATTGGCGAATGGCGAGCAGGCCGGCGTATTCGCCTTGTGCGCCCGAGTTGGGTTGGAAGGACACCGCGGCAAAGCCAGTAATTTCCGCGAGCCACTGCCCGAGCTGCTGCAACATCGCCGTATAGCCTTGCCGTTGTTCTGCCGGTGCAAAGGGATGAATCGCGGCGAACTGCGGCCAACTGAGCGGCGCCAATTCGGCCGCTGCGTTCAGTTTCATGGTGCAGGAGCCGAGCGGAATCATCGAATGTACCAGCGAGATGTCCCGGTTCTCGAGGCGCTTGAGGTAGCGCATGAATTCGGTCTCGCTGTGAAAGCGATGAAAGACGGGATGGGTCAGCACGGCACTTTCGCGTCGCAGCGCGGGCGGGATGGCGTTGTCCTCGGGCGGCTGTGTGGCGGACGTCGGGTTGCCGCCCGCCGTCGCGGTCAGCGCCGGGCGTTTGCCGGTGAGTGCGTAGGCGAGATCTTGCACATCCTGCAACTGCACGGTTTCGTCCAAGGCAATGCCGACTAATCCATCGGCAAAGATACGCAGATTGATCCGCAGGGCGGTGGCGCGTCGCGCGATTTGCACCCCATCCAGACCGTTGGCGAGTGGGTCGATCAAGACCGTGTCAAAGAACGCCGCGTGCACCGGGGTGAGGCCGGTAACCTGCAGTAGCAGGCGGGCCAGCACATGGACGCGTTCGGCAATGCGACGCAAGCCCTCGGGGCCATGGTAGATCGCGTAGAACGCGGCCATGTTGGCCAGCAAGGCCTGCGCGGTGCAGATATTGCTGGTGGCCTTGTCGCGGCGGATGTGTTGCTCGCGGGTCTGCAAGGCCATCCGGTAGGCCGTGTTGCCGGCGGCGTCTTTGGCGACGCCGATGATCCGACCGGGCATCATCCGCACCAATTCCTGACGTACGGCCATGAAGGCTGCATGCGGCCCCCCATTACCCAAGGGCACGCCGAAACGCTGCGCCGAACCAATGGCGATATCGGCGCCCATGGCGCCGGCCGAGCGCACTAGCAGTGCGGCCAGTGGATCCACGCCGATGGAGAGTTTGCCGCCAGCGGCATGCAGCGCATCGGCGAGTGGGCCCGTGTCGCGTAGGCGACCGAAGGTATCTGGGCACTGCACATGCGCGCCGAATACGGCGCTGACGTCAAACGTATCCGCGTCGGCGACGACGACGTCGATGCCCATCCAGTGGGCGCGGGTACGGATCACCGCGATGACCTGTGGATGGACTGCCGCATCGACCAAGAAGCGGTGGCTGGCATGGCGGGAGGCGCGGCGCAGTACGCCCATTGCTTCCGCTGCAGCGGTTGCTTCATCGAGCAACGAGGCGTTGGCCACTGGCAGACCCGTCAGGTCGATCACCATCTGCTGGAAGTTCATCAGCGACTCGAGGCGTCCTTGCGAGACCTCAGCCTGATAGGGCGTGTAGGCGGTATACCAACCCGGGTTTTCGAGCAGATTGCGCCGGATCGGTTCGGGCGTGAGGGTGCCGTGATAACCCGCGCCGATATAGCTGCGCCAGACCTGATTGTGCTCGGCCAGTGCGGCGAGTTCGGCTAAGGCAGCCGCCTCGGTGGTCGGTGCGAGCAATGCCAGGGGGTCTTTGCGCAGAATAGCGGCCGGGACGGTATCGGCAATCAACGCTGCCGCGTCTGCGTAACCGAGGGTCGCCAGCATTTGCTGCTGCTGTGCGGCCTGTGGCCCGATATGGCGAGAGTGGAATTCATCGGCACCGCGTAGGGCGTCGAGCCGATTGATCAGTGTGGTCTGGTCGCTGTGGTTTGGGATCATTTTGAATCCCTCAGGCGCCAGGCCCATTGTCGTAGTCGGTCCCGCTCAGTAGCGTCGCCAGGGCGCTAGGGTCGGTCGGTCGCAGGCGCATCAGCCAACCGGTCGCATAGGGTTCGCTGTTCAGCAGTTGGGGTTCGTTCGCCAGTGCTTGATTGATTTCGAGCACGTCGCCCTCGAGTGGCGCATAGACATCAGAGGCAGCTTTAGTGGACTCGACGACCGCGAAGACCTCGCCGGCGACCAAGTGCCGACCGATCGCCGGCAGTTCGACATAGACCAACTCGCCGAGGGCTTCCTGTGCGTGATCGCTGATGCCAATGGTGAAAGTGCCGTCGCCGTTATCGCGGACCCACTCGTGGCTGTGGGTGAATTTTAGATCGGTAGGGCTAGTCAAGATGAACTCCCAAGGCAAACAGAGGGGGCGTGCAGCAGGGCTGCGCGCACATCACATTGAACGAGTTGGGCATCACACCCACCCCGTCCGCTGCGCCCTCTCTGTCCGTTTGCCTGAGAGATTAACCTTCGGCGAGACCCTCGCTGCGAGGCGATGGTCTACTCTCCAGAGAGCCTGTACCGATGCGGTCCTTTTGCCTGAGAGTTTCTGGGCGATACACCTTCGGCGCCGGCGCCTCTCGGGATGCAAGCATCGCGGTGGAGGCGTCGATCTCTCCCGCATCGGCGGTAAGACTGAGACTGATAGTCGGCTCTGGTATCGGTCCTGTCAATGCGGCGTGCCTTTAGACCGCCGCAATCATTTGCGTTATCAAGCCAGGCGCGGCGGTTAAGTGCCGCTAAGGTGTGCCAGAAATCAGGCCCTCGGTCACTAGGGTCGGGGCATGGCGGTGATGCGTGGCCTGCTCATAGGCATAAGCCCAACCGAGCAGGTCGCCGTCATGCCAGCGGCGGGCTGAGAACTCCAAGCCGAAGGGCAGGCCGTTCGCGTACGGAACGCCGACTACCACGACGGCCGGTACGCCGATCATGTTGACCCAGCCGGTGGCGGAGTGTGGGCCTTCGGAGAGGCGACCGTCTTGTGGTAGCGACTCATCCATTGGCGGCATCTGAATCGCCGGATAGACCAGGCCATCCAAGTGCAGACGATCCAAGGCCTCGTTATACAGTTTTAAAGTGTGGGCGCGCGGTAGGCGCACATTGGCGTCAAAGGCCGGATCGCTTGCGATCTGCGCTTGGGTGAGGTGGATCGCGTCGAAATCGCGATTGGCGCTTTCTTCACCCGTGACGGCTTCGAAGCCGCGCTGACCGGTGACCTGCTCGTACGCAGCGACTGAGTGATAGGCCGTCGGACCATAGGCAGCGAGGAAGCGATCCGTGCCTTCCCGTACGTACGGGTAGGTGGCGATACGACTTGCGGTGCGTGCAAAGGATGCATCGAGTGCGTCGACGGAAACGATTGTCGCGCCTTGCGCGCGCAACTCGTTCAGCGACTGCTCAAACACACGGCGCGTGGCCGTTTGCAAGGGGAGTGCGGCGGCCACTTGCCGCGCTACGGCGGTGGCTTCTGGAATGTGCGCGGGTACGCCGTGGAAGGGGATCCCGATGCCTTGCAGAACGAAGGCCGGTACGCCAAAGCGCTTGCCACGCAACGCGTTGGGATCGAGGTAGCGCGTGTAGGGACCGGGCTGGGCTTGGCTTGCCGAACCCAGTGTGACGGGATCTTCGGCATCCTCGCCGGCCATCACGCTGAGCGCTATGGCGGCATCTTCGACCGAGCGGGCGATGGGTCCGGTGTTATCGAGCAGCCAATCGAGCGGCGCAATGCCGGCGATGCTGACTAGCCCGCGCGTGGGGAACACACCGATCAGTGCACTGGTGGCGGCGGGCATCCGGATCGAGTTGCCCGTATCGGTGCCATTGCCGAGCAGGGCGAGGTTGCCGCTCACGGACGTTACGGTGCCGCCAGAGGAGCCGCCCGGTGAGTAGCGTGGGTCATAGGCGTTGCCGGTGCGGCCGAAGGCGCTGGAACGGTTGGTATCGGAGTTAGCAAGGTCCGGCATATTGGTATGGCCGAGCAGTATGGCGCCCGCTGCTTTGAGCCGCCGCACGATCGGAGCGTCTTGCGGGGCGATTAGCGCATGCGCCGGCAAGGTGTACCCAGACCAACCCGCGCTGGTGACGGTACCGGCGATCGACGTGTTCGCTTTGATCACCATCGGCACGCCCCATAAGGCGCCTGTCGGTGTCTGGCCTTGCGCGAGCGCCGCATCGACCGCGGCCGCGGCGGCGAGGGCGTCTTGATCAAAAACGGTTTCGATCGCGCGATAGATGCCGTTGTAGCGATGGATCCGATCCAGATACCAGTGGACGACCTCGGTCGCGCTGTAGCGGTGTTCGCGGTAATACCGATGCAAGGTGGCGATCGATACCTCCGGGAGATCGCGGGCCGGGTCTTTGGCCGATACCGCGACGGAAGCGGGGCCGCTGGGGCTGGCCATAGCAGCCACGGTCAGCAGGGTCATGAAGGCGAGTGGTAGTCGGCGCATACGGTAGCTCAGCAGGAAGTGCCCGCGGATAGTACCCGGCGGCGCGGGAAATAGCAGAGACGTGACCGGGACATATGAGCGTCTGGCGGATAGCTTTTGGCGATGCGCACCACCCGTCGCCTGCCGGATACCCTATTCGCGCGCGCCAAGCACCGTGCGAGTGCGCCGCGAATCCCGCTGACTGCCCGGATTGCGCGGGGTCTGGAATGCGTGTTGTTGCCGCCTTCTGCCCTTGCGCCGTTGCCCGAAGCGCTTGCCGAAGAGCGTCTCTCGTGCCGTTGGCTGACCTCAACGTAGGCGTAGAAACTCTCCGTGTGCAGGGTCTGCGGCAGCACGCGGTGCGCGCGTGGCGGATGTTGCAGCCGGCGAGCAACGCCCTTTCGCCGCGGCCTCGACGATTTCCTGCTCCTGCATTCGGATCGTCACGCATCAACAGCTGTTTAAAGAGCCGGCGCTGATCGAATCCGCTGTCCATTGTTGCGATGCGTTACAGCGACATCCACTTGCCCGATCGATCGAAGCGGGAACGCGGCATCAGACAATTGTTCGTCCACGATGGGTTGACACCCCGACGCATCGAAAACCAGTTCCTGACGCGTGCAAAGCTACACTGGCGATCGAGCATGGCGGTACCTTCCGCACTCCGGAGCGCCAATACGCTCGTTTTGCAGGGTGGCGCTCGGCTAGTCTCCTGAAGGATTGCGGACCGGGTGGTTATTGCGTCATGGAGCCGTGTGCGCAGTACACCGTACCGGTTCAACATCCGCAGTGTGCGCGTCGTCGGCCGTTAGGGTCCTTGTCTCCATAAGTTGCGCGCAATCTAACGCGTAATGTCTATTTTCCTTGTCGGCAGAAAGCGCGTGGCGGCCATGCCGAGGGCGATGGCGAGCGCGTGCACAGGCCACGCCACGAACACGCCGTCGGGGAGGCTGGAGGGCCGATGTGCCTGCGGCCACGCATCCCGTAAGAGCGTAGCCAACAGCAGCAGTCCCAGTAATGCAATGCATGGCCGGCGGGACGGCGCCTGCTGCGCAGTGCGCAGAGCTACCGTCACACCGAGCAGTGTGGCCAGTGCCGAGGCGCCGCGATATTCCTGCATGAAGGGCAGTAACCAAAGTGCGCCCAAGGACAGCAGTACACCGCCGAGGAGTATCAAGACCGTTGTCGGGCCGCAGCCGAAGGCGCGCTCGGCCAGTGCCGTGCACAGCACGAGTACTGCGCTATCGATCAGCGCGTGCACAGTGGAGTAGTGCACGAAATGCGCGGTGAGCAGTTGCCACGGCGCGGACAGAATCTCGGTGCGCAGCAGCGCGAGCGCCGCGCTCGCGCCGGGTACAGCCCAAAGTACTGCGCATAACAGTGCAACCGTCGCTGTCAGTCGCATGCCGGTCAGCGTGCGCGCGTGCGTTTCGTCACGGCCACGAGTCCGAGCGCTAGCAGCAGTTCCCACAGGTCGAAGGCGCCACCCCCGCGTCCCGCCTGCGGCTCGATCTGGTAGTGCGCATCCGTGCGCACGCGCTCGCGAAAGGTGTCGAGTTCGGTGTGCAAGCGGGGCAGCAGGTCAGCGACGGCCTGATCGAAGCCGGCGCGACGGCCGTTCCGGGCTTCCTCACCGAACCCCACCAGTGTGGCCGATCCCTTGACCTGGCTGGTGCCGGGTGCGCGGAATAACAGTTGGTGACTGTGCACGTCGAAGACGGCGCAGTCGACCATGGTGTGCACATCGTATCGGTTGCCCTTGATCACGTAGGCGCCGACGATGCTCCAATACAGCAGCGACAGTCGACTGGTATCGTTGAACTGCACTTGGTCATACGAGACCAGAGCCATCAAATCGACGTTGAACAAACGCGCCGCTTGTTCGAGGTTCTCGAAGCCACCCTTTTCCCGTAGGTATTGGGAGGGAACAATTTGGATGCTATCGATGTAGGCATAACCGGTGAAGGACGCTTTGACGCGTTCCAGCAGTTGCGTGCGGTCGTTTTCTGACAGCGCCGCGGTGCCAGCATTGACCGGTACGAAGGCAATGCCCACACGTACCGGCGGATGTAGTGTGGTTAACCCCGGCCGCAGACTGGGCGATTCCTTCGAGTTGGGGTAGAGGTAGTCGACCACACTGCCATTTTGTTTAACGCCGGTGTGGTCGTCGAGCACAGTGGCGCAGCCGCCTAGCAGCAGGGACAAAGCGAATCCGAGCAAGATGAAGATGCGCATGCGGCCTCCGCCAGAATAATGCTCGATGTAGTCTAGTTTGCGGGCCGGTCCCCACCCATCTCGGTTTTCCGACGCAGCGTCAGTGTGGCGTGGGGATTTCGATCGTGGCCAGATGTGTCGGATCATCCCGCAGTCGCAGGTACAGACGGCCGTCGCGCGGTCTCGGTACCAGTACGGTATCACCGGGGAATCCCGCTTCGAGGCGCAGTGCATCGGTGCCCTCGGGGGAGCTAGCGACCGACTCCAGTAGATAGAGTTTTTTGCCTGGCAACACACATGGCAGAGTGGGTTCGGGTGGGCAAATGGGCGCATGGAGTGCGGGGAGGCGCACGAGTTGGCCGAGCAGTTGCCAGTCCGAGAGGTCCTCGCCGCTACCAATGCGATAGCGCAGCGGACCGAATGCGGAGGGGCCGAAGACCTTGGAGAGGTCGACAGTGGCCACGAGCGTGCGCGCATCGATCAGCGCAAGCCCGCCGTTCTTGAGATCCAGATGTGTCTGCGCATCGGCGGCAGGGGCCTGTGCCTCGAGGTGTACGCTAGGCAAAAAGCGTGCGGGTAGATCGGCTTGGACCGAGAACGTGACGGTGGCCTGTGCGGGCAGATCGGCGCTATTGCCGAGGTGGATAGGTAAGGTGTCGGTGTCCGTGTCTACA
>CAIVRI010000172.1 GCA_903908265.1 uncultured Pseudomonadota bacterium
AAGCCCTCCCCATTTACGCCCCTTGGCACGTTGCGCATGATTGAGTTGATCTCCGCTGCGCTGCCGCCGGGACTCATCAATATTGTGGCCGGTGATAATGATGTGGGCGCCGCACTATCCCGCCATCCGAGTATTGCCAAGGTGGTGTTCACCGGTTCGATCGAAACGGGCAAGAAGGTGATGGCCAGCGCGTCCCCGACCTTAAAAGCACTGACGCTCGAACTTGGCGGTAATGATGCGGGTATTGTGCTGCCGGACGCTGACATGGGCGCCTTGGTTGAGCCGATGTTCTGGGGCGCATTCATCAATTCCGGGCAGACCTGTGGCGCGATCAAGCGTCTCTATGTCCATGACAGTGTGTACGATGCGGTCTGCGATGCGCTAGTGGCCTACGGGCGCAACATACCGATGGGCGACGGTATGGATGTGGGCAACGTGCTCGGTCCACTGCAAAACGAGCGACAATTTCGCAAGGTGATTGAGTTGGTCGAGGACGCCAAAGCCCACGGGGCTCGGGTGCTTCTGGGCGGCACGGCACGGCCAGGACCCGGCTACTTCTATCCGGTGACTTTCCTTGCTGACTGCACGGAGGCGATGCGAGTGGTCGCCGAAGAGCAGTTCGGTCCGGTACTACCAATACTCCGTTATACGGATCTCGATGATGCGATTGCGCGCGCTAACGATACCTCTTTTGGTCTTGATGCATCCGTCTGGGGCAAGGACAAAACCGCGCTGACCGCGGTTGCCAAACGTCTCGAGGCCGGCACGGTCTTCATCAATAAGCATGCGGAAATCGCTCCCAACGTGCCCTTCGGTGGGATCAAGTGTTCCGGTCTCGGCGTGGAGTTTGGGGTCGAAGGCCTTGCTGCCTATACAACGATCAAGATTATCAACGCTGCTGCCTGATCGAGACCGCGCAGTGTCCATCCATGGGGTAGCAGGCATGCTGCGGGCGCTGATCATGGCGCTTAGCGACGGTGTGCGCCTTTGCGCCTCGGTACTGGCGGAGGGCCTGCGTGTTTTTCAAACCTCGGCGCAGGGGTATTGCGACGCAACAAGAGGTGCCGGTGCGGTGTCGCAGTTCGCGCTGCGCGTGGTGCCGCTAAAACAGAGTTCTTGACGCTACCCCGATGGTGGTTGCTGAACGCGTGATCATCAGTGGCCGGTGTGGGCATGCCCCGGTACGGAGCGGGTTTTACCTGAGTTCCCTCAACCCGTCCGCGCGGTATTCTGGGCAATCTACCGAGGATCCAGAGTATGCGCACTTCCAAGACTCTTTTTGTCGCCTTAGTCGCTGGACTGATCGGTCCGGGATGCTCGCTGGCCGTGCAATCATCGCGCGACCATGCGCCTGTGGAGGCGACTGAAGGCGCCCATGGGCGCACGCCATTGCGTGTGGCGCGGACCTTGCCGCTGGGGTCTACCGTGAGCATTGAGGGGACGGTGAGTACCCCATCCGGGGTCTTTAATTCCAGTTTTTATGACCGTGGTTTTGCTGTGCAGGACCGCTCGGCTGGAATTTTCGTCAGCTTGCAGTATGATTTGGGTATGAAAGTTGGCCAGAAAGTCCGCGTGACCGGTGCGATTGGGGACAGTAATGGGCTGGCCTTGCTCGTGCCAGGCCATCCGAATGATGTACAAGTGCTCCCCGGTGTCGGCGAGCTCGAACCCTTGGTGTGTGCGACGGGCAGCGTCAACGAGACAACGGAAGGTCGCTTGGTGACGGTGACCGGCCAGATCACCCAGTCGGTGGTCTCGGATTTGCCTTATGGCTACAAGTTTCTGGTGGACGATGGCTCGGGCGCCTTGATGATTTTCATCAACGTCGAGACGGGCATTGACCCGTCCGTGTACACGCAGGGCACCCGCGTGCGCATCACGGGCTTCAGCAGCCAATATGCGGATCATTACGAGATTGACCCGCGATTCCCTCGCGATCTGCACATTCTCTCTGGCCATGACTGAGGCCGGCGACTGACGCGCCAGAACGCGCCACAGGAACGGGTGCCCGAAGGCGTCCGGTGTGGCGCTAGCCCCCCAAGCCACGTCGCGCTGGCGTCTGTGTCGCTCGTCGGCGATGCTATGGCGCCGCTTTTGGCGTTATTGGGTGTTTCCCGACATGATCCCACGTCTAATGGCCTTGCAACGCATCGCGGTCGGTCTGTGCCTGCTGAGTTTGCCGCCTGCGGTTTTTGGTACTGCACCTGACGCCTTTCCGACGAGTGAGTCACTGCGCCATATCCGGGGGTTGGACGAACCGCGCCTGTCACCGGATGGGCGGCATGTGTTGTTTCGCAGCATCGATGCGACGGCCGATGGGGCGCGCGGACACCTGTACTGGGTCGCTGTGGATGGCGGAGCCCCACAACCACTGACGTCGACGCCTGCGAACGACCTGCGCGGGGAGCACGATGCGGTATGGACTGCCGATGGCAGCGCGATCCTTTTTCTAGCCAAGCGCGGCGATCGGGAAATGCTCTACCGCTTGTCGATGCAGGGTGGCGATGCGCTGCCGGTTCCCGTGAGCGTCCCGGTGCAGGTAGACCAAAGCCGGGATGTCGACGCCATTCCTGCACTGGTGCAGGGCACGGCGCAAGACGCCACGGTGCGTTTGCCGGTCGATGTCATGGCGTTTCGTGTGGCTCCCGGCTCCGATCGCATCGCGATGCTGGCGCGCGATCCACAGACCCCGGGTGAGAAAGCCCTCGTCGATGGGAAGGCGGATGCGACTGCGGTGGATCAGGATCCGCACCGGACCCGTCTTTATGTGCTCGACGGGGCGAGTGGCACGCCCGTGGTACAGCAGGTCAAGCTGGCCGGAGCGTGTGCGGACTGTGACGTCGCGGATTTCGACTGGAGTCCGGATGGTGCGCGCTGGGTAGTGGTCCTCAAGCACCCTGGTCATCGGGACGATCTGGGACCCAGTGCGGGCACTTGGATCATCGATGGGAGTGGAGTGACGGCGCCGCGTCATTTGGATGCCGTGCCCGCGACCGTTTCGATCGTTCGGTGGTCGGCGGATGGTCAGCAGATCCTTTATGTGGCCCAGTCGCGCGCGGATGCACCACCCGGCTATAGCAGCCTCTACGCGTTTGATTTACGCCAGGGCACAGTCCACCGTTGGCTAGAAGCGGAGCCGATGCCGATCAGCGCCCCGGTAAGCCTTGCGGATGGCAGTATTCTCGTCAGCGCCCAACAGGGCCTCGATCAGCCGTTGCTGCGTTATACGTTCGAGCAGGCGGCGGCCCACACTTGGGCGTTGCCGGTGGCGAGCGTCGTGTCCTGGGATGCGAATGCATCTGGTATCGTCTTCGTCGGATCCGCCGGCGGGTCGCCGCCCGCGCTGTACTTTGCCACGGCATTCGGTCAATCAGTGCGGCGCCTGGCGAGCGCAGCGGTACTGCCGCCGGGTACCCGCACCGTCGCGGCGCAGCGTTTGGAATGGGTGCACGAGCACCGGGTCTTGCAGGGTCTCCTGTATCTGCCGCCCGCTCAGGGCACCCAGCAGTCGGTGCCGCTGATTGTGGAAGTCCACGGCGGACCGCTCGGCGCGTACACCGACCGCTACGATCCTTTCGTCGACTTTCTGATCGGGCAGGGCTGGGCGGTGCTACGGACCAACCCACGGGGCAGCACGGGCCGGGGACCAGAATTTGCAGCGGCGAACCATAACGATCTGGGCGGGGGCGACTTTAGGGATGTGATGAGTGGCGTGGATTGGGCCTTAGCGCATGCCCCCGTCGACCGGGCCCGCTTAGCGTTGATGGGCTACAGCTACGGTGGCGAGATGGCCGGATTTGCGGAGGGCCGCACGACCCGGTTTCGAGCAATTGTCAGCGGTGCGCCCGTGATCGATCAGTTTAGCGAATATGGGACCGAAGACAGTTCTTGGTACGACCGCTGGTACTTTGGTAAGCCGTGGGAACACATGGCGGATGCCTGGCGGCAAAGCCCTTTGGCTGGTGTGGCCAATGCGCACACGCCCTTTCTGTTGCTGCAGGGAGAGGCGGATCTGACCGATCCGCTCGGGCAGTCGCAGGAAATGTACCGCGCACTACGCCAGATGGGTGTGCCGGTCCAATTGATCACGTATCCACGCGAGGATCACGGGCCTCTTGCGCGAGGCTTGTACGGTGAGCCCTCACCCGAACCCTGGCATGGCCTCGATGCGCGCCGACGCGTCGTTGATTTTATCCGGCATGCCTTTGAGGGCAGCGAACGATAAGCGATGGTCGCACCCGGCGGACACGCCGGGTGCGACAGCGCTCTTAGAAGGCGAGTCGCAGCTGTACGCCCACTTGCCGTGGACGCATGGTGGCGACGTTGTAATAGCCCAGACCCGTATCCTGCTGTAGAGGCGGATGCACGTCGGTCAGGTTTTTTCCGTACAGCGATACGTCCCAGCGATCCCACTTGTAACCGGCAGAGGCGCCGAGTGTGTTGTAAGCCGGACGGATGAAGTTGATGCCCGAGGCATACAGGTCACCGCGGCTCACATCGGTGTAGAGGAACTCACCGCGCGCGTAAGCGCGTCCTGCGCCCATACTCCACTCGTACGCAACAGCCGCGGTGCCGCTCCAGGGCACACTGAGCGGAATCTGGCTGCTCGACTCCCCACCATTGATCAGGAGCGTCTTGTTGAAGCGTGCGTTGGTGTAGGCGACGCCGACGTCGATATCCAGCCCACTGACCGGGCGCCACTGCAGCGACAGGTCTCCCCCATTGCTCGTGGCTTTGCCGAAGTTGGAGTCAAACCCGAAGCCGCAGACCTGGAAGTTGATGCTTTGGACAATATTGTTCCAATCGATATGGAATGCTGACACGTTAAGTTGCAGACGGTGATCAGCCGAAGAGACTTTGGCGCCAGCCTCATAGCTCCAGATACTGTCTGTTTGGTAGGCCTGCGAAAAACCGAGCCCGGATGCTTGGAGCTCGGCATTGCAGCTGAGTGGTAGCGTTGAGTTCTGTCCCCCCAGCCGGAAGCCCTTGGCAGCCGACAGGTACACCATCTTGTTATCGTCAATCTGATAAGACGCGCGAAACTTAGGCGCCGTTTGATTCTCGTTAAAGCCGGCTGATAACGACGAATAACCACCATCGAAGAAGCCATCCGCATAGCCTGTACGCTTCTCCGTGATCTTCGAGTAGCGCACACCGGCCGTGAGTTTCAGGCCTTTCAAGTGATCAATGGGTTCGTAGGATGCTTCGCCATAAACGGCGACGCGATTGAACCGCAGTTGCGAGTTCTCTGCATACAAGACGTCACCCAAGTCGGCGCCATCGGGTGGAAACCCGAAACTGGGGCCGGCAGCATTCAGCGCATCATTCGCACCGAGACCAAACAGTTGCGTGGTCAATGTGCCAAATCCTGCCGCGTTTTCCGCCGAGACATGGCCGCGGGCTTCGTGGTTCAGCAGCAAGCCGATGAGCGTGTGGATGCCTGCTGACGGGAAGTGGCTAGCGAGGCGGAACTCTTGCGAATACTGCTCGTTTTTGTTGATGTGAAAGGCTCGGTCACCGACCGCCAAGATTTGCGCCAGCGCGCTATTTATGTCAACCGGGGAGAAGTACCCCACTAGAGGAGGTGCGATGTAGCCTAGGTCGTACACGGTGTAATCCTGAATCCGGTCAATTTCCCGGTTCACGGCGCTAGTCACGGATGTCAGCGTGTGACGGCCAAATTCGAAGGATGCGGTGACAGCCGCCAGACGGAAGTAATCCTGTAGCGGTTCATCCAGCAGTCGTGGACTGTTGTATTGGCCGAGTGTCTTGTCGTAGGTCCACGTATCCCGATTGTCGGTGTGCTGATACTGGATCAGCGGCGTGATTTTGATCTGGTCAGTGGGTTCCCAGAGCAAGGAGGCGCGTGCGCCCGTGATGGTCTGACCGTTGGTATTGGTACGGACGGTGTGGCCGTTCGGATCGACGTGGTCGATGAATCCGCCGTCATGCTGATAAATGCCCGCCATACGCAGGGCCACTCGTTCCCCTAGCGGGAGGTTGATGGCGCCTTGTGCACCTGCGCTCGGGGCACCCTTGGATTGCAAGTAGGCGTCGCTGGCGATGTAGCCTTCGGTCACGCCGAGGGCAGGCGCTGCGTTCACAAAACGGATCGTGCCGCCAAACGATTCCGCACCATAGAGCGTGCCCTGCGGGCCACGGAGTACCTCAATGCGATCAATGTCGAAGAACGCCGGTTCGAAGGCGCCGGCAAAGCCAAAACTACCGAAGTTGATCGAGACGTCGTCAATGTACATCCCGGTCGTGGTGGAGGTGCCGCCGCCTGCGCTAATTCCGCGTACGGCGAAGGAGGCGGTGCCGGGGGCGCCGGCGAAATTGGAGGACACGCCCGGTACGTGGTTGACCAGATCCTGCAAGTCCACGCTCCGCGAGGATTCCAGTGCTGCAGCGGTCATGACCCCGATACTCGCGGGTACCTTACTCAGTGGCTCAGCGACTTTATTAGCGGTCACAATGACGTCTTCTAAAGCGTCGTTTGCCATCGGCGTCGCGCCCCAAACGGTCGCTGGCACAAGGGCCATCCAACACAGGGCCATCGCCAATTTTGACACAGTCATACGTTCTCCATTTCCAAGGCAAAACCAAGGCGCGGATGGTATCAATGTCCGCCGTTCAGATCTAGTTCGCAGTGACTACCTTCGTTGGTTTTCACGTGCTAATTGTTGAGGACCGCGATTTCCAACGCTTTGTGTTAATGCAGTTGTTGGAATCTTTTGGCGCTGAACGAATTAGTCAAAGCGAATCGGGTGCTCAAGCGCTGGCATGCCTGGGCGGGGACCCTGCGGTCGATTGGATGATTATGGATAGGCATCTATCGGGCATGTCTGGAGCAGAGTTGCTTGAAGCCGTGGCCGCGAGCGGTTTTCCGGTGCCGGTGATCCTCGTGACTGGCGACGATTTGGAGGCCTTACGGCGAGGATCTCAAGCGGCTTGTGCTCAAGGCTTTCGGGTCGTTACTGAGATCGTCAAGCCGGTCGCGCGAACGGTACTCCAAGGCGCATGCGGATTGACCAGCTGTTGCGGTGATCGGTTCCCTGAGGGCGTAGGTGTCCTGGCGAATCCTTGCCGAGGTAGGCGCAGATTAGACTGCAGGGCTTGCACGATCACTTACATATCGGCGCCAGCGTGTAGACGCAAATCGTTATCGGTGATAAACGGTCTGGGCCAAGGTCCCAGACCGAGTTCCAACTGAGCGCACAGCCCTGTAAGACCGGACTACTTCGGTTCGACGTATTGGTCTGTCTGTGCCAATTGCATCGCTCGGACCGCATCGTCAGCGCTGATCAGTACGGTGGTGTGTAGCGCGCGTAGAGCGCCCGTTGCTTCGACAGACAAGTTCATGGCTACGGCCGACGTGTTGCTGGGTAATTCGACCAGCGCTACGCAGTCGTATTCGCCAATGGCGAAGAAAAACTGGTGCAATTTTCCACCGAGCGCCTCGGCAGTTCGGCGTACGGCATCTTCCCGATGTTGTGGGTGGTGCACTAGATTGTTGGCAGCGCTGCTGCTGTAGGCTACTTGATAGAGGAAAAATGGCATGAAATCTCCAATTATTAAGAGGGTTATTCGAAGTGAATGGATGGCATCACCGGTCGCTCTTGCCGATTATCTTATGCCTATGGTGAATCCGGTGTTGGGGCATTTGCGGAGGTCGGGGCAGGCTTAATGCGGGAATTGGGCGCTAGTGGACTCTACGATTGCAAATTAAAATCCTCCAAATTTGGAGCAGTCATCGCTTGCGCGAACGTTGCATAGTCCCAGGGCCACGTGTTTGGAATGCCGGTGGCATCCAGGTACCAGCTCGTACATCCCGAGCCGAAGATTGTCTGTTGTGCCGCCGCAATTCGGCGCGACTCGTATGCGGCCAGTGCGGTTTGGGTAGGCGCGATCTCTCGACAAGCGCCCGTGCTCACCTGGGCGATGAGTTGTGCAATGTATGTCCATTGCCGTTCGGCCACGTCGATCAAGGAGAAATTTCCAACCGGTGCACCCGGACCATTTAGAAGGAAAAAGTTGGGAAATTCAGGAATGGAAATCGCTAGGTAGGCGTGTGGGCGCTGTGCCCAGACGGTGTCGAGGGCGATACCATGGCGGCCGCGAATGGCAATGGGCCGTACATACCGGTCTGCGTGGAATCCGGTCGCAAGGATCAAGACTTCCAACTCGTGCTGTATGCCGTCGCAAGTCAGGACACCCTGGGGTGTGACCCGATCGATCCGGTCCGTCACGATGGCCACATCCGGTCGCTGCACGACAGCATAGTAGGTCGCTGAAAAGATCAGCCGCTTGCATGCAGCACGGTAGGTGGGCCTTAATCGTTCACGCAGCATCGGATCGGCGATACTCTGGTTAAAATAATCAGCAAGAAATGCCTCCAGTTCGGCCATTTCGGCGCTATCGCGGTTGGCAATGGCGGTGGTGAATCGGTGGACGGCCTGTACGAGGTTCGGATCTTTGCGTACCGCCTCGATTAACGCGGGATTCTCCCTAAACGCTTGTCGTTCTTTGTCTGTATACGGGAAGTTAGGCAGCGGCATGATCCACTGCGGTGAGCGTTGAAAATGACTAACCTGCCGGGCGACGCCGGCCAGTGCCGTGACGAGTTGGACACCAGTAGAACCGTTGCCAATAACGCCAACGCGCTGTCCGGCGAGGTCTATCGTATCGGGCCATCGAGCGCTGTGGAATTTTGGACCCTCAAATGTGTCGAGGTCCGGTATCTCCGGCATACGTGGGTGGTGCAGTACCCCGGTGGCCGCAATGATGACATCGGCCTCAACGGTGTCGCCGGCGCGTGTACAGACGGTCCAACCGCCGATTCCGTGGGTGCAACTGACCACTTCCGTGTGGAAGCGGATGATCTGAGTGAGCGCATAGCGCTCGGCAATGTCTTCAAAATACTGCTGTATTTCGGCGCCCGGCGCCAAATAGCCGCTCCACTCGGGATTAGGAGCGAAGGAGTACGTGTAGTCGTGCGCTGGCACATCGCAATAAAGACCGAGATAGCGATTTTCGCGCCACGTGCCGCCAACTTGTGGTCCTTTTTCTAAAACCGTAACGTTCCGATACCCTTCGGCGCGTAGTCGGATAGCGGCGAGCATTCCGGCCATTCCCGCACCGATTACAATAAAACGCAGATCTTTTTTCATGATCATCCTGCCTCGGAGCGTTAGCGGGCCGCTGCCATCCCTGCAAGGTAGTCGGCTGTCAGAGAGCGTTGGATGCCCCGCAACCGCACGCTGCAATGGTCAAACGGACCATATGGCGCGCACTGCGCCCGATCTGCACAGCTCTGAATCCACAAGCGTGCCATTCCAAGACGGGACGACCGAAAGAGGTAGAGGCCTTAAGACACATAATGACTAACTCAGAGGCTGTGTAGCCGTCCCTAAGAGCCGTAGGGGCGGCTCTAGGCGTCTCGCAAATCGCCGCTCGTGGGTGTGGGCATCTGCCTGCTTGCTGGAAAGCGCGCCCAATCGCAGCGCAGGTGCTACCGTGGCTTGCTGCGAGTGCAGGTGGTCGAAATGCTCTTGTCCAACACGCAGTTTTCTGTGTCAACATTGGCGCAGTGTCGGTCTATTCAAAAGACGAGTCAACGATGAGGCGCAGGAGCACCCGAGGCGGTACGCTCGCTGTCCATGGTGTCCGGCTGTCTGCAGAATAGACAGTGCCTAGGGGCCCGACTGCCTGGGACGGTGGTATGGAAAAAACGAGCTTTGGCCTGCAGGTACTCGAGGGCATCTGTACCGGCACATAACGGATTTTTTTCTAGCCGTCGCGCTTCTATGGGTGCCATGGCACTTAACTGAGAGTACGTCATGCAAGGGATCGCTAGTGCATTCGCTGATGCAGTTGTCTTGGTCACGGGCGGGAGCCGTGGTTTGGGGGAGAGCATTTGCCGCTTATTTCACGGGGCAGGGGCGGCGGTTTTGATCGCCGATGTGCGTGACGAGCAGGGTAGTGCTCTAGCGGCGACTTTAGGTTCCCGCGCCGCCTATGTGGGTCTCGACGTAACGCAGGAAAGGCAATGGCAGGTCGCACTAAAATCGTGTGTTGAACAGTTTGGCCATCCGACGATTTTGATTAACAACGCGGGCATCTATCGCCAATGTCCCCTAGAGCAGATCACTGCCGTCGACTATCAACAGATTATGGACGTGAACGCCTTGGGGACGTTTCTGGGCATGAAAACGGTTACTGCGGGCATGCGCCGTATGCGGGCTGGCGCCATCGTGAATGTGGCCTCAACGGCGGGGCTTGAGGGTATTGGTGGTGTCTTGGCGTATGTTGCCAGCAAGCATGCAGTGATCGGCATGACGAAAGCTGCCGCGATTGAAATGGCAGTGCACGGCATTCGGGTCAATGCCGTGTGCCCGGGGCCGATGGCGACACCGTTGCTCAGTGAAGGATATGCGGTACCGGCCGAAACCCTATTGGCCATGGAGATGCCGCTGGTGCCCATGGGGCGGATGGCGCATGCGGATGAGGTGGCTCGCCTAGTGCTGTATGTGGCCTCAACCGATGCGTCTTATTCGACCGGGGGCGTGTTCGTCGCCGATGGCGGACTGACCGCCGGACTGCGCACCGGTTAAACGCCGTGCTATTGGCGGTTGAGATGCGCCGAGGAAATTTTCAGGTGGCGTCATTGTTATTCCAAGCCAGCGTATCCATGGCTTAAAACCACTTTCTGTCGCGCTGGAACCGTTGCTTGAAAGTGTAAGCCACCCGAAACCCGCCAGCCCTCAATTTGCAGTGTTTCACCGGCATATACCGGCGATTTAAAGCGTACTTGGAGCGATCGCAAGCGCGATGCATCATGATCGCATAGGCCTCTGACGATGCGGTATCCAGCCATACCATAGGTGCACAGCCCGTGCAGGATAGGGCGATCAAAGCCAGCGGTTTGCGCTGCCTCCGGATCGACATGTAGGGGATTCAAGTCGCCATTGAGCCGGTATAGCAGTGCGGCCCGTTCGGATGTTTGCACTGCGTCAACAAAGTCGGGTGGCGTCGATAGCAGGTTCGATGGTGCGGCGCGCGCACTGGGGGGCATGGCGCCGAAACTCCCGCACCCGCCATCGCCTCGGAGTACCAGCGCGGCGGTCACCGTACACAGTAGTACCCCGCTCTCAGCATCAAAAATTTGGCGCTCAAAGTGTAGTACCGCGCCAATTTGGTCGCCACGATCTTCGACGGCAAGCACGCGGTGATGCGCCTCTACAAGACCTTCGGCAGGTAAGGCCCGGTGTATAGAGAGGCTCTGTTCGCCATGGAGGAGCTTTCGATAATTGATTCCGATCTCGGCGTTGCGGATCCATGGTTCTGGGGTGCCTAGGACAGACGCCATGGTTGGCAATGCCTGCAACTGCTTTTCGTACACGAAGCGCAGCGCTTTTGCGTCAAGAGGGCTCTCCCCGGCGCCGACACTCAAGGCATATAAGCACGTGTCTTTTGCCGTGTAACGACATTGGAGTACCGGGAACTGGTAGTCCCTAACGGCCTCGAGGTTCATGCGTCGAAGCTGATCAGAGACAAAGCTTCAGACTCTGGAGGGCCCGTCGGTCCCCGTTGTGGCGCGCGCGCGTAGTTGAGTAAATACTGAGGATTCAATTGCTCCCTCTCCTGTTTCAGCAGTGTAGTACGGTCGAAGCCTACCGTGCGTGGCCGGCCTAGACTAGCGGCGGCACGCCCTTGTCTGGTTCATCTTGCGCAGGACTTGTGAAGGACTAATACTGGACCTACCATTTGCTCCAGCATTGAATTTACTCCGACTTACCTAAAAGAAACCATCCGCCATGACTAGTTTTACTGAGTTTCAATACAACGTTGTTGGTGGTTACCAGATTAACCTCGCGGATGGGGGTGCAGGTCCGGTGGTGGTGTTCATCCACGGCAGTGGGCCTGGCGCTTCAGGGGCCTCTAATTTTCGTATGAATGCAGAGGCATTCGTAGCGGCCGGGTATCGCGTGATTCTTCCGGATTTGATCGGCTATGGCGCTTCGTCAAAGCCAGCTGGGATTGACTACACGCTCGACTTGTTTGTAGATACTTTGCTGGATGCATTGCGTCAGCATGGCGTGTCTACCGCGTCCTTAGTCGGCAATTCACTGGGTGGCGGCATTGCATTGCAGATCAGCCTCAATGCCCCTGATTTCGTCAAGAACCTAATATTAATGGCGCCCGGCTGTATTGAGGACATTGCCACCTATATGAGTATGCCGGGCATCTCCAAAATGATGTCGAATTTTGGAACGCCAGAATTTAGTATCGTAGAGCAACGACGATTGATCACGAATCTCGTTTACGACGCAAGTTTTGTTACGGATGAATTGGTAGCTGAGCGTTATGCGGTTGCACGTACCCAATCAAAAGACATGCTGATTAGAATGCGCGTCCCCAATCTGCAGCCCCGTTTGGGCGAAATTAATAAGCCCATATTAGGATTTTGGGGCATCCAAGATGAGTTCTGCCCACAGCAGGGGGCGAGGTACTTCTTGGAGCAATGTGCCGATGTGCGTTTCATGTTTTTCACGCAGGTGGGTCACTGGGTGCAAGTGGAGCGTGCGCAGGAATTTAACCAGTACTCGATCGGATTCTTGAATCAGCATCGTTGAGTGGGGAGATAGAAGATGCCGATAACCACGGGTCACCGTGCGCAAGCAGTATCGGCTCCCCCTAAGTGCGAACTATCGCCCCTGAGAATTGGGGGGGGCGCCGGTCGAGCGAGGCGGCCATGGTGGCCCCCGGGGCGACCCGGAGGCGGCCGGCGCATCCCCTTGTTTCGTTTGGGAATAACGGCGCCCTTAGGAGCCTCGCGAAACATGAGTATCATTTGAGCGAGCGCTGCACTTAGTGTCAAGGTGTCGGCGTGCTGCAGTTCCTATTAGAGGGGCTCATGACAGGGCGAATAACCGGATTCGGCCTGTTAAATGCGCCCTGAATGCCCATTTCGTGGTCCCAAAGAAGCGACTGCGCGGGGCCTGGTTGGGGTTGGTACGTGTAGTCTAAAGCGGGGGTTGGATCATGGCGGTCAGTAAGGACTACAAGATGGGGAAGTTTGATTTTCCCAGGGGTTGGTTCATGGTCGCCGACCCGAGGCCTCCGAGTTAGGCAGTCGGCCCATCGCCCTGCGGTTTTTCGGCAAAGATTTTGCCTTGTACCGTGGAGAGAGCGGTAAGGTGGTCTTGCTGGATGGGCACTGCCTCCATATGGGGGCCCACCTAGCGAGTGGTAAGGCATCCTCGATCGTCGCTGCGAATCAACAAATTGAGGGGGACTCGATTCGTTGCCCTTACCATGCGTGGCGATATGATGCGAATGGGCAGGTTGACCATATTCCAAACTCAACCGGCCCTTGTCCGAAAGGCGCGAAAATAACCTCCTATCCAGTCGCTGAGGCCTTGGGCGCCATCATGATGTGGCATGACCCTGAAGGGGGTCCACCGGACTACCCGCCGCCTGATTTGCCAGAGTGGGACAATCCGCGTTGGATTAATGGCGTCTATGATCACCTAGGCGTTCTGCAAATTCATCCGCAGGAAATATTGGACAATATGGCCGATTCCAATCACTTGGGTCCAACCCACGGTGTGCCACCGGAATATTTCTCAAACCGATATGAGGGGCACCTTTACTTCCAGACGCAGGGCGGGTTTCGGAAAGAATACAACGCCTATTTGCGCACCTATACGTGGTATACGGGCCCTGGGCTGTTGATGTCTAGAATGAGAATCGGGGACGCGAAGTCTGTCGAACTGATTTTCCATACACCAGTCGAGAATGGGTCCGTCCGGGTTTGGAATAATGTGACGATGATGAATGCGACGGATACGCCGACTGATGCGGACCGACTAATGCAAAAGCAATATCAGCAGGCGGTTCTCGACGCTTTTTCCCAAGACTTCGACATATGGTCTGCCAAAAAACCAGCGATCACCATCAAGGCGATGCCGGGTGAGAAAAATTTTGCGCTCGGCCGCACATGGTACCGCCAGTTCTATAACCCGCGTGCGATGGCGCTGGAGTATCAAGAGAAGGTTAACGGTGAGCACTATGTGCCACACATGGCGCAGCCAGAGCCATCCAGTTACCTCATAGATTATCTTGCCTAACTATTTTCGGACCGTACCGTCTAATTTTTTCGGAGATTAAATAATGAACATGGCAACTTCTCGTCACGGCAACGGAACACTCGATGTCGTACCGATTCTCGACGATTTAGAACGCCTAGCGCCAGCGGGACGTGCGCAAAGAAACCTAACGGCGGAGGCCGTTGGGTTGCTCTCCAGCGTGGGATTTTTTCGCGCCATGTTGCCTGCGAAATTCGGCGGACTAGAGTGCCATCCGGTCGATTTCTTTAAAGCGGCTATGCAGGTGGCTGAACGTGACATGAGTTCGGCATGGATCTGTGCCGTCGTTGGCATTCACCCGTTTCAGGTCGCGCTCATGGGCGAGTCCGCGCTACAGGAAGTGTACGGAAGCAACCCCAATACGATCGTTTCTAGCACGTACAACCCAATGGGTGCCAAGGCGACGGCCGCAGATGGTGGAGTCATGCTAAGTGGCAGATGGGCCTGGAGCTCTGGAAGTTTGCATGCCGAGTGGTTGTTGCTCGGCTGCATCGCGCCGGGGGAGAATCTGATTTATACCTGCCTAGTACCGAAGAAGGACTACGTTATCGAGGACACTTGGTTCTCCATGGGGTTGCAGGGAAGTGGCTCAAACGATGTGGTCATTACTGAGCCCGTGTTCGTGCCGTTTTCGAGGATTCATAAGCAGACCGATGGATTTTTGGGACTGAATGACCAGCCGAATAAAATGTACAGTATTCCCTGGGCGCAGTTGTTTGCGGCAACTGTTGCGGTCCCGAGTATTGGAGCTGCGAAGCACGCGCTTCGGCTGTATATAGCCAACAAAAATGCTAGCAGCATCGATGTTGCAAAAATGCAGGGCGATCCTGATGTCGCCCGCAGGGTCGCTGAGGTGGATACCTTAATCGACAATGCCGAGTCGAGTGTGATGCGGAATATTAATAAGTTGGTTGATATGGTGAATGCCGGTCAAGAAATTCCGATGCTGGAGCGTGCCCGCATTCGTTATCAGACGGGGTCTATCGTCCAAAACATGATCGATGCGGTCGATCTTTTATTTGCGGTTGCCGGAGGCCGGAGCGTGTACTCGGGTTCGGCGATACAAAACATCTGGCTAGATATCCGCATGACGCATGCGCATATTGCCAACAATCCCGTCCCTTTGGCGCGCAACTACGGCAACATGATGTTGGGCTTGGAAAATACCAACTTCTTTATGTAACGTCGGCTAAGCGAGGCCTGTTACGCCAACGAATGCAGTAAGCGGTCGTTGGCTTCTCGGTTGTCCGCAAAGACCGTCCATTTGCGGTGATGCATCCGCTGTCGAAGTCTTATTTTCCAGTAAATACTGGCTTGCGCTTTTCTTGAAAAGCTTCCAGTGCGATGCGATGGTCGTCCAGCATCATCGCCATGTTCTCGTAGGCCGCGGAGCGATCAATCACTGCGTTCGCCGTGACCTTAAGGCCGGCGTTGATAGACGCTTTCGTCCATTTGATTGCGTGCGTCGCGCCCCGGGCGATCCGGGCGGCCATTTTTGCCACTTTTTCATCCAGTTGATCGCCCGCTACAGACTCCGTAATCAACCCAATTGCCGCAGCCTCAAGGCCGGAAATCGGTTCCCCTGTCAGTAGGTAGCGACGCGCGCGCGCATACCCGATCAACTGTGGCCAGAGAAAGGCGCCACCGTCACCGGCTACTAAACCGACCGAAACATGTGGATCGGCGAATACTGCTTCGTGCGTTGCATAGACAAAGTCGCACAGCAGGGCCAGTGAGCAACCGAGGCCGACAGCAGGTCCCTCTACCTTGGCGATAATAATTTTTTCGAAGTCGAGCAGAGTGTTTTGTAATTTCCGATCGTGAGCAATACCAACGCTGGTGGCCACAGGATCTCCATGTTGGGAGAGGAGCCAAGTGAGGTCTCCGCCTGCGCAAAAGGCGCCACCAGATCCGGTTAAAATGACGACATCGACGGTGTCATCGGCCTCAATATCATTAAAAATTGTGCAGATCTCACCATGCAGCTCTGCGGTGATGGCGTTCTTCTTTTCCGGACGGTTAATGGTGACGGTCAGAATGTTCTTTTCCTGTGTAATCAACAGGGCATTGTATTTCTGGTAGTCCATTCGGCTGATTCTTAAATTTGTTGGGAAGGAGGTGGTGGTTCCGATAATCCGAATAGTTGTTCCATCTGTTGACGGAGGAGGTATTTTTTAATCTTGCCAGAGGGAGTCAGAGGAAACTCCTCAACGATGGCAATGTACTTTGGCACTTTCCAGCGAGAGATGCGCTCGCTACACCAAATCCGTATGGATTCTGTTGTGGCATTCGAGTCCCGTTGAATGCAAATCGCAGCGCATACTTCTTCGCCGTATTTTTGGTCGAATAGTCCGACGACAGCCACATCTTTGATGTCGGGGTGTTCCAACATATACGTCTCTATTTCGAGGGGTGAGATGTTCTCTCCACCGCGGATGATCATCTCTTTAGCCCGCCCGACAATACGGACATAGCCATCGTTGTCCATGATGGCGAGATCGCCAGAAGCGATCCATTGTTCGGCCGGAATCACAGACCCAAGGCCGCCGGATTGCTGATAACCGATCATTCTTCCGGGCCCACTGTAATAGAGTTGTCCTATTTGATTGCGCGCGAGAGTTGTTCCGGCGCTGTCTCGTATCGACAGCGAGACACCGGTCAACGCTTTACCACTGGTTAACGTCTTCTTTTCGATGCTGTCATTAGCTGTTGTGCAGGTCGTGACGCCGCAGGTTTCTGTTTGGCCATAGCAATTAATGACCTCCGCGCCAAATACGCGCTTGCATCGCTCAATCAAATCTGGTGTCACGGCCGCGCCACCCACGGCGATTGTCTTAAGAGAGGAGAAATCTCGCTGCGCTACCCCGGGCTCGTCGAGCATGGCGATGAGCATCGTGGGCACAGCGACGAATGCAGTACAGCGTTCTTTTTCAAGAATATCCAGAGCGATTGGCGCTTTGAATATATAGATTGGAAACGTTGTCGCGCCAACGGCCGCTGCTGCAGGGGTTGAGTGTCCGGAGCCGCCGATATGAAACAGGGGGAAGCCGTGGCATACCCGTGATTTCGCGGTAAATCCCCAAGTGAGATAGGCGTTGTTCGCGGTGGTCGCGATGGCCTGATGGCTAATATGTACTGCCTTCGGCGACCCCGTAGTACCTGAGGTGTACTGGATCATGAATAATGTACTGGGGTCTACCGCCGGGAGCGACCACTTGGAATCTCCGCTCGCCATAAGGTCGGTGATCCCATCGCTAAAACTGTGTAATGTTTTTAAGAGTGGTATGCGCGTACGGATGGATTGCAGGGTCTGCGCAGGAGACGAGGTGCCAATCCTATCGGCGTGGAATAATCCGACGACCCCGGAGTCACTGATGGTGTATGCGAGTTCATCGCCCTTGTACAAGGGGTTGAGTGCTACGAGTACCAGTCCCGCTTTGGCAATGGCGTATTCTAGTAAAATCCATTCCGGATGATTCGGTCCTAGGACAGCGATTCTGTCCCCAGGTCGGTACCCGAAGGACAGCATACCCTGCGCCAACCGGGTGGTCATTTGGTCCAGCGTTTGGTATGTCCAGCGAATGTTCCCAATTAACAGCTGCGCGCTGAAGACAACAGCATCTTGCGCAGGCCACCGCTGGGCGCTGTGCGTTAGGAGTCCGCCCAGCGACAGAGGCATTGAAATCTGTTCTTCGCTGAAGGTCTCAGCCAATTGTGGTTTGCCAGCGGGGCTGCCGCTCGCGGGTAAAGAGGACATGCAGTATCCAATTCCTTTCGTTGGCGGCTGACGCTGTGCACCCGTTCGTTTTATGGCTAACGTTCTTTTGTGCTGACAGTCAACGCGGTAGATTTAATCGATTTGCGATGTTGTTTTTCTGAATGGCAGAAGAGCCTCCAAGGATCGGCAAGATGAGAATATCGCGTACATACCGTTCCATGTCGTAGCCCGCAACGTATCCGTAGGCACCCATGATCTGCTGGCAGGTGAGAACAATCTCTCGGGCGGTATCACAGACGAATAATTTCGCCATCGAAGTTTCGACAGTCGCCATGATTCGCTGATCGATCAACTATGCCGCACGATAGGTCATGAGGCGGCACGCTTCGAGTCTTGTTTTTACGTCGGCGAGCATATGGCGAATCGACTGTATGGAGCAGATCGGCTTGCCAAACTGGAAGCGTTCTTGTGAATACGCCCAGGCATCCTCAACCGCTGCGCGCGCAATCCCGAGCGCCATTGCAGAAATTTCCAGCTTTTCAATGTCTAGGCCCGGGCCGGCCAGCATGGGCCAGCCTGCGTTGAAACCGGAAAGCCCGCCCACAATCTGGTTTGCCGAGATTTCCACGTTGTTGAAGTGGACGTCGTAGGTGCCAACCCCGCGCAAACCCATAGTCTCCTGCGGTAGGAGCGTCACGCCTGGCGCGTTAGGTGGTATTAGAAGCAAAGTGAGATTTTTGTGTCTCTGGTCAGTCGGCCCGGTGCGCACTAGCGTGTAGATGTAGTCGCAGATCGCGGCACCGGAGCAGAAACGCTTGTTGCCATTGACGACTAGGGTGTCCTCCGTGCGGGTAGCCGTCGTGCGAACGCTCGCCACATCCGCGCCGACGTCGGGTTCAGAGATCCCATACGCCAGGATAAGCCCCTCTGCAGCCACGCGGGGCAGTAAGGCGGCTTTCTGGGCGTCACTGGCAAGCTCCGATAGATTGAGGCCCGCATAGCAGGCGGATTGAATGTACGCGCCCCCCACCGACACGCTGCGTGCGCACAATTGCTCTATGACCGTCACCGTTGCGGTGATGTCGCGACCAGTCCCGCCATATTCTTCATCGATGGTTAAACCCATCATGCCGAGCGCGGCCAGTTTGTCGTGCACTGCGCGTGGGAAGTGATTCATACGGTCCCACTCGCGCGCAGCCTCTCTGGGCATATCCCGCTCTATGAAGCGCTCGAGTGTTTGGCGCAATAATGCGATGTGTTCGGCTTCTTGGAATTGCAACATTCGTTTCTCCTACCCGCTTGGATGGGCGCATAAGCGCCCTTCATGCCGCCGGGTAGCGTAGGGCCCGTACTGGCGTTCAATATGCCATGGAGACGTAGTGCGAAGTTCCGTTTTGTTTGGCGCGACTAACGCATCCGACGGCTGTGACTGTCGCACCTATCTCCCTCCATTACGCAGCGGATTTTAAGCGCCGTTCGGCTCGGCTACCACTCATGTTCTTTAATTTCTCTTGCCCGGCGGCACGGCGTCCGAGATCGTCCTGGCGGCGCATCGGGGACCGTGCAATGCTAAATCGCGGTACAGTCGGCAACTGGGCGGCCGGCCTCCACTTTCCATATCTTGCTTCCGTTCTGCGCCGAACAGGGCTAGATGCCTGCGTCGCACTAGCAACTTTGGATTTGTCACCGCATGGCGATACGCCCGCGTCTACTGCGGTCTGCCAATCGCAAGCCTGGTTGACAGGCCTCAACTGCGTGCTTAAGTTACCTTCGCAGTTGATGCGCTGGGGCAGGGGGGCAGACTATCCGCAGACGGGGTTCTGCGAGCAGTCCCGCACAGTATCGAGTAATCAATTTTAAGACGGCGTTGTATGCGACATGAAAGAGTCTCCGCCTGAAATCTCGGTGAGAAAGAGCCCAACCCAGCAGCGTGCCCGGGTTACTGTGGATGGCATACTCGAGGCGGCGCAGTTAATTATTTCGAAGGAAGGGTACGACTACGTAACTACGAATCACATTGCCGAAATAGCGGGAGTGAGTATTGGTACCGTGTATCAGTATTTTCCGAGAAAGGAAGCGATCGTTGCCGCACTGGTTGAGCAACTCGTAGTTACGGTGTCAGAGCCAATTCGTCGATACATGTTGGAATCAATGCAAGTGCCCTTAGCGAGATGTATGCCGACGCTGATCGGCATGGTGCTCAATAGTCGACGCCAAATGTCGCTTCTCTTGCGCCGACTTCCCCGTGATGCAACCAAGCTCTGCGAAGATTCTGTGCCGTTTACTTCAGAGCGATTTTTGTTCAAAACAACTAGTGATTTTTTCAAAAGTCATCTTGGCGAATTTAGAATCGATGATATTGATATGGCGATCTACGTTTCAGAGTACTTATGCATAGGCGTCATCGATGGCTACCTCGCAGATCCGACGCCTAAGCTGTCGGACGAACAGGTGGTAGAGCATCTCTCCGACACCATTCTTAAGTTTCTGACGCGATGATTAGCGCGCGTGGCGTCTCTTTTAGCGCGGTTTGAAGCTGATCGGGACGTGCGCATAACCTTGTAAGAATTCACTAAAAGCACGTTTGCAACGGGTCTTTTGCACTTCGTATTCTGGGATTGCGGCGAACACTTCCTCGAGAATTATTTTCCCCTCTATTCGTGCCAGATGTTGGCCCAGACAGGCATGGATACCAGCGCCAAATGTCATAGTACGCCGTGGGCGGCGTGAGATCTGATATTGATCGGCGTCTACAAATTCTCGGTCATCTCTATTTGCTGAGGCGAACAAGAAGAGTACGTTCTGTCCAGTTCTGATTTTCTCGCCATGCAGTTCGAAGTCATTGACGACTCGGCGACCTAGGACATTGGTCGGTTGATCGAAACGCCCAGTTTCGGCGAATGCATGCGGAATCAACCCGTGATCCGCGCGAACCTCAGCGTACTGATCTGGATGTTCGTTTAAATAATAGACTGTCCCCGCGCAGGTGAGTGCAAGCGTGTCAGCGCCCGTTACGGTCATGGCGAATACACTAAAAAAAATCTCGTCGTCGGTCATTCGATGGCCGTC
>CAIVRI010000173.1 GCA_903908265.1 uncultured Pseudomonadota bacterium
CAGCACACCTGCCGATTCCACCGCGCGCTCGATCCGCGAAATGACGGCCTCGGCCTCGGCTAGGCGGCCGTTCTGCGCCAGCCACCGTGGTGATTCAGGGAGGCCCCGGCGCAGAAACCACGCGGCCAGCGCACCAAGCGCCCCAATGAGGACGACAAAGCGCCAGCCTTCGTATCCCCATGGGTACTGGGGTACGAGCAGCCAAGACAAAAACGCAACGAGGGGGACGAAGCTGAAGCCAATGCATTGGCATGCCGCAAACGCGCGTCCTCGCCAGTGTGGGGGAACCAGTTCTGATAGGTAGGTATCAATCGTGACCAACTCTACGCCGAAGCCGATGCCCGCCAGAAAACGCCACACGTCGATCCAGAGTCCGCTGGACTGAAATGCCAGCACACCAGTACAGAACGAGTACCAAACTAGCGAAATCGTAAAAACGCTACGTCTCCCGTACCGATCCGTCACCGCACCCAAACCCAAAGCACCCACGAATAGTCCGGCGAAGAGCGCAAATACGAAGGAGCCGGCGCCTTGAATGCCCAGCACCGACAATACGGCCAGGGGGCCCAAGGAGTCGGGTGTGAAATACCCCGATTTGGCAAGTCCTGGCGCAAGGTAGGCCGTTAGAAACAAGTCATAAATTTCAAACCCGAAGCCGAGCGAGATCAAGATGACCATCCAGAGGATGGGTTTCGTACACGGCAGGCGATCTAGGCGTGCCGCTATCTGATGCGTTTCTTTTTCGGTCATATCGAGCGTTCTCCTGTCGCCTAAGCATACCGAGGCTTAGCAACTTGCGTTCAAGCCACCGCGCAAGGCACCGTATAGGCAGTCGCGTCGGGGGGAATCGCCATGGAATCTGCCAAAAGTGCTATTACGCAGGCATTTATCGCCTGCAATAGGCAGTCGCGCGCCCATGCGGAGCGAGCGCGGATGCGGGTCCCTACGGGCATGTCCCGCGCTTTGCTGCGGCATGCACCGTTTGTCTCCTACACGGCAGAAGCGTCGGGGGTTTATACGACGGACCTTGATGGCAATCGGCGTATTGATTTCCATGGCAATTACGCCGCTTTGGTCCACGGGCACGCACACCCAGCGATTGTCGGCGCCGTCCGTGCCCAGTTGCCGCGCGGCAGCGCCTATTCCTGCCCGGCAACCCAAGAGCTCACGTTGGCCGAACAGCTGTGTGGCCGCATTCGATCGATGGAGCGTGTACTGTTTAATAATTCCGGGACGGAAGCCGTTGCAGTGGCTTTGCGGGCCGCACGAGCACTGACTGGGCGCACCCGCATTGCCAAATTTGAAGGCGGTTACCATGGATTCTCCGACTTCGTGATGGTCGGGGCTCATGGCCTACCAGAGATCGACGATCCGGTTAGCGTCACGGTACCCCACGCCGATACGGGCGGACTGCCACCCGCTGCAATCCACGATGTGGTGTTGATCCGTTACAACGACGCCGCCGCGGTACGCGCGGCCATGGGTCGTTATGGACCAGAGCTGGCCGCCGTCATCGTAGAGCCAATGCTCGGTTCAGGGGGCGTGATCCCAGCGGAGCCGGAATTCCTCAGGGCGCTACGTGAAGAGACGACGCGCGCCGGCGTCGTGTTGATCTGCGATGAAGTCATCACGCTGCGACAAGCATATGGGGGCCTGCAGTCTGCCTACGGGCTGGAGCCGGATTTGACCACTCTGGGAAAAATCATCGGTGGTGGCTTTCCGATAGGCGCAGTCGGCGGTCGAGCCGACGTGATGCGTATGTTTGAGGATGCGCAGGACGGGGGCCAGGTTGCCAATCTCGGTACCTTCTCGGCCAACCCGATTTCCTTAACGGCCGGGAAAGTCGCGCTGGACTTGCTCGATGCCGACGCCATTGCGCAGCTCAACCAACTCGGGGAACGCGCGCAACACGGGTTACGGGGTGTCATCGAGCGCCATCGATTGCGCGCGCAGGTCACGGGCCTCGGCTCGATGTTTCAAATTCACTGGACTGACAGGCCTGTGCGGGACGCGCGGGCGGCAGACACTGCAGATCCGGACCTCAAGTTGCTGACGTTTCTAGGACTGGCCAACCGAGGAATTCAGACGTCGACGCGGGGCATGTGTTGTCTATCGACCCCCATGCAAGAGACGCATATCGCCACGTTGGTGGATGCCTTCGAGGACACCATCAAGGCGTTACTGCACGATGGGTGGGGTGAACGCATGCGCAGGCACGAAGAAAAGGGACTCGGCGGCAGGCCGCCGTCCGCCTAGAATGCGGACATGACCGACGAAGCACCAACCTCACCCCCACTGCTCGAAGAACTCGCGGCCTGCCTTCGAGTGCTGCGAGCGGTCGAGCACGACCGCTCGGTCCTGACGCAGTTATCTGCGGTGCAGCGCCGGGAACTGCTGACACTCGCCGGTCTAGTCTCCAAGCCTGAGCGTCATGACCTGGTTAAGATGGCCAAAGCGTTTCGGCGCGCGGAACGGGAGGCGACCAAACAACGCGACCGCCAAGCTATTGCGCAGGCGGGACTGCGACTCCAACGCCGCGCCGAGGTTTATAAGCCCCTGTGGCTCGAGCCGCCTCACGCCGAAATATCGGCCTCCGTGCGCCCTGAACTTGACACCGCGCGCGGCTGCTATGTCTGCAAGGCACCTTACACCAAGGTACACCGCTACTACGATGCAATGTGTGCAGCATGTGGCGATTTCAATTATAGCAAGCGCTCTCAAACTGCGGACCTCGAGGGTCAGTACGCGCTAGTGACTGGGGCGCGCGTGAAGATCGGCTATCAGTCAGCCCTGCTACTACTGCGTGCCGGTGCCCACGTCGTCGTGGTCACCCGCTTCCCGATCGATGCGGCCGGTCGCTATGCGCACGAACCAGACTACCCTGCCTTTCGCGATCGGCTGCAGATCCATGGATTAGACTTGCGTCATACTCCCAGCGTCGAGCTGTTCGCCCGTTATCTCGCAGAGAGCCTTCCCCGGCTCGATCACATCGTCAATAACGCCTGTCAGACGGTGCGCAGGCCGGCCGGATTCTTCAAACACTTGTTGGCGCGTGAAGCCGACACGCTCACCGCACTTCCGCCAGACTGGCGCACTACCCTGCGCAGTCATGGGACGTTGATTGGCCGTCTCGGTAAGTCCACCGCGCGCATCGCACAGGATCTCTCGGTGCTCCACGGTGCCGCGGCCGGCGAAGGCATCATCCACAGTGCCGCGTTGTCGCAGCGCCACTATCTGGACGAGGACTATGCGGATGGAGAGACGATCTTTCCTCGAGGACAGGTGGATGAAGATCTGCAGCAGGTCGATTTGCGCCGCATGAACAGTTGGCGACTGCGACTGCATGAAGTGCAAACACCCGAGTTACTCGAGGTACAGTTGGTGAACGCCATTGCGCCTTACATCCTGAACGCGCGTCTAAAACCGCTGCTGGTGGCGACACCCGGGCGTCACAAGCACATCGTGAACGTCAGCGCGATGGAGGGGCAGTTTTATCGGACGACCAAGACCGACAAGCACCCACACACCAATATGGCCAAGGCAGCTCTCAACATGATGACGCGGACCAGCGCGCCTGATTACGTGAAAGACGGCATCCATATGAACGCTGTCGACACCGGTTGGGTCACGGACGAGGATCCGGCAGTACATGCGGCGCGCAAGGCTGAGGAGGGCTTCGCCCCGCCGCTCGACATCATTGACGGCGCTGCGCGCGTGATCGATCCGATATTTAGCGGTATAAACACCGCAAACCATGTCTGGGGGCAGTTCCTCAAGGACTACCGGTCAACGCCTTGGTGAGCGGAGACCAAAGATCTACAGACGAAGCCGTAACGTGAGGCCGGCAGCGCGGGGATCGGATGGCGATCCCACAATCAAGCCGGAGTTCCCGGCTTGTATCGTGACGTTTTGGAGGTAGTGGCTATTGCCTAGGTTTTTAGCCCAGACGTAGAGCTCGGCATGCCCCCCGCGCCAGCCGGCGCGGGCGTTCACAACGTCGTAGGCAGGCAGTACCGCAAACGCGGAGTCCGAAGGGTCACCGAACTGTGGCCCGCGATGAATATAGTCGGCATCCACAAAGAGGTCGGTGCCATCGCGCAGCGGGTACGTCAGCATAGCGCCAGCGGCAGTAGCCAGATGCGGTGTGGCGGCGAGGCTTCTCCCCGTCAAATCACACACGGCAGTGGCAGCGCTGATGGCTTCGATCGGACACGGTGCGTTGTGATAGGCGCGGTAGCGCGCATCGGTCCAACTACTCGAGGCGTGCAAGGACAAGGACCGGCTGATCTGCAGTGCGCCCTCCAGTTCGAGACCGCGCACACGCACTTGTTCAATATTCGCAAGGTAACCGCGCAACGCGCCAGGGCCGGTATCCACAACGTTCGCCTGGAAGTCGCGAACGACGGTTGCAAAGAGATCGCCGTTGAAGGTCAGTTGCCCGCCGAACCAGTTAGTTTTTGCGCCCAATTCAGCGGTCTGGTTGCGTTCTGGCTTGATCACGGCGGTAGATAGCGCCGGTAGATTGGCCGCATTCAGCGGCAAGCCAGACATGTTGATCCCGCCAGACTTTTGCCCGTTGGCGTAGGACAGATAGGTCATCACAGCGTCCGACCAGCGGTAGACGAGGTTGACGCGCCCCGTAGGGCTGCTATCCGCAACGCGGGCACTATAGCCCTGCGGCCTTAGGATTGAGAGTTGGGCTCGCAGTAGGCGTGCATTGGTGGTTGCAAGCCCGCCGTAGACGGTCGATACGTAATCGCCGTGCTTGTACTCGTCGGTGTAACGCCAACCGGTAGTGACAGATAATTTCGCGCTGAGATGCCAGATGAGTTCCGCGAACACAGCCACACTGCGGGCCGAAAAATCGGTGTGGCCATCAGTGCCGTAGCCACTCAGGAGATTGGCAGGATAGGTCGTCGCCGAGTTGGTCGTCACGGGACCTAATAGCCAGTACGTCGCTGCGGAGCCGTATTCGGTGATGGGCTCCCCTGTAATCCGTTGTCGGAAGGCGTACAGGCCCGCGAACCAATCCATCGTATTGGTGCCGCGCGATGCGATGCGCAATTCCTGACTGTATTGGTCCTGACGCGATGGAATGTGTTGTAGCGTTTGGATTGGTAAGCCGGTGTAGTCGCGATCGTTGGCCGCGTCCCAGTTCCAGTAGCGCCACGCCGAGATCGACGTCAGTGCATAACGGGCCTTGTCCCAAGTAGCGGTCGCTGAGACACCACCTTCGTCCGTGCGCACACCGAGCTCCGCGTCTAACGCAGTCATTCGATCATAGGGGTTCAGGCTCGGCGGCGTGTAGCCCAACCCGGCGGCAAGGCTTGCGTATTGGCGCGCCGCGGGCTTTAGCGTCGGCGCGACCGTCACGTACACCTGCGTGCAGCAGGTGCCACGAAAAGACGCATGATCGATGGACAGCCGTAGGTGAAAATTGGCACCGGTTTGGAACAGCAACTGGCCACGGTAGGTCGCGGTGTTGCTGTTGTTCACGCGACTGTTGGTCAACACGTTTTTGACGAGTCCGTCGCGCTGAGTTACGGCAGCCGACAGGCGACCGGCCAGCAGGTCGCCGATCAGCGCACCGGACAGAGCAGCTTTCGTCTGCCGCAAGCCATATTCGCCGAGGGACGCTTCGGTGACACCTTCGGGAGCGAAGGTTGGCGCACGCGTGGTGAGGCTGATGGCGCCGGCCGTGCTGTTGCTCCCGAAAAGGGTACCTTGCGGGCCACGTAGAACCTCGACCCGAGCGAGGTCCACAAAGTCAAAGGCGGCGGTCGCTGGTCGCGCGTGATAGACGCCGTCCACGTAGAACCCGACGCCAGGCTCTAGGCCGTCATTGGCTTGAGATACCGCAACGACGCTACTGCCCAACCCACGAATCGTCAAAGCCGTATTGCGGGGGTTGGGTGAACTGTAAGTGACCGCCGGCAACAACGTGGTGAGTTGCGATAAGTTGCCCGCATTGGTTCGGTCCAAAGTCGCTGCGTCAACGAGCGATAGTGCGATCGGCACCGCTTGTGGCAACTCCTCCCGTAAGCGCGCGGTGACGGTCACGGTCTCCAACAGGTCTGCAGCCGGCGCAGCTGGGACCACGGCTGCGCTAAGCAGCACAAGGCATACCGAGGGCCAGAACTGATCCGACATCGACTAATCGCTTTTTCGATATATACGAATGAATATATCGTATTTGATCGGCGTGCATGGCGCAAGTAAAACGGCGCCAATGGCAGCCGCCGACGCTAGACTAGCGCTGTCCAGCCGAGGGGCCCTGCTGTGTCCAACGTCCGCGTCCATTTGCGTGTCGATCTCGGCCCGGGTCGTGCGATCGGACCGGGCAAGGTCAGCCTGTTGGAGGCGCTGGACCGCAGCGGGTCTCTGGCGCAGGCAGCGCGTGATCTGGGGATGAGTTATCGCCGCGCTTGGCTACTGCTGAAGGCCTTAAACGAATTCACCGGAAAACCGGTGGCAAGCTCCATCAAAGGCGGCGCCGGTGGCGGTGGCGCTACGCTGACAGCGGAGGGCCGAATGCTCATCGCTGCATATTACGCGGTGCAATCGGCCGCGCTATCGGCCAGCGCAGTGCATTTTGGCGCCTTTGCCCCCGTCAGGGCGTCAGCGATCGACACGCCGGCGCATCCTCGGCCGAAGACGGTCGACGCGTCGACGCCAAGTGGCGCCCGCAAACCAGCACTGCGCTGATGCACCCGCGGGAACTCGCTACGGGAGCCCCGGTCCAATTGGCAACTACTGGAGTCCACATGCCGGGCCGGCTCATCACCCTTTCCGTTTGGTTTTTCCTGCTGTCGACCTCGGCAGGCGCTGCGGCGGATGGCATGACCATGGCCGGTGACTTTGGCAATTATCCGATGGGCCGTGATGGGTCGGGCACGAGCTGGGTGCCGGATGCCACACCGATGGATGGTCTACATAGCATCAGCGGCGACTGGATGCTGATGCTGCACGGATCACTCGCCCTCGCCGACACCCAGCAGAGCGGGCCGCGCGGCGCAAGCGCCACCTACAGCCAGAGCATGCTGATGGGCGCGGCCCGACGCGACCTGGGCGATTCCACGCTGACATTGCGGGCGATGGTATCTGCGGACCCTGTGAATGGGGCGGCAGGTTACCCACTCTTGTTCCAGACCGGGGAGACGGCGAACGGACGCGATCCGCTGGTCGATCGACAACACCCACACAATCTCTTTATGGAGATTGCCGCCGCCTACTCCCGCACCTTGTCGGACGTCGCCTCGCTGTTTGTGTACGCGGCTCCGGTCGGGGAACCGGCGCTCGGCCCACCCGCCTTTCCGCATCGACGCACCGACGATCCGAATCCGGAGGCGCCGCTCTCCCATCACCACATCGACTCCACGCATATTTCCTTCGGGGTCCTCACCACGGGGCTGATTTCCGGGCACTGGAAGCTGGAAGGCTCGGCGTTCAACGGTCGAGAGCCGGACCAGCACCGGTCTGCGCTCGAACTGCGCCGGCTCGACTCCTGGTCGACGCGGCTCTCCTTCAACCCGGGCTCCGATCTGGCGTTACAGGTCAGCACTGGCCGTCTGGCCAGCCCTGAGGGCCTGCACCCCAGCGTTTCGGTCGTGCGAACCACCGCGTCTGTCCTACACGAACATCGACTCGGCGCCGTCGTTGCCTCCACCACACTGGCTTTTGGTCGCAACAAGCCCTCAGAAGGTCGCCCAACGGATGCTTGGCTACTCAGCGAGGCCTTGCGGATTGGCCCCCGGCAGACACTCTATGCGCGTTTTGAACGGGTGGGCTACGACGAACTGCCGAGCATTAACGACCTCACCCAGTCGCCGATAATCCGCAAAGGGAGTCTGGGATACCAAGTCGATTTCGCGCAGTGGGGCCCCCTGCATTTTGAGGGGGGAGCAGTAGCGAGCCGCTATTGGATTCCGCCGGCGATCTCAGCTGTGTACGGACTTTCCCCGGACAGTTGGACGCTCTATCTGAGAGCACGCATCGCCCCGTGAGTGGGCCAGTTATACTCAGAGGGTGACGATCCGCTTTTGAGGTTCCCCATGCAGGCCGTTTTTCTGGACTTCGGCACCGTGAGTACCGGTGACGACCTCAATATTGCGCCGTTACTGGCTTTGCTTCCAAATCTCAAAGTACACCGAGTCACCGCCGATGCGCAGGTGGACGAGCGGATCGCAGGCTGCGAAGTTGTGCTTAGCAATAAGGCAGAAATCACCCGGGCGCGAATCGAAGCCAACCCCGCACTCAAACTGGTCGCACTGACGGCGACGGGCGTCAATAACGTGGACCTGCTTGCGGCCCGCGAGCGGGGTGTGTCGGTATGCAACATCCGTGACTACTGCACCCCCTCCGTGGTGCAGCACGTATTTGCGACGCTACTGGCATTAACCCATTCCATTCGCGAGTACGATCAGGCGCTCAAGCAAGGCGAGTGGGAAAAGGGTGAGCAGTTCACGCTGCTGAATTTCCCCATCCGTGAATTGACGGGGCGCACGATGGGTATCGTCGGTTTTGGCGCACTCGGGCAGGGTGTTGCCCGCGTAGCTGAGGCGTTCGGCATGCGCGTACTGGTTGCTAATCGGCCAGGCGGCGCACGCGAAGCCGGCCGCGTGGATCTGGACGACCTACTGCCGCAAGTAGATGTACTGAGCTTGCATTGTCCGATCACAGAGGCCACCCGCAATCTGATTGGCGCCCGCGAACTGGCGCTGATGCGTCCGGATGCAGTGCTGATAAATACTGCTCGGGGTGCGTTGATCGATGCCGTTGCGCTCGCGGCTGCGCTGCGCAGCCGGCAGATTGGTGGTGCGTCCATCGACGTCCTAACGCAAGAGCCGCCGGTAGATGGCAACCCACTCTTGGCAGCAGACCTCCACCATTTGATTGTCACTCCTCATACCGCATGGGCCGCGCAAGAATCGCGACAACGCGCGATTGATGAACTGACTGCGAATGTCAACGACTGGCTCGTTGGCGGACGCCGCGGACGCGTGGTCTGATCAGTATGCAAAGCCTCGCTCATATTCTGCGGTCGATGTTTGTGCTGCGTTTGATCGCCGTATTTAAATTTGTGAAAGCGTCACTCGTCGTCACAACAGGATTTGGGCTTCTGTCATTGGCCAATCCGGCATTCGTTCTGGCGGTGACGCAGTTCGTGAATTCCTTGTCCTACGCACGAGAACAGCGCCTGCTGCGCGACTTTTTGGGACTTTTAGTCGTAGTACCAGTAGGCCGACTGCACCTGATGGCGGTGGCCTCATTTCTTTATGCGGGGCTTTTCGTGTTCGAGGGCGTTGGCCTTTGGCAAGGCAAGCATTGGGGTGAATGGCTGACGGTCATCGCCACGAGCTCTTTTATACCGATTGAGGTCTACGAGTTAATCCGTGCACCGCGGCTCAATCTCGTGGTTGTGCTTTGCTTGAATCTTCTGATTCTCGCTTACCTTATTTGGCGCATGCGGCGGGTCAGCCCGTCGGTGCGCAGCCATTGACCGTTGAGGAGTTTCGACATGTCGACTAATGGGCTAGCTCGGTTGATTGTAGCGAGTGCGTTTTGCCTCGGCGCTTGTGCGACGCTATCGCCGGCGAAACCGGGCGCGACCGCCACACTGGAGTCGCGGTCGGGCAGCATGGTCACTGGCACGGCGACCTTCACCGCCGGTCGCGAGGGTTTGGTATTGCACGTGGTGCTGCAAGGCCTGCCACCGGGATCGGAGCATGGTCTACATATCCACGACAAAGGCGACTGCACGGCGCCCGACGCCATGAGCGCCGGCGGGCACTTTAATCCAGCCGGCGCCGTGCATGGCCGGCCGGGTTTGGGAGCCCATCACCTCGGTGACCTTGGTGCGGTGGTCGCAGACAGTGAAGGCAAGGTCGCTGCTGAAATTTCGCTCAGTGAGCTGACGTTGGCAGCGGGTCCGCAGACGGTGGTGGGACACAGTCTCGTCGTGCACCGTGACCGCGATGATTACGTGAGCCAACCAGCCGGGAACGCAGGCCCTCGGGTCGCCTGTGGCGTCATCGCCGTGCGCTGACCCAGCCTAAGGCCCCACTTCCAAAAACCACGCCGATCGCGACGGCCGCCAAGCCCAAGGCCGTCGCGACGTTGAGCGCATCACCGAGCAGCCACCAACCGATGCATCCGGCCAGCACTGGCGCTAAGGGCGTGAAAGCGGCTGCGCCGCTCGCGCCTAACCGGCCGATGGCAAAGGTGAAGGTCATCATGGCAATCGTGCCGGTCAGAATGCCCTGATAAAAGCTCTGTAAGAGAACTGCACCGAGCGGCGCGGCAGCAAGCCGCGCAGGTCCGTGGCTGAACAGATAGAACGGCAGGAAAACAGCGGCATTGGTCACACCAATGAAGGCAGCGGTCAGTAGTGGCGCCAAGGCCAAGCGACGGCTTGCCACGGTAAAGAGAGACCAAGCCAACGACGCGAGCAGGATCAGTCCGAATCCACGCAGGCGCACACCACCATGGAGTAGTTCATGACTGGCGACCAAAGCGAAACCGACGAGCGTGCAGAGGATGCCGATCACCCTCGCCCGACTGAGCGACTCGCGCAACCAAAAGGCCGCGATCAGAATGGTGAAGAGGCTGGATGCGCCGGGACCGAAGACCGCCGCCTGACCGGAGTTCGCCAGGCGCAACCCCATCCCAAACAACAGGAAATATGGAATACCGGCGCCAGCCGCAATCAACAGCAACAATCCGCACCGATGAAAGGGTATTTGCGCGCGTTGGCGCCACAGGAAGGGCAACAGGATCAATCCGCAGGTGCCGTAACGTAGTGCCGCGACGTCGATCGGGTCTAGATGCGTGACCACGCCAAGGCGGGTCACCGGGATCCATCCTGCCCAAATGGTCACACTCGCGATAGCCGCAAGCACGCCGGCTAGACGCGCTCGGCCGAACAGAGGCTTCATGCGTTGGACGTAGCGATACCAGCGTGCTCGAACGCCCAACGCAGCACCCGCTGCAAGCGGGGCACCGTCAACCCCAAGGCATCCGCAGGACTCACCCAACGGAATTCATGGTGCTCCGCCCGTCCCAAGGTCGGGTTGATAGGCAGACTGACGTCACCCGATTCGGATTGCGCCACATAGAAACGCACCACCTTGCCGCCCGCATAGGGTTCGGTTTCGATCGAATCGTCGCCCCAATGAAAATTCAGGTCAGACAAGCCCGTCTCCTCTCGGACTTCTCGATTCGCCGCCTCGAAGGGGGTCTCGCTCGGCTCAAGCCGCCCCTTCGGCAGGTCCCAGTTACGGTAAGCACGCAGCAGGAGGACCCTCGGTCCGGCCGGGCCAAGGCGAACAATAACCACCCCGGCAGCATACTTAAGGACTCGGCTAGACATGCCGATCAGTATACCCGCCGGCCGATATTCCCGGGTCTTTTATAGAATTAGACGATCAAAATCAGGATTCTGATAGTATTTAAAAATCATTCGGAAGAGACAAACGATGAACCTGCGTGACTTGCGGTACCTCGTCGCCTTGGCCGACCTGCGCCATTTCGGTCGCGCCGCCGATCGCTGCGCCGTGAGCCAGCCGACCCTATCGGCCCAACTCAAGAAACTGGAGAATTATCTGGGCGTCGCGCTCATTGAGCGCCAACCCCGTAACGTCTGTTTGACCCCTGTGGGCGAGCAGGTTGTGGCGCGCGCCCGACGCGTGCTGCAGGACTCGGACGACATCATTGACATCGCCCGCTCATCGCGGGATCCACTCTCGGGCTCACTACGGATCGCGATGATCCCCACGCTCGGGCCCTATCTACTACCCTCGCTCACGCCTAAATTACGCAAGCGTCTACCGCAGCTGCAGCTGCTGTTGTACGAATACCAAACCGCGGTACTGGTCGAACAATTGAGAGCGGGTGAACTCGATGTCGGCATCCTCGCTCTGGGGGTGGACGTCAATGGGCTCGAAAGTCGGGAATTGGCCCATGAAGCCTTCGCCGTTGCCTTGCCCGCACACCACCCGCTGGTCAAAAAACCCGCATTGCGCATGGAAGATCTAGACGACGCGACTTTGCTGCTGCTCGACGATGGGCACTGTCTGCGTGCCCATGCCTTAGAAGCCTGCAGCAGAATCCAGGTGCACGAGGCCGGTGACTTCCGTGCAACCAGCCTGGAAACGCTACGACAGATGGTCGCTGCCGGACATGGCATCACGTTACTGCCAGAACTCGCCACACTCGGCCCCTTTGCGGTCGCTAAAAATCCGGTTATTCGCCCCTTCGTCAAGCCAGCGCCTTATCGGGTTCTCGGTGCCGTCTGGCGCAAGAGCTCCACTCGACTACCCGCAATTGATGCCGTTTGCCGTGTCGTTACGGAAGTTTTGGCGCACTAACCCTCAGCCATGGGCCCGTCGCGCCGCGGCCGCATCTGCAAATATAACGGCCCCATCGCTGCGGACGCGTCCGCACGGCAGTGCGGCATCGCCCGCGATCAATGCAGCTAGCGCATCGCCCTTATCCGCACCGGTCACCAGCCACAGACGGGCCCGTGCGGCATTTAATACCGGGAAGGTCAGTGATAAACGGCGCGTACCTTGGTACTCACCGCAGGCCCCCACTAGCCGATCCATCACGTCCAACAACGGATCCCCTGGAATAAGGGATGCCGTGTGCGCATCAGCCCCCAGCCCCAACTGCACGACATCCAGCACCGGCGGCAGGCCAAGAGCATGCGCGAGCTCGGCGCTATAGGCATCCGCCGCACGTTCGAGTGACGCCGCCTCAGCGGCCATTGGACGAAATTGATGAAGCGTCAAACGTCCACTGCGCACCAGCAGTGCGGCCATGCGTTGCCCATTGCGACGCGCATCCTCTACCGGCACCGCACGCTCATCTACTTGATAGACGGTCAGAGCCCACCACGGTATCGATGCGTCCTCGAGTAGCTCCAGCATCCGCCACGGTGTGCGCCCACCAGACAGCGCCAAGCTCGCCGAGCCCCGAGCGGCAACCGCCGCCGACAAGGCCTGGGCTAGCCACTGGCCAGCCGCCGCCGCGGTCTCCTCTGCAGTATCGTAGACTCTTAGTTCCATCGCGCTCTTCATACCGCACCTCTGTGCGAATGCCATTGTGACGCTTTCAATGCAGCATGCAATCCTGATGGGGTCCGTCTCCTTCGATTCGCGTGATCTGCGATGATCTGGGCTTCGCACACCCCTGCACGGAGACTCTAAATGTCCACCCATCGGGCTGAGATTTACTGGCAAAGACAGGGAGAAAACTTTTTGGATGGCCGCTATTCGCGACGCCATGAGTTGCGTTTTGCGACCTCGGTGCGGGTTGTGGGCACCGCCTCTCCAGCTGTCGTGCCAATTGCTTATTGCGATCCGGACGCCGTGGATCCGGAAGCGGCATTCGTCGCCTCTTTGGCCGGCTGCCATATGCTTTGGTTTTTATCGTTGGCGGCAGCCGAGGGATATCGAGTCGACGCATATCAAGACGCGGCCACCGGCTTACTCGGGCGAAACGCAGAGGATGCGCTGGCCATCATCGAGGTCACACTGGCGCCGCGGGTCCGGTTTGACACCGAGCACGCTCCGGGTGAGGCCGCCCACCGTGTCTTACATGAGCGCGCCCATGCGCAGTGCTTTATTGCCCGCTCGGTGCGCTGCGAAATGCAACTAAATCCTACACTCGAACGGACGTTGCTTGGATAGCCACAGCGACAGTACTGCGGTCAGTCTTCGCGCGGCTCAACGTGAATCATGACCACGAGACCCCGATAGAGCGATGCAAGAACTTCTTCTAGACGATCACATTCTGCATGCGCAGCGCGTACAGACAACTCCGGTGGTACGCGCAACTTGAATTCAATGAATCGTCTGGCGCCTGCGCGGCGCGATTTGAAGTCAACGGTCGAGCGACCCTCCAGCAACGTCGCCGCAATCATCGCATGCACACGTTCCAATTCTTCAGCTGGCAGCGCGCGATCCATCAGTCCGTCGACCGATCGCGCGATGAGCTCCCAACCGATCATCGCGATATGACCGGCAACCACGATGGCGATGATCGGATCCAAAATAGCGGCCTGCGGATAAAACATGACGATCACAAGTCCTGCCGCCACGCCCAGGGACGTCGCGACATCGGCCATCAAATGTTTAGCATCGGCCTCAACGGCGATACTGTCGTGCTCGCGCGCAACTTTGAGCATCAAGCGTGCGGTTGCAAAATTAAGGGCAGTCGCTACCAGCGTCACGGCAATGCCTGGACCTAGCGCCGAGAGCGCAGCAGGATGGCGCATCCGCAGCACAGCAGCGACAGCAATCCCTACCGCGGCGACCAAAATCAGCACGCCCTCGACGGCACTGGAAAAATACTCCGCCTTCTCGTGTCCGTAAGCGTGATCTTCATCGGCCGGACGTTCGGCGACCGACAGTACAAACAGAGCGACCAGAGCCGCCGCCACGTTGACCAAGGTTTCCAAGGCATCGGAAAACAGGCCCATCGACCCGGTCATCCACCAGGCACCAAATTTGAGCGCTAGCGTTGCGATCGACGTGCCGATCGACAAGGACGCCATGTTGCGGGTAGGGGACACCAGATCGCCTCCTAGGGACCTAACAGCGCATTCTGCCCGTTCCGGAAGGCGCTCGCAGCGGTCATCCTTATGACGGCTGGCTCCTATAGAATCGATCGGGCACCTTTGGCGCCCCGTGGAGGGACCATGTCGACCAACCAATGCGAAAATTGTGCCGCCCCCCTGACCGGCCCGTATTGCTCCGCTTGCGGACAGCATGCGCATGCCAGCGTCCGTTCGTTACGCGGGTTGCTGCACGACGCACTGCACGATCTCACCCATGTGGAGAGCCATTTTTTGGCTACGTTGTGGATTTTGGTCCGGCGACCGGGACAGTTGACGGGCGCCTACTTTGCCGGCAAGCGGGCCCGATACGCCCTACCTTTTAGGCTTTACCTGATACTGAGCATTGCGTTTTTTTCGTTGGCTGCGCTAGTCGACCGGGTAGATCCTGAATATGGGAAGGACGATCACGCGATCGTTCAGATGGAGGCCAGCCCGCAGTCGGATGATTGCTCGGACGTCCGGGTGAGCTCGCCCGCGGTCGAGCGTTTCGCACGCCGTGTGTGCCGGCGGGTCGTAGCCGATCGCGGGGAGGCCGTCAGCGAGGCTTTCAAGAGTTACATCCCCAAGATGATGTTTGCCTTCCTGCCGCTCGTCGCGGCAGTGCTTGGTCTACTCTACTGGGGAGCACGGCGGTATTACGTTGAACACCTCATCTTCGTCTTACACAACCATGCTGCGGTATTTGCAACGTTGATCGGTATCACGCTCGTGCACCTCGTGGGCATCGGCGCAGCCGCATTCGGTGCGCCTGCACTGGCGACGGGTGTGGATACGCTGCGGCAGGCGCTGGATGTCCTGCTGGTTATTTATTTCCCTTGGTACGTCTATCGCTCGCTACGCACGTTTTATGGGAGTTCTCGCACTGGCACTTGGGTCCGTCTTTTACCACTCGGACTGGCGTACCTGTTGTTTCTCGTGCTCACTGTTGCGGCGACGTTTGTCCTGAGTGCAGTGATCGGCTGAGCCTATGCGCGCGATCCTCCACGTCGATATGGATGCCTTCTACGCGTCCGTCGAGCAGCATGACCGTCCCGAGCTACGTGGCAAGCCGGTCATCGTGGGAGGCGAGTTACGTCGTGGGGTGGTTGCGGCGGCCAGTTATGAGGTACGCCGTTTTGGCGTCTACTCGGCCATGCCAACCCGGTTGGCATTACAGCGGTGCCCCGAGGCGATCCTGATCGCTCCGCGCATGAGTCGCTATCGAGAAGTTTCAGCAGTCGTATTCGGGGTCTTCCGCGAGTTCACACCACTCGTAGAGGGCCTCTCTCTGGATGAGGCGTTTCTCGATGTTAGCGCGAGCCTTACGCTGTTTGGGGCTCCCACACTGATCGCCCAAACCATTAAGTCGCGCATCCGCGAGCGCACGGGGCTGACGGCATCGGTGGGCCTTTCGCACAACAAGTTGCTCGCCAAGATTGCCTCGGCTTTAGGCAAACCCGATGGCTTGCGCCAGATCAACCCCGATGCGGTGGCCCACACTTTGGATTCGTTGCCCGTGGGGCGTTTACCCGGGATCGGTCCGAAAACAGAGGCCCGACTGGCGCAGGCGGGGGTGCGGACCTTTGGCGACCTGCGCCAGGCGCCAGACCGGGTGCTCGTGCCCGTGCTCGGTCGACATGCCGGCCGGGTTCGCGACCGGGCGGCCGGCCTGGATGAACGCCCTGTGGTGGCCGACGTGGCCGAACAGCAGGTCAGTGCCGAAGAGACCTACGAGACGGATCTCAGCGCACGGGACCGGCAGCGGACGGAACTGGCTCGACTGGCCGACCGCGTGGGGTCCCGACTCCGGGCAAAGGCCCTGGAGGGGGGATCGGTCTCGATCAAGGTACGGCGCAGCGACTTCAGCACCTATACCCGCACCCGCAGCTTCGAGCCGCCGAGCGCAGATACGGGTGCGATTTTGGCTATTGCGCAGGAATTACTCGATCGATGGCGGTGCGAATACCCTGACGCGGCCGTCCGACTACTCGGGGTGGGTGTAGGCACGCTCGTGCCGGCAACCCAAATGGACCTGTTTGCTGCCGGGAATCGACCACCCAGCGGGGGACTCGCCAGTGCCGATCCGAGCCGGGCCGCAAGGCGGCTGGATCCGACCCTCGATCAAATCCGGGCGCGCTTCGGCGACGCCGCCGTCCGCCGCGCCAGCAACCTCGATCAAGTGGAAAAAAACGACGGCTTTACCGACGTTCGCCGCCGTTGAGTGTGAGCGGCGCGCATGAGCCGCTATGATGTCGCCGCATGTACACCCGTTTCTTTGGGCTCACAGAAAAGCCCTTCGCGATCACCCCGGACCCGCGCTACCTCTATTTGAGCGAACGCCATGCGGAGGCGCTGGCGCATCTGCTGTACGGGATCGACGACGCGGGTGGCTTTGTCCAACTCACCGGCGAAGTGGGTACCGGCAAGACGACCACCGTGCGCGGCTTGCTCGCTGATTTACCCGAACATGCCGACATTGCACTGATTCTGAACCCGCGCGTCACGCCTCTCGAGTTTCTAGCCGGCATTTGCGATGAATTGCATGTCAACTTACCGCCGGAAGCACGGTCTAGCGTCAAAGCGATCGTTGATCACCTCAATCGCTTTTTGCTAACAGCACATGGTCTCGGTCGACGCGTAGTGGTCATCGTCGATGAAGCGCAACAACTGTCGGCAGAAGTGCTGGAACAAGTGCGACTGCTGACCAACCTCGAGACCGCGACGACCAAGCTACTGCAGATCATTTTGGTCGGCCAACCCGAGTTACGCGCTTTACTGGAGCGCAACGATCTTAGACAACTAGCCCAGCGCATCACCGGCCGCTACCACCTCGATCCACTCTCAGCGGAGGAGTCGGCCGCCTATTTGCGCCATCGACTGAAGGTCGCTGGTGCCACCGGCGAGATCTTTACATCGAACGCATTAGCCACGGCACACCGTCTGTCCGGCGGCGTCCCTCGATTGCTCAATGTCATTGCAGATCGCGCCTTGCTGGGCGCCTATACCCATGAGTCACGCATCGTGACCCCCAATTTGGTCCGCGAGGCCGCACGCGAGATCGGCGGTCAGGCGTCACGCCATCGGTGGCGTACGGCGATCGTGTCTCTGGTGGTGCTCTGCGGTGTGGTTGCCGCGGGGTGGGCAATGTGGGGCAAGCCGCACGACGGCATACAGCCATCCCCAAGCCTAGCCCTCTCCGCGCCTTCTAGAGTCACCGCGCCGACGCCCACCTTGCAGAGCTTTCTGGCGACACAGGCGACCGCTGCCGATACCGAGTCGGCGTTTCGCACCTTATTCGGGCTGTGGCAGGCACGACTGGAGAGTGGTGGCGAAGCCGCACCCGCCTGCGCACAAGCGAGCAGTGCAGGACTGGAGTGCCACGCCGACAAGGCGAGTTTTGCGGAATTACGCCTGTATGACCGACCGGCGATCATCACCCTGTCCCTGGAAAACGGCGCTATGCGGCAGGTCGTCGTTGCCGCACTGGATGACTCGCATGCCCAACTGTTAGTCGGTGACGCCGCTTATAGCGCGGACCTACTGGAGCTTGAGCGGTTGTGGTACGGCGATTACCTGATTCTCTGGAAGCCTCCGCTTAATCCCTCCGGCCTGATACGGCCCGGGTCGAGTGGCGCAGAGGTCACGTGGCTGCGTCAACGAATCACGGCTGCCCCACTCGCAGGGGTGGAGCAGGACTTCTACGATGCGCAGTTGGGCCGCTCGATTGGGGCGTTTCAACGCGCTCATCATCTCGCCAGTGATGGTCTGGCTGGGACCCGCACACAGCTCGTCCTCGACGGCGCCTACGCAGCGGCCGAGGGTCCAAGGCTGAGCCGAGGTATACGCTGATGTCGTTCATTCTCGATGCACTGCGCAAGTCAGAACATGAAAGGGATCGGCGCATCCTGCCGGGCCTTGTCGATGCGCCGCGGGCACAACGTGTTCGTCCACAGTTGGCCTGGATAATTGGCTTGATTGCCGCGTTATTTGTCGTTAACTGCGGCGCCCTGCTGTATCTGTTTGTGCGCGATGCCCATCACGCATCCACCCCCATTGCCGCACCTGCGCAGATAACGGGTGCCACGTTCACCACAGCGTCACCGCCGAGCGCAGTGCGCAGTGTGCCCCGGCCGGCGCGATCATTGGCAGATGAGGCCTCCGTCGGCACCTCCACAGCGCCCTACAGCGACGTGCCCGCAACGCCGCGCACAAGGCCTGTCACGCCGCCTGCTACTACTACCGTGATCCCAGCGCATCCACTGATGGATGCGAGCACCAACACGGCCGGCTTGCCCACCCGTCGTCAGTTACCAGCTGCCGTGGCCTCGGCTCTGCCCTCGGTCAGCATCGACCTGCATGTCTACAGTGCCGAACCGGCACAACGGTTCATGGTGGTCTCCGGACAACGCGTCCAAGAAGGCGCAACCGTCGCTGGCGGGATCCTGATTGAAAAAATCACACCGGAAGGTGCGATCGCCGTATTCAAGGGCACGCGTTTTCTGCTGACACGAGAGTAGCGCCGCAATGCATATCACCGGACGAAGGGAGTAAACAGACGTGGCATTGCCTGCCGATGCAATCGGTCCGACGGAGTTGGGGCTAGCATTACGTGCGGGAGTCCATCGCCTGCTAGGGCTGCGCGAGCATCTCGATCGCATCAACGTATTTCCGGTCCCCGACGGCGACACCGGCACGAATCTGGCAGCGACCGCAGGCGCCATGTTGCCTGTTTTGCTAGAGGCGCCCGACCACGTTGGGCGGTTGTTGGCCGCGGCAGCCGACGCGGCACTCGACGGGGCGCGCGGTAATTCAGGAGCAATCTTGGCGCAATGGTTGCTCGGCGTTTCCGATCAGACGGCCCATTCTGCGGAACTGAGTCGACAGGGTTTCGCCGCGGCACTGCAGGGCGGCGCTACCTATGCTCGAGAGGCGTTGAGTGAACCCAGAGAGGGCACCATTCTCAGCGTGCTCCGCGCCGTTGCTGTTGTCGTGACGGCGCAGGCCGAGGTGCTGGGATTTGCTGACCTGTGCGCAAGAGCGGTCAGCGAGGCCAGGCGCACCCTAGAAACGACTGCGCATGAGTTGGAGGCTATGATCAAGGCCGGTGTGGTCGATGCCGGCGCCGCCGGTTTCGTCGCCTTTCTCGAAGGGTTTGCCGAGTACATACAGACCGGCCATATCGATGCACTGCCCGACGGGGTCGGTTTGCCGGCGCTTGAACGCGAGGCCGCCGGCGGTGAAACGACCCTCGAACATCGTTGGTGCACCGAATGCATGGTCTCCGGCGCGATCGATCGAAAGGCGTTGCGCGAACAGCTAGCCTGCATCGGCTCTAGCCTAGTGATCGCCGGTACCGGGCGCAAAGTGCGGGTCCACCTGCATGTCGCGGATCCGTCTTTGGTGTTCGAGATTGCCGCCACATTCGGGGTCGTGAGTGCTGAAAAAGCGGACGATATACAACGGCAGCAAGAGTCGACAGCCCACGCGGGACGCCGCCGGGTGGCCATTGTCACCGACTCCGCCGGTGATTTACCCGACGCGCTGCTCGAGGCGCTCGATATTCATGTAATCCCGGTGCGCCTTGGATTTGGGCCACAC
>CAIVRI010000174.1 GCA_903908265.1 uncultured Pseudomonadota bacterium
ACCGCACTGGCGCTGCCGCCGCACCATGGCCCTCATGTGTCACTCGCCCGATGGTCGTTAGGTGATGTGAACTACGACAGCGCGAAAAACACGCTGCAACTGGGCAAGATTGCGCTGCACTCGCCACACCTTGGCCTTGTGCGCACTGCTGAGGGACTGGTCGGCCTCGGGGGCACTGCTGGGCCGTCATCCACACTGCAGGTGGATATCGGTGCGGTCAGTCTCGACGACGGGCAAGTGCACCTGGACGATCGCGCACTCGCCAAGCCACTACAAACCACGGTCAGCGCAATACGCCTCGCGGTCGGTGCCCCGAACAGTAAAGGCCGAACAGTCAGCGCAGAGGCCAAGTTGGGCGCAGCAGGACACTTGCTGCTCGATGGCGTCACGGCTGCGGACGGCAGCACCGTGGAGATGGGTTTGCAGGCCTCACGGCTACCCATGGCGCCGTTCGACCCTTATATTGCACCATTCGTGGCGATACGCCTCGACGCGGGCTTCCTTTCGGCGGCCGGTCATATCGCCTATGACGGCCACACGGCCCGTTACACCGGCAACGCCGGTCTGGACCAGATCCGTACCGCAGATGCCGGTCGCCAACGCGACTTCCTTGGGCTCGAGCACTTGCGGGCGCAAGGGATCGACGCGCGCTGGCCAGACACCGCCATACACGTGCATAGCATCCTGATCGACGCGCCCTATGCGGACGTCCGGATTGCACCGGATCGAAAATCCAATTTGTCGAGCTTACTGACGGCGGGAACAGAATCGACACCGGGACCCTCGCCGTCTGTCTCAGTCGACGAATTGCACATCAGCAAGGGTCGACTCTATTTCGCCGACGAATCACTCAGCCCAACCTTTGACGCCAATATCGCCGACCTCGAAGGCCATATGGTGGGACTGTCCACCGACCCTTCGAACCGCGCGCATCTCACCTTGAGCGGGCATGTCGACCGCTATGCCCCGGTCTCGATCGAAGGGGACGTGAATGTCCTTGGCGATCCGGTCAGCGCCGACGTGCAGATGCATTTCGATAACTTGGAGATGACTTTGTTGTCTCCCTATTCCGGTCGTTTCGCCGGATACAACATCCGCAAAGGCAAGGCAGCAGCAGACCTGAAGTATCACGTCGCCGATGGCCATGTGGATGCCGCGCATCACCTGCGCCTAAGCCAGTTTGAACTCGGCAATCGCGTCGAGGGTAGCGCGGGCTTTGGGGTACCGCTCGGATTGGTGGTCGCGCTACTGAAAGACAGCGATGGCAACATCGACCTTGATGTGCCGCTCTCTGGCAGTTTTCGCGATCCGGATTTTCACCTAGGACCGGTCATACGAAAAATCATCGGCAACCTCTTCCGTAAAATCGTCACCTCCCCTTTTGCCCTGCTGGGCTCCTTATTCGGTGCTGGCGAAGAAATTTCTGACATTGCGTTTCAGGCCGGCTCAGCCGAACTGGATGCGTCGGCCCGCAGCCGACTCGCTACGCTAGCCAAAGGCATGACCGCTCGGCCGAGCGTGAACATCGAAGTGCCCATTGCGACCAGTACCGCCGACGCACTGGCGTTAGCAGAGCAGCGCTATCGGGAGACCCTGCTGCAACGGGCGCGCGAGCGGCTCGATGGAGCCGACGACGCAACGCTACTGGCGCGTTTGACCGCGGATCCGGTCGCGCGGCGGACAGCGCTACTGGCGGCGCTGGGGTTGCCTGCCGCTGACGCGCCCAACACGGACCCTGCACAACTGGAAGCCGAATTACGCCAGCGCACAACCCCCACAGCGGACGATCTCGAACAACTGGCCGCAACGCGCGCGCAAGGCATGCAAGCCGCTCTCGTCGAAGGCACCGGCGTGGACGCAGGACGGGTCTTCTTGGTTCGCGGCAGCTCCGCTGAGGCCACGACCGATGGCGTACATCTCAAGTTAGCGCTGCGCTGAGGCGCACGCCCTGTCTGTTTAGGCACGAACGCGCATCAATCCTTCTTGCGCAGTACTGGCTATAAGCAAGCCTTCGCGCGTGTAAATGCTACCGCGGCACAAGCCGCGGCCACCCGAAGCACTGGGGCTGTCCACCGCATACAACAACCAGTCGTCGACGCGAAACGGTCGATGAATCCACATCGCATGGTCGATGCTGGCCATTTGTAAATTAATAATCGGCACCGCATGGGGTCGCAGTGCCGTATCCAACAGGTTGTAATCGGAGACGTACGCAAGCAAGCAGCGATGCAGCCACGATTCATCGGATGGGACCCTGTCCACCGCACGGAACCAGACTTGCTTGACCGCAGCAGTCGGCTGCGGATTGATCAACTGCGGCGTTTGCACCGGCCGAAATTCAAACGGGCGACTGTGCGAAAGCATACGCCGCACCGGTTCTGGCAGTGTCTCGAGCAACGGATCCTGCTCTGGTCTATAGGGCGACAAAAGCTCTGGCGCTGGCACATTCGGCATCGCATCCGCATGCTCAAGTCCAGACTCTGGAGTCTGGAAGGATGCGGCGAGACGGAAAATCTGCTCGCCATGCTGAATGGCCGTGACATGGCGGGTCGTAAAGCTGTGACCATCCCGGCTGCGATCAACCTGATAGACAATCGGCGCCTCGAAGTCGCCGCGCCGTAGGAAATAAGCATGCAGGGAGTGGCAATCGCCGCGACCTTCGCCAATCGTTTTGTAAGCGGCAACGAGCGCTTGCCCGAGCACCTGCCCCCCGAATACCTGGGGACTGCCAATGTCGCGACTCTCGCCGCGAAACAGATCCATTTCCAAAGGCTCCAGTTCGAGCACTTTGAGCAAGTCCCGTAGACGAGGGTCTATAGACATAACATCATCCGCTCACGCCGAGACGCTTCTGCATCGCCGGACTGGTGGTTGTGTACTGCAGGAATTGCTTCTTCTCTGGATACAGCCATGCTTGGACACCGAAAGCGGCGAGAGCGGCTTCGTGGAACCCCGACAGAATCAGTTTTTTCTTGCCCGGATACGTGTTGATATCACCCACCGCAAAGATCCCCGGCTCACTGGTCTGAAATTTTTCTGTATCCACTGTCAGTGCTTTTTTCTCCAGTGCAAGACCCCACTCCGCAATCGGGCCGAGCTTGGGATGCAAGCCATAAAAAGCCAGCACGTGGTCACACGCGATCGTCATCTCCGTGCCATCCGCAGCTTTAATCCGAACGCCTGTGAGCGCTTCGCCCTCCAGGTCTATCCCGATGACCAAGCCCTCATGAAAAGCCAGTTGTCCGGCCGCCTCGAGTGCGCGCATACGGGCCACCGACGCCGGTGCGGCCCGGAATTCAGCCCGGCGGTGCACCAACGTGACGGCAGCCGCCTTGCCCGCAAACTCAATGGCCCAGTCCAACGCGGAATCGCCACCGCCCAAAATCAACAAGCGTTTACCGTGATATTGGGCAGCATTGCGCACCCGATAGTGCACCTGCCGACCCTCAAGGCCCGCTGCTCCTTCGGCGACCAAACGACGCGGCTGAAAGGAGCCGACGCCGCCGGCAATGATGACCGCACCTGCATCAAACACAGTACCGGCCGAGGTGGTCACAACAAAACGGCGACCATCGGACTGACGCTGCAGGCCGGTCACTTCTTCGCCTAAATGCCATTCGGCATTAAACGGCTGAATTTGTTGCATCAGCCGGTCCACAAGTTCCTGCGCGCCGCAGATCGGCAGCGCTGGTATGTCGTAGATCGGCTTTTCCGGATACAGCTCCGCACACTGCCCACCGGGCACCTGCAGGGAATCCACCAGATGCGCCTTAATACCCAATAGGCCGAGTTCAAACACCTGAAACAGTCCACAAGGACCGGCCCCGACAACGACAGCTTCGGCAAGAATCGGCGATGGATCGGACATGTGCGACTCCCCCAGAGCCAGGGATTAACAACCAAGTACCCTTAATTCTACCGCAATGCACCATGCCTACGGACGGGTGTTAGCATTCACGGATGCAGCCCCGTCTCGATACTGGACTCGAATTACTGGTCAGCCGCCTCGTCGCGCTGAGCGAACCCGCTATTTTGGCGACCGTCGTTGCCACGGAGGGCTCGACGTATCGCAAATCGGGGGCCCGCATGCTGATCGAATCGAGCGGCCGATTAACGGGCTTGCTCTCGGGCGGGTGCTTCGAGCAGGATCTGGTCGAACATGCTGCTAGCGTGCTATCGACCGGCCTGGCACGCATCGTAGAATATGACCTGCGTACGGCGGATGACTTGCTCTATGGCATTGGCGCCGGCTGTGAAGGCGCCATGCGGGTATTGCTGGAACGCGTCCGACCCCACGACGCGTTGCTAGGCCAACTGGTCGACGCGGTCACGCGTCTGGCCGATGGCATGCCCGCGGTACTGGCGGTCGTGCACACCGGCCCGCCCGAGGCCCTCGGTACACGCTTACTGCCGAGCAATGATGGCGCGCTAGACAGCGCGCTACTGCGACTGCACAGCGAGGGGCGCAACCAGACGCTAGCCCTCGCCGATGGGCGTACCGCGTACGGGGAATATTTGGCACCGCCGCCGCGGATTCTGGTCTGCGGCGCAGGCCCCGATGCGGTCCCGCTGGTGCACCTGCTCACCGGACTGGGCTTTGCGGTCACGATCGCTGACCATCGGCCACTGTACCTCGACGCTCCGGATTGGCACGGTGCCCGTCAGAGTTTGGGACCGGCCGGCACGTTGGCGGCCCGGCTCAACCTGACGCCGTACCACGCCGCAGTGGTCATGAGTCACCACCTCGCCTCCGACGAGTCCTACCTTACCGCGCTAGCGGACAGCCCCATCCCGTCCATCGGCTTGCTCGGCCCACGCGCCCGGCGCGAGCGCTTGCTGGCAGGGCTCGGACCGCGTGCGTCCAGCCTGCGTGCGCGCCTGCGCGGACCGGTCGGTCTGGATATTGGTGCCGTGACCCCCGAGGCCATTGCGCTATCCATTGCCGCCGAATTGCATGCCCTCGCCGCCGGCCGGGCCGCCACACTCGCTCGCACTAGCGACGAATCGGCATGAACCGGCGGCATGGCCCAGGCCCCCTCAGCAGCCGAGCGCATCAGACCACGGCTGCATGCGGGTGAGCCCCGAGGGGTCCATGCTACTGCCGGCGCAGCGCATCGATGGGCAAGGACGCAGCCACGTCGATAGTAGAGCCATCCTGACACTCGCCGGACCCTTGATGGTCAATGCCGCGATTCAAGCGGCCCTCAATCTGACCGACACCTGGTTTGTAGGGCGCATCTCTACCACCGCCGTCACCGCCATGGCATCGATCTACTGGGTCGTGTTGTGCGCAATCCTGTTGCTGGGTGGCATCGGCATGGCGGTACAAACCTTTGCCGCACAAGCCTATGGCAGTGGCCGACGAGCCCGCGCGGCGCAAGCAGGTTGGTCCGGCGTCTACGCGGGCTTGCTCACAATCCCCCTATTCGCCGCCATCGGCTGCTTGGGCAGTCCGTTGCTGCATGCACTGCAGGTCGACCCCGAAGTGCGCGATCTTGCGCTGGCCTATTGGTGGCCTCGGCTCGCAGTGGGGGGACCACTCGGCTTGCTGGTCTGGTCACTGACCGCGTTCTTCAATGGCATCGGCCGCACGCGCATCAGCCTTGTGGTTGCTGCCGCGGTAGCGATTGCCAATGTACTGTTCAATCAATGGTTCATCTTCGGGCTGCATGGCGGCATCGCCGGATCAGCCTGGGGCACCGTGGCCGCCGAGGTGGTGGGTCTGGTGTTCGCGCTATCGTCGTTTCTCGGCGAACCAATGCGCCGCGTTTTTCACACGGGTCGCACGTGGCGCCGACCGATGCTGCGCCGACAATTTGTCGACGGATTACCGATGGGCCTCAGCACCACCGCCGACCTCGTCGGGTTAGCCCTGTTTCAGTTGATGTTGGTCACCGCCAGTAATACCGCTGGGGCAGCCACGCAAATCGTGATGATGCTCACTTCCGTTGCCTACATGCCCGCCATCGGCATCGGCCTTGCGGGTACCACGTTGGTCGGGCAATCCATCGGCCGGGGGGAACTACTCTGGGCACGGCGCATCGGCAACTGGATCATTCTGGCCTGCGCCCTGTACATGGGTGCCATTGGCCTCTTGCTGGGCGTCGCCGGGCCTTGGTTGCTGCCGTGGTTCGTCAACGCGGGGGAAGCATCCGCTGCTGCAGTGGTGCAGCTGGGCATCCCCGTCCTTTGGCTGGCTGCTGCCTATCAAACGTTCGATGGCATGAACATCGGCGCGAGTTTCTGTCTGCGCGGCGCATCCGACGTGCGCGTGCCGGCGCTGATCGTCGCAGGTCTGAGTTGGCTCTTCTTCGTACCGACTGCCTACTTGACGGTGTTTGCGGCGGGTCAAGGCTGGTTTCATAGCCTGCCGGGGCTGGGCTATGGCGCCATCGGCGGCTGGGTGGTCTCTGTCGCCTACGTCGTCATGCTCGGCAGCAGCCTGACGCTCCGTTGGCGTTCAGGCGCCTGGCGCGCGCATCACTGAATAACCGATCCCAGCGGGGCGCCTGCTGTACCGAATCGGTCCGCACTCAATTCATGTCGCGGACCAAGCGGAAGCCAAGATCGGCCTGGCGCAGGCCCTCCAGTTCCGCCTCACGCACCGCGGCGCGCGCATGGGACGGTCGCGAGGCATAGGACCCGCCCCGCACCACCCGCTGTTCACAACCCCCTGCCCAGATCCATGGTCGCGCATCGTCCGGCCGCCCCTCGTGACTGGCGGTATAGCAGTCCTCAGTCCACTCCCGTACGTTACCGATGAGGTCATACAGATCGAACGCATTGGGCCGGTAAGTGGCGACCGGCGCGGTATAGGTATGCCCATCAACGCAGCGCGCGTAGGGCACGCTCAAGTCCAGGTCATGGGCCGCGCCGGCGTCATAGACATTGGCGTACTCGCAGGCCAGCGAGAGCAAGCTACGCTCGTCCGAACCCGTCTCGCTGAAAAACCGCGCTGTTGAGGTGCCCGCCCGCGCTGCATACTCCCATTCCACTTCCGAAGGCAGTCGATAGGTATGGCCCGTTTCGTGGCTTAACCAAGCGGCATACGCCTTAGCATCGGCCACGTTCACACAGACCACCGGTTCGCTATCGGTCTGCGGGCTCGGGAAACCCGGGTCTTGCCAAGAACGCTCTGGAAACCGCTGCCAAGCGCCGCCGCTCACAACTCGGCAGTCCCCGGCGCTCTGATATTGGGTTGCCTCCACGAAGGCACCGAACTGGGCGACGGTGATCTCCGTGCGCGTCATCGCAAACGCATGCGCGATCGTGACCGGTAGGGCCGGCGTTTCCCCCGTCGTGACATCCGCCTCCCCATCACCGGCGGTGGCACCAAACCGGAAGGCTCCACCCGGCACGACCACAATCTCCGGACAGTTCGCACATTCGCGCGCCGTCTGCGGCCCGCTGAGTGCGGCCGCCGCGCCTGGTGCGGCTGGGACCACCGCGGTCGGCACGGCCGCCAGCGTCGGTAGAGCGGCCATCCAACACAAGGCAAGAGCCCAACGCATACGCAATTTCATGTTAGCGCCCCTCCGCACGACCATCGAGATCCAGGGCAACCCGCATCCCCACCGTCTGCGAGCGGAACGCCGCATCCACAGGTGTACGGGTGGCACTGCGCGTCTGCGCGGCCGGTGAGGCCCAACTACCGCCGCGTACGACATGACGACGGCAGCCGCCGCTCCAGAACCACGAGCGGCCATCCTTTGGACGACCCACATAGCTGTCGGTGTAACAATCATCAACCCACTCTGCGACGTTGCCGATCAGGTCGTACAACCCAAAAGCATTGGGCCGCAGGGCACCCACTGGCGCCACCTCCGCATAACCGTCATGGCAGCGCACCGCGTCCCAGCCCAAGGCGTAGCGCTCACGACCATTCAGGTCATAGGTATTAGCGAAGTCGCAGCCGTCGGCGGCAGCATCACCCCACGGCCATAGAGTCACGGCGCCGGCACGCGCAACATATTCCCACTCGGCTTCGGACGGCAAACGATACGGCTTACCCGTCTTCTTGGCGAGCCACTGCACGTAGGCGCGCGCGTCTTGCCAACTGAGACAGAAGGCCGGCAGGTCTGCGCTCAGTTGCGCGTTATCCCCTTCTTTCGAACTGGACGCAGGGTCCGTGGAAAAGCGTGATTTCTCTTCATCCCAGACCACGCAATCACCCCGCTGTTCGTGACTGCTGTCCAACAGAAATACGCGAAACTCATGCTGCGTGATTTCCGTCCTGCCAATGGCAAACGGACGCGCGATACGAATGACCGTTGCCTGCGACTCCGCGCGCGCATCGCCCTCAGCAGGCGTACCGGGCGTGCCCATCAGGAAAGTACCCGCGGGGACTCGCTGCATTTCCGGACAGTCCGGACAGTCGCGAAATGGCGCAGTCGGGTCTGCCGCAAACACCGGCGGAGTGAGCAAAGCCCATGTGATAGCGACGAGCGTCGTACGCAAAAAGTTAAAACTCACAGACACCTCAGTTACCGATCCGGACCGGAATGAAGATGTTGGCCCCCTGACGATTCACCAGCAAGGCAATGGAACGTTTGGACTTATCGATCTGTGACTCGAGCTCCGCCACAGTGGTGATCTTATGACCGTTCGCGCCAATGATCACGTCGCCGACCTGCACTTCCGCTTCTTGGGCTGCACCGTCGACCTCTTCAACAACCAAACCAGCCTCAATACCTGCGCGGCGCTCGACCGCCCCGATCGGCCGGACCGACAAACCCAACTTGGCTCCACCCCCATGGTGCGGACGATCCGTCCCGTTGCGGGCAATTTGCCCTTCTTTGAGCTCCGTCACAACGCAGGTCAAGTGCTGCGAAGACCGATTGCGCCAGACGGTCAAATCGGCCCGGACGCCGGGTTTCAACTGAGAAATGATCGAGGACAACTGTCCAGAACGCTCAATGGGCTGACCATTGACCGCCACGATGACGTCGCCAGCCACCAAACCGGCACCCTCTGCTGGACCCGCTGATTCGACCTGACTGATCAGGGCGCCGCGCGGACGATCGAGGCCAAACGAGTCTGCCAACTGTTGTCCCACATCCTGCACCAGCACACCAATACGACCGCGCTGGACCCGCCCGGTTTTGACCAACTGTTCCTTGACGCCAATGGCGATGTCGATTGGGATCGCAAAGGAAATGCCCATGAACCCGCCAGTGCGGCTATAGATCTGGGAATTAATGCCAACCACCTCACCCGCCATATTGAACAGGGGCCCCCCTGAGTTGCCTGGATTAACGGCAGCGTCGGTCTGAATAAACGGGGTGTATTGCCCGTCTGGCAACGTCCGCGCCGTGGCACTCACAATACCCGCGGTGACGCTGTTGTCGAAGCCAAAGGGCGAACCGATCGCAACAACCCATTCGCCTGGTCGTAATTTCGCAGGATCACCGATCTGTACGATCGGCAAATCGCGCCCATCGATCTTGAGCACGGCAATATCCGTGCGGGCATCCACGCCGAGGACCTTGGCCTTGAATTCGCGGCGGTCCGTCAAGCGCACCGTAACGTCTTTGGCATCGGCCACCACGTGCGCGTTAGTGAGAATGGTGCCATCGGAAGCGACAATGAAGCCCGACCCTTCACCGCGCGCAATGGGATTATCGTCCTGCGGTTGCTGCCCACCGAATCGGCGCAAAAACTCATGCAATGGGTCACTCGGGCTGTCGTCAGCCTCCGTGCTCTTTTCCACCGTCGTGACGTTCACAACAGCGGAACCATACTTGGCCACCAGTTCGGTGAAATCTGGCAAGCCTTTGACGAGCACCGCCGCACTGCCCGGACTCATACCGGCAGCGGCGCCGGCCGGTGCGGTGGCAACGCGCGCGTCACGACTACCGCAAGCGGCGAGCGCAGCGAGAAGGACAATGACGGCAATCGTACGCAGAACGGCAATGGGGCGATCGTGCAACACAGGTAACTCCGCAACGAGGCAAACAATGACCTTTCCTCAGACTAGCGCCACGGTTGGCAGTTCCGGGAAAGACCGAGCGTAGCCGCACGGCTAGTGCACCGCTACACTCAGCGCCCATGATACCTGCCCTTGCCCGCCCCCTCGCACTCTTCCTCCTCGCCGCAATCGGCCTCGGCGCCGCTGTGGCCTCGGCCTCGACCCCGACGACGCTGCCGCCACGTTTGCAGCAAGTCATGATGGCCGAGGGTATTCCCGCCACAGCCGTCAGCATCGTCGTCCGCGAGGCGTCGACGGGCGACACGTTGCTGGAGTTGAATGCAGCAACCTCCCGCAGCCCGGCATCAACGATGAAGGTGCTGACGACCTGGTCATCCCTGGAGGCGCTCGGGCCGAATCACCACTGGCATACCCGCGCCTATGCCACCGCTGCGGTCCGCAATGGCCGACTGAATGGCGACCTAATCCTAGTTGGCGGCGGTGACCCGGGACTGACGGCAGAGCACTGGTGGCGCTTTGCGCGCGTGCTGCGCGCCACCGGACTGCAGACGATCGACGGGGATATCGTCATCGACCGTAGTCTGTACAAGACCCAGTCCGAAGACCCTGACGAATTCGACGGCAAGGGCTATCGAGCCTACAACGTGCTACCCGACCCTTTATTGGTCAACCTACAGTCCGCGGAATTTCACGTACACGCGGAAAACGGCGAAGCGCGGCTTCTGGTCGATCCATCACCCGCCAACCTGCACGTGGACAACCGGGTCCACGCCACGACACAGGGGTGCCCACAGGACGGGCGCCTGCTGCGCTTCACCACGATTGATGCGGATCCGCTGCATGTAGCGATCGACGGCGCCATCGGACCGACCTGCCCAGGCTACGCGCAGCGATCCATCATGACTGCACCGGAGTATGCCTTTGGCACATTCATCAGCTTTTGGCGATCGCTGGGCGGACGCTTCGATGGCAGCCTCCGTCTGGCCCCACGTCCAGAGCAATCCACTCTCGTAGCAGAACTGGAGTCGGACAGCCTGGCAGAGGTCGTGCGCAACACGAACAAATGGAGTTCGAACGCGATGGCGCGAATGCTGCTCCTGAGTCTTGCCGCCGAGCGCTTCGGCGCGCCCGTCGGCGCACAGGACGGTGAACGCGCTTTGCTCGATTTTCTAGAGTCTCGAGGTCTACTGATGCCGGAACTGGTGGTCGACAATGGATCCGGCCTATCGCGGCAGGCGCGGATCTCTGCTGACTCCCTGTCCCACACCCTCCATGCCGCCTACCACGGCCGCTATTTTCCAGAATTCATCGCCTCTCTGCCGATTGGCGGACAGGACGGCACGCTCCGTAAGCGTTTCGTCGATCTCGCCTCTGAAGCCCATATCCGCATGAAAACTGGCCATCTAGCCGGTGTTGCGGCCATCGCCGGCTACGCGACCACACGTGGCGGTCGCCTCCTAACGGTCGTTGTAATGGTCAATGCACCCGGCGCCGAAAGTGGCCGCGGCGATGCCATCGTCGATACCGTGGTACGTTGGGCGCTGGATCGCCGTTAGGCCTCGCTGCGTGGGCGTATGACCCACGCAGCGAACGACTCCACTGCGCTTACCGCGCTCAGTAATGCGCGGGCTTGGAAACCCGCATACCGGTGACCTGGCGGGCAACCACCTCATCCCACATGGCCTCCGCCCGCTTGTCGCGACGCCATAGTGAGAACAAGATCACCGCCAAAAATCCCAGCGGAATCGAAATGATGCCGGGATTCTTCAGTTCAATCACTGGCTTCTCCAGACCCATGAAGGAAGTTTCCTTACCTTCCACCTTCTTCAGATCGTCGTTGGCTTTCTTGACTGCTTTATCCAGCGCCACCGTGTCCCGCGTTACGTTCGCCATCAACACCGCATCATGCGAGGCAATCGCCGCCTCAATCGCAGCGCGTTTGGCGGACGCACTATCGAGTACTTTGTGGGCGGCTGCACGCACTAACTTCGGGTAGGTCAGGTTTGGCGAGACCAAGGTCAAGCCCACCGCAGTCACAGTACCGATCACCATGCCTGCAACGATGCCGTGCGTATTGCAGCGCTTCCAATACAGCGTGAGCAAGACACAAGGGAAATTCGCGCTCGCGGCCACCGCGAACGCCAGCGCGACCAGCGAAGCGACGTTTTGCCCCTTGGCGGCAACCCCAATTGCGATTGCCATGGCGCCGACGAATACCGTAGCCACGCGGGCTGCCGCCACTTGCTCCTGCGCCGGCACGTTCTCGCCACGACGCACCACACCGACCCACAGGTCATGCGCCATTGCCGACGCCGCCGCCAATACCAGACCGGCAACGACCGCCACGATCGTTGCAAAAGCCACTGCAGAGACGAAGGCGAGCATGAAGTTGCCCCACAGCGACTGCGGGCCGCCCCCGATAAACTGAGCCAACAGGGGACCGGCCATATTGCCACCCGGATCCACTCCGGCAATGACCGCCGGACCTACCAAATGCGCTGCACCGAAGCCCAGAAACAGGGTCATCAGATAGAAACCACCGATGATCGCCATCGCCCAAACCACAGATTTTCGGGCAGCCTGTGCGGTACGGACGGTAAAGAAACGCATCAGAATATGCGGCATACCCGCAGTACCGAACACCAGGGCGAGACCCAGAGAAATCTGATCGATCGGCGCTTTGAGATACAGGCCAGGTTCCAGAAACCGTTGACCGAGCTCGGCTGCTGTCATGGTTTTTGCCGGATCACCCAGCAATTTGGCCACCTGCGACTGCACCTTCGGGTCACCGACAATATCGGCCATGAAAGCCGGTAGCGAGAATCCATACGGCGTCCAGACCAGCATCACGATCAGCAAGGAGGCAATCACCAAAAGCACGGCCTTGATGATCTGTACCCAGGTCGTCGCCACCATGCCGCCGAACAACACATAGCCCAACATAAGAATACCAACCGCGACGACCGACACTTCATAGTCGATACCGATCAACGTCTTGACCAGGACGCCACCACCCACCATCTGCGCTGTCAGATAAAAAGTCGACACCGTGATCACTGAGAGCGCGCCGACGACGCGCGCTTTCGTCGGATCGTTGCGATAGGCCAAAATATCCGCCAGCGTATATTTTCCGATGTTGCGGCACGGCTCAGCGATCAGCAGCAAGACCGTGATGTAAGCGACCAACCAGCCCACGGAGTACATAAAGCCGTCGTAGCCGTACTGTGAGATCAGCCCGGCGATCCCCAGAAAAGAAGCGGCAGAAAGATAGTCCCCGGCGATCGCCCAACCATTCTGCAGACCGGAAATACCACCGCCCGCCGTATAAAAATCGGCAGCAGAACGCACTTTTTTGGCCGCCAAATAGGTGATGTACATCGTCATCAAAATTACAGCAGCAAACACCGCAAAGGTCAGCCAGCGGTAATTGGCTGGGGTTACGTCCTCGGCATGGGCCGCGAAGGGAACGAGCAGAGGTAACGACGCCGCTGCAAACCATCCGAACAGGGGGTGTAGATTTTTCATAGGCTTAGCCTCCTTCCTGCGGCGCGAAGTCGGCCACGATTTCAGCTGCCAACCGATCGAAATCTCGGTTCGCGACGCGCGAATAATAGAAGGCTATCAGCCAGGCCACGACGAATTCGCTCAGCGCAAACAGCAAGCCCACGTTGATGACGCCCCAGACCTGCATCTTGAATAAGTTCTGGTAATAGGCCGCCCCCACCGGCAGCGCGAAGTAATAGAGCAAGGAGATAGCCATCAGCCCCCAAAGGAAACGCGCCTTGCGGCGCTGTAGCGCTTGAAAGCGCGGATCGGCAACGATGGCCGTCCAGTCCATGGCACTCGACATAGAAACCCCCAAATACTGCAAGAGGCGCAAGACGCCCGTCGAATCTAAAAAAAACCTGTGTTCTCACCCCTGCCATTCTGACCGCTCATCGGCAGGCATAGGCTCAGCGCCCAGAGCAAAGCAGATCCACAGTCCGCAAGGTCAGTAATCCGATTGGGCCCCCATAGCCCGCGCCCAATACCAGGCCCCCACGATGGCGGCCAACACTGCACGCATTTTGCCACAGAGATTCTCAGACCCTTTTACGTTAAATGCTATAATTTCTTTGAAAATTCTGGTTATTTTTAGACGGCTTACGCGCCCGTCCTCGAGAGAGTTTCCCTATGCATTCTGTCCACCCTGTACCTGCCAAATTCGCAGCCTCAGCCAACGTCACGCAGGCCCAGTACGAGGAGCGCTATGCCCATGCACTAGCGGACCCGACGACTTACTGGGGCACACTCGGCGAAAACGTGGAGTGGATGCAGCCTTACACGCAAGTCAAAGACGTCTCCTACGACGTCAACGACTTCCGTATACGCTGGTACGCTGACGGCGTACTGAACGTCTCGGCCAACTGTCTCGACCGGCACCTCGCTGAGCGAGGCGACCAAACGGCATTTATCTTCGAGGGTATTGAACCGGGAAACGCCCGTCATATTACCTACCGTGCGCTGCACGCCGAGGTCTGCAAGTTCGCGAATGTGTTGAAGAGCATTGGCGTGACCCGTGGCGACCGCGTCACGATCTACCTGCCCGTGATCCCCGAAGCGGCAGTTGCGATGCTCGCTTGTGCCCGCATCGGCGCGGTGCATTCGGTGGTATTCGGCGGCTTCGCGCCAGAGTCCCTATCCAGTCGTATCGTCGATTGTTCATCCGCGTTTGTGATCACGGCCGATGAGGCCATTCGTCAAGGCAAAACGGTTGCCCTTAAAGACAACGTAGACATTGCTCTGACCATTGGCGCAGCCGGCAGCGTGGTCAAAAAAGTAGTCGTGATCCCCAATACCGGCGCTACAGTCAACATGACCGAGGGTCGCGACCTTGGGTATCAGTCCCTCATGGCTGAGGCATCGGCGGAGTGTGCCCCGGAACCCATGAATGCAGAGGACCCCCTATTTATTCTCTATACCTCAGGCTCAACCGGCAAACCGAAAGGCGTTCTGCACACCACTGGCGGCTACCTTGTATGGGCGACCCATACCTTCTCGACGGTCTTCGATTACAAGCAAGGCGATATATTCTGGTGCACCGCCGATGTGGGCTGGGTCACAGGACACAGCTACGTGGTTTATGGCCCGCTATCAAACGGCGCAACCGCCGTAATGTTCGACTTCTCCCCGTTCTATCCGAATCCAGGCCGCTGCTGGGACGTGATTGACCGCCACGGTGTAACCATCTTTTATACCGCGCCGACCGCTCTGCGCGCCCTGATGCGCGAAGGCGATGCCTGGGTTACACAGCATTCACGCAAGACGCTGCGTCTACTGGGCAGCGTCGGCGAGCCCATCGGACCGGAGGCTTGGGAGTGGTACCACCGAGTGGTGGGCGACAACCGCTGCCCGATCGTCGATACCTGGTGGCAGACCGAAACAGGCGGGCTCATGATCGCCCCCCTACCAGGCGCCACGGCCCTCAAGCCCGGATCGGCAACCCGCCCCCTTGTAGGAGTCCAACCTGCGCTCCTGAGCGCGGACGGTGAGCAGTTGGAAGGCGTGGTCGAAGGCAACCTCGTGATACTCGATTCTTGGCCCGGCCAAATGCGCACTTTGTACGGCGATCACCAACGTTTTCTCGAAACGTATTTCACAATGTATCCGGGCACGTACTTCACCGGTGACGGAGCGCGTCGCGATAAAGACGGGTACTACTGGATCACGGGGCGAGTGGATGACGTCCTCAACGTATCGGGCCACCGGCTGAGCACAACCGAGATAGAAAACGCGATCGCGTCTCATCATTCGGTCTGTGAAGTGGCCGCAGTGGGCCGCCCCCACGACATTAAGGGTCAAGGCATCTATGCTTTTGTCACTTTGCTTTCCGGGGTGGATCCAACCGATAAATTATTGGCGCAGCTGCGTGCGCGCGTGCGTACAAAGATCGGACCTTTCGCTACACCAGAGGTTATCCAATGGGCGCCGGCCCTGCCGAAGACCCGCAGTGGCAAGATCATGCGACGAATCCTGCGCAAAATTGCCGCAAATGAGTTGGATCAGATAGGCGACGTCTCCACGCTCGCCAATCCAGCCGCGGTCCAAGAGATCATTAACCATCGGCCAAAGTCCTAAGCCGCAGCGAGCCCGCGCCTCTGCCGCCTGGCAGAGGCGCTTTTTTGGGACATGCGCCCCGGTTGACCCCAACGCAAAACCTGCGCAAACGGTCCGTTCGGATCGGTGGCTCGCCTTGCGTCCGCAGGAGCGGGTACAATTCGCGCCGTTTATCACAGAGGATTCGCCATGCAAGTTGCCCGCGACGCTGTCGTACTGATTCATTACACGCTCAAGAACGATGCAGGCGAGGTCCTCGACTCGTCGGTCGGCCACGAGCCGTTGGCCTATCTACAGGGCCGCGGCGGCATCATTGCAGGCCTGGAAGAGGCGCTAGAGGGCAAGGTGGCGGGTGACAAACTGCTGGCAACGATCCCACCCGAGAAGGGCTATGGCGTGAAGGACCCCTCCTTGGTCCAGCAAGTCCCGCGCCGCGCCTTCCAAGGCGACGTGCGTGCGGGAATGCAATTCACTGCAAGCACCGAAGCGGGCCCACGCACGGTCGTTGTGACGCGCGTGCAAGGTGACATGGTCACCATCGATGGCAATCACGCGCTCGCCGGCGAAACACTGCACTTTGATGTGGAGGTGACTGAGGTACGTGTCGCCTCAGAAGAAGAACTGGCGCACGGCCATGTCCATGGTCCAGGCGGTCATCACCACCACTGATCAACGTCGTTCAGGCGCAAAAACGCCCGCCCTCGCGTTGCGACGGCGGGCGTTTTTATGACCGCCTGATCAGCCCGCAATATACGGGCTGTACGGCAAGCCCAGATCGCGCGCTACCGCTTCAAAGGTCACCTTGCCGGCGTGTACGTTCAAGCCGGCCGCAAGGCCCGGATCGCGCGCCACCGCTTGCTGCCAACCGAAATCGGCGATCGCACGCACGTACGGCAAGGTGGCATTGGTCAGCGCAAACGTCGAGGTACGCGGCACAGCGCCCGGCATATTAGTCACGCAGTAGTGAATCACGCCATCAACCACATAGGTCGGATCAGCGTGCGTAGTCGGCCGGCTGGTCTCAAAGCAGCCGCCTTGATCGATGGCGATATCGACCATCACGGCGCCCGCCTTCATGCCATTTAACATCGCACGCGTGACCAATTTCGGCGCCGCTGCACCGGGAACAAGCACGGCCCCGACCACGAGGTCGGCATCGCGCACCAGGTGCTCGATGGCATCAGCCGTCGAATAGACCGTCTTCAAGGTGTTGCCAAACTGTGTGGACAGTTCGCGCAGTCGCTTCACAGAACGATCCACAACGGTGACGTCCGCCTTGAGGCCGACCGCCATTTCAGCCGCATGGGTGCCCGACACGCCACCGCCCAAAATGACAACCTTGGCCGGCTCCACGCCCGGGACGCCGCCAAGCAGGACGCCAATGCCGCCGTTTGCTTTCTCTAGCGCACTGGCACCGACTTGGATCGACATCCGGCCGGCCACCTCGCTCATGGGGGTCAACAGCGGCAGCGCGCCGCCGGGGACCGTCACGGTTTCATAGGCAATGCAGGTGGCACCCGAAGCGACCAGCGCTTCCGCTTGCTCCTTGTCCGCCGCCAGATGCAGGTAGGTAAAGAGCAATTGGCCCTTTTGCAACATGGCGCACTCTGACGGCTGTGGTTCTTTGACCTTGACGACCATTTCGGCCCAAGCAAACACCTCGGCCGCGGTGGCGACAATGCGTGCACCCGTAGCTTCGTAGGCCGCATCGGTCATACCGATACCGGCACCCGCCTGGGTCTCGACCACCACTTCATGCCCTGCGGCCACCAATTCGCGCACGCCCGCGGGCGTGAGACCAACGCGATACTCGTGAATCTTGATTTCTTTTGGGCAACCAATGCGCATGTCGAACCCCTCGTGACTGAAGCCGACACTTTACCGGTGGTCTAGCGACAGTCCCTTGCCTAATGAAGGCACTAAAGGACACAATTACGCAAGATTCCGTCTTTATAGGGCTATATGACGCAAGTTCCTGCCGCTGAGATCGACCGCTATGACCGTTCGATTCTGCAGATTCTCCAACGCGAAGGGCGACTGCCGAACAGTGAATTGGCCGAGCGAGTCAGCCTGTCCGAATCGGCCTGCTTGCGCCGCGTGCGCGCCCTAGAGACCACCGGCCTGATTGAGGGCTACACCGCGCTGCTGAACCAGCAGAAGGCGGGACTCGGGGTCAACGTCTTCGTCAGCATTACCCTCGAGCGACAAGAACGCGCCGACATGGCGGCCTTTGAGCAAGCCGTCCGAGAGGTGCCTGAAGTCATGGAGTGCTATCTGATGACGGGGGAATATGACTATCTGCTGCGCGTCGTTGTCGCCGATACCGCGGACTTTGAGCGTCTGCATAGCCGTCATCTGACGAGCCTGCCGCATGTCTCCCGTCTGCACTCTAGTTTTGCCCTGCGCACGGTCCAGAAATCCCGTGAGTTGCCAGTGCGATGAGCGCTTTGCACTTGGCAAGCCAAGGGTCGACCGTGTAGCCTTCCGGTCCTTGCTGGGGTGGTCCTTCGGGGCCTGAGACGCGGATTGTCCGCGAACCCTTGGAACCTGATCCGGATAATGCCGGCGTAGGGAGTGCAATTATGTTGAGCCTTTTGGGCGCGCAGTGGCGCGCGCTTCTCCTACCCGTCTTGGTCTGCGCCAGTACAAGCGCAACCACCCTACTGGCCCCTACCGTCGCCCTAGGCGCGCCAGCCGGCACCTTAGAGGACGTCGTGGTCACGGCGATACTACGCCCCGAACCCACGCTGGCGGTGGCAGCGAGTGTCACGGTACTAGACACCAAAGCCCTACACGTTGGTGGGGAGCAGCATTTTGAAGACGTGCTCGCCCAGGTGCCCAACCTCAATTACGCCGGTGGCACCAACCGGGCACGCTACTTCCAAGTGCGTGGCATTGGCGAACTCGATCAATACGAGGGGGCACCCAACCCATCCGTCGGACTGCTGGTCGATGACATCGACTTCAGCGGCCTCGGTTCCATGGCGACGCTGTTTGACATCGATCGGGTCGAAGTATTGCGGGGCCCACAAGGCACCCGTTATGGCGCCAATGCGCTGGCCGGACTGCTGTACCTCTCGAGCGCCGAACCGCGCGATACATTCGGCGCCCGCCTAGAGGCCAGCGCCGGCGACTATGGCACTCGCTCCCTTGGCGCGGTCCTCACCGGCCCGGTCAGTGCACTCGACTCGTCGTTCCGACTTGCCGCCCAGCGCTATACCTCGAACGGAACGATCCAGAACGACTTCCTGCATCGCAACGACACCAACGGCCGCGACGAAACCACCGTACGCGGCCGCTGGCACTGGATCGCCTCCCCCTCCACCCAGATCGACTTGGCAATCCTGCACGTGGGTATCGATGATGGCTACGATGCATTCTCACCAGAAAATAGCCGGGTGACGCACAGCGACAAACCGGGTATCGATCAACAGCGCTCGACCGGCGTCTCGGCGCGGACCACCTGGACAGGCGACGACGAGCGCACGGTCACCACCATCGGCACGTGGGCAGAGTCAAAAATCGTCTACGGTTATGATGGCGATTGGGGCAATCCAACGTACTGGGCGCCAAACACCTACGATTTTACCGAAGTCCAACATCGCCAACGCAAGACCGGTAGCGCCGAGGTACGTTACGCCTCCGCACCCACGGCGCCCTTACGTTGGCTGGTCGGGGTCTATGGCTTTGATCTGCGTGAAGCGCTGAATGATTTAAACCGCGGAATCTCTGTCGACCCGGTCAACGGGGAATACGACCTCAGTACAGTCCTCGACTCGGGTTACCACGTGCGCAGCGTCTCGGTATACAGCGTAGTCGACGCCGACCTGAGTGCGCACACGCGCTGGTCGCTCGGCCTGCGGGGTGAGCACCGCACATCCAACTACTCGGATTTTCTAATCGACCAGGTCTATACGACCACCGATGCGCACACCTTTGCTCCATCGGAGGGCTTGGTCGGCGGCCATGTTTCGCTAACCCACGATTGGGATCCAAGACAGAGCGTTTACCTGCAGTTGTCACGCGGCTACAAGGCCAGCGGCTTCAATCTGAGCCAGGGTCTGACGCCATCAGAGATCACCTTTCGCGCAGAAGCAGACTGGAATGCGGAAGCCGGCTACAAGAGTCGCAGCGAACGCCTCGACGTGGACACCGATGTATTCATCGTCTCGCGCAAACAGGCGCAACTACGCAGCAGCGTACAGACCGATCCCATGAATCCTAATAGCTTCATTTTTTATACCGGCAACGCAACCAGCGGGCTTGACTACGGCGCGGAACTGACCGTGCGCGCACAACTTTCATCCCATTTGAATTTCGGCACTAGTGTCGCCGTGCTGCACACGTGGTTTCACAACAGTGTGCGGATCGGCGATAGCGGACTGATCAGCGTCGCGCACGAATTGCCGCATGCGCCGCATGCCAGCGGCTCCGCCCATTTGGAATACCGGGCGTCAGCTGGGTTTTATGGCCGGATCGATATCAGTGCAATGAGTGGCTTCTTTTATGATCTGCCACCGAACGAGACGCGCTCGGGCGGCTACGGTCTAGCGCATCTTCGGGTGGGTTATGACGCGCCCCGCTGGTCGACCAGCCTGTACGTGCGCAATCTGGCCAACAAGACCTACACCACACGCGGTTTTTACTTCGGATTAGAGCCACCGGACTACCCGAACAAGCTCTATGTGCAATTGGGTGAGCCACGCGTTTATGGGATCGATTTCACAGCGCGCGTCGGTAGCCTGGCAGGTCGCTAAATGCAGACGTCGCCGGTATAACGGCGGGCCAGTCGCGTGGACAGCCGGGTGAGGATCTCATAGCCAATGGTGCCAGCCGCCGCGGCGACTGCTTCTAGCGTCATACGGGGACCTAGCAACTCGGCCTCGTCACCCACCCGGCAGCCGCTCTCACCGAGCTCCGTGACGTCGAGCGTGATCAGATCCATAGAAACCCGGCCAACGATGGGGACACGCAGACCGTTCAAGTACACGTGCCCCCGATCACTGAGCGATCGGGGCACGCCATCCGCGTAACCCGCGCCAAGGGTCGCGACGAGTGCCCCGGTTGGCAACGTGCGTGACCCACCGTAACCGACCGTCGCTACCTGACGGAGCCGTCGAATTTGCAGCACCCGCGCCGTGAGCCGCACCACCGGCCGCACTGGATTTGGGCCCAAGGACTGCGGCCTACCACCGAACAAGGCGATCCCCGCGCGCACCACATCGCCACGAAATTCCGGGCCTAACCAGATGCCCGCGGAATTGGCAATGCTAGTCGGCACGCCGGGAAAGCGGTCGCGAAACACGCTAAAACGGTCCACCTGTGACTGATTCAGCGCATGCCCCGGCTCATCGGCACAGGCCAACTGCGTGAGTAATAGCACCGGCCGAAACTGCGCCAACGCACCGCTGGCCTCCAGCACCGCAACATCCTTCTCATCGAGCCCTGCGCGGGTCATGCCCGTATCGACCTGCACGGCGGCAGGCGCCCCACAGCCCTCCCGAATCCAAGCCTCTACATCGTCCATCGCATTCAGCACCGGAACCAGTCCGGCCGCGCGACAGGCGGCCGCCGCACCCGTCGCGCCTTCCAATACATAAACAGCCGCCTTCGGTAGCACAGTGCGTAACTCAAGCCCCTCAAATACGGAGGAGACGAAGTACGCGCAGCAGCCCTCACGGGCGAGTCGCAAGGCAACCGGGCCGACGCCTAAACCATAAGCATTGGCTTTGAGCACGGCTGCGACCCGGGATGGCGCGGCGGCCGCGCACACCGTCGCGTAGTTGGCCGCCAAGGCATCCAGATCGACTGAAAGTACAGCCGGGGCATCGCCGTCCATCCGCATCGCAGACCCCTCCCAAGGCTCTCCAGAGGGCGCGCAGTGTAAGCGCCTATCACACGCGCTGCGAGAGACGCTTCTGCGATGGGCCGGGGTCTGCTAGCGTGTGGCCGGCGATTAGACCTTTGGAGTACCCCATGAACAACCCGACCGAAGCTCGTTTCAATGCCGATGACCTGTACCGTGAGGACGTCTATACCGACCGTCAAGTCGGCACCCTACGCGCCCTGACCCCGGTAACGACTAGCGGCGCCCCCGATCCCACGCGCCAGACGCTGTATGTCGGCCAAATCTCCGTCGTCACCCCAATGGGCACCCTACCCATCAGCTTCGAGGTCGATGGCGCCGAAACCTTGGCCGCCGCTATCGAAGGCTTCAGCGCAGGCGCGCAAAAAGCTATGGATGACACCATGCGCGAACTCCAGCAATTGCGGCGCGAGGCCGGCTCTCAGATCGTGATTCCGGAAGCGGGTGGTGGCGGTCTGGGTGGCGGCGGTCGTATCCGGATGCCCTAAGCCGCAGCCGACGCATGCTCACGCCCGCCGAACTGGACGCGCTACGCCTCAGCGTAGTGGTCGCCACTTGGAGTGTGCTGCTCACACTGCCCGTGGCTGTACTGCTGGCGTGGCTACTCGTGCGAGGCCGTTTCATCGGCCGATCACTCGTAGACGCGGCGGTGCATCTACCGCTCGTACTGCCACCAGTGGTTGTTGGCTATCTGCTCCTGTTGGTACTGGGACGCCACGGCACGCTCGGTCACTGGTTGTATCAGGTCTTCGGCATCCGTTTGGCCTTCACCACGGCAGGCGCGGTGTTGGCGACCGCCGTGATGACATTGCCGCTGTGCATTCGTGCCGTACGCCTTGCACTCGAAGGCTTGGACCCGGGGCTGGAAGATGCGGCGCGCAGCCTCGGCGCGGGACCTCTGGATCGGTTTTTTTCTGTAACACTGCCGCTGATGATGCCCGGCATCGTCGCCGGTACGGTCACCGCGTTCGCTGCAGGCCTCGGTGAGTTTGGCGCCGTGATCACCTTCGCGAGCAACCTACCCGGTGAAACGCGCACGCTGCCGTTGGCGCTTTACACTGCGCTGCAGTCACCCAACGGCGATGGCGCCGCACTGCGTTTGGCATTGCTTTCGGTCGCACTCGGTGGGACCGGGCTTTTGATCGCAGAAGCTCTATCGCGCACACTGCGCCGCCGCGTCGGGCGTGCCTGATGCTACAGCTTGCACTCTCCATAGTTCGTAACCGCTTCCGTATGGCGGTGAACCTTACATTGCCAACCCCCGGCCTGACCGCGCTGTATGGCCCTTCAGGCGCCGGCAAAACCACGCTAGCCCATGCTGTTGCAGGTCTAATGCCCGCCATCGGTCGCATCGAACTGGATGGCGATGTGTTGCTGGACTCAACACGGGGTGTGTGCGTACCCAGCGAACGGCGCCGTATCGGATGTGTGTTTCAAGACGCCCGTTTATTTCCACACCTAGATGTCACCCAAAATCTGCTCTACGGATATAAGCGCCATCACGGCGACACTTACGCTGAACAAGATGAGGTTGTGTCATTACTAGGGCTTACGCTGTTACTGCGGCGCCGTCCGCATGAACTCTCCGGCGGTGAACGACAACGAGTTGCCTTGGGCCGTGCGCTACTCGGCCAACCGAGATTACTGGTGTTAGACGAACCGATGGCGTCGATCGATCGCGCGCGTCGCGACGACGTGCTGCCGTACTTGGAGCGTCTGCGCGACCGCTATCGTATTCCGATGCTCTATGTCAGCCACCAATACGAGGAAGTCCTCCGTCTGGCGGCCCGGGTCGTGCTGATCGACGAGGGAAAAATCATCGCCTGCGACACGCCATCCGCATTGAGTCTGTCGCCGGCACTGCGGCCCTTAGTGGGGATCAGCGGCGTGGGTGCCGTGATCGAGTCCGAAATTACCTCCTGCAACCGGGACACGGGACTAATCACCGTCAGCTTGGGCGGCCATCCCTTACGATTACAAGGCGTTGGTGATGCGGTGGGTACACGGCTACGACTGCACATCCCCGCCAATGAGGTGATCCTCGCGACCGAGCCACCGCACGGCCTCTCCGTACGCAATGCATTGCCCGGGATCATTGAAACGCTAGACCCGGAGCAGGATGGGTTTGTGCTCACCACGATCGCGGTCGGGCACGATCATCTATTGGCGAGAATTACCCAATCGGCCATTGACGACTTGTCATTGCAACCCGGCCGGCCAGTATGGGCCCTAGTCAAGGCGGCTTCGTTGGCGCAGGGTTTGTATCGTCCCACTGCGACGGGGTCTTAAAGGCCGTAGAACGAAACGCCCGCCGCGCGAACGGACCACCGGTCGCAAGGGCCATCCCACCGCGCCGCGACGATCAAGGGAAGGCCTCTCGTTACGCCTATCACACAAAAAGAAAGGGCCGCGTGAGCGGCCCTTTCTAGTGGATCATCTGTTACGGCCGTTACCGACCGCGTTCAGATTACCAGCGGCCACCGCCGCCGCCGCCGCCACCGCCGCCGCCGCCGTAGCCGCCGCCGCCGCCGCTGCTGCCGC